>JAHEMZ010000101.1 GCA_024643385.1 Flavobacteriaceae bacterium | reverse complement strand
ATTCATTATTTGTTGGAATGACGTTCACGACCTTATACGATCTTCCATTCAGCATTTCCTCGCCCCTATCTACCGTAAAGAAGGGTTCGCTAAAAAGTTGCGCTAAAGAGAAATCCAGCCCTTTCTTAGGAATAAGCACAAAATCATCCGATTTAAAAGTGACCTTCTTTCCTTTTTCAAATTGAACCACCGCTTTTTTTTCAGGCATATTGATAAAACTGATATCTACAGCAAAAGTTACATGTGCATCATAGGATTGAACCTGTTCCATTCGCTCCTTGATCAGCATCAAATCGGCATCCAATTCCTGAGCAGATAAGGAAAGTGACATGCTTACTAATAAACTATAGATTATATATCTCATCCAATATCGTTTTTTTGAAACTTTAGCATCCCTAAGAAAATAACCACCGTTGTAAAAATAATCAGTATCAACTGACTATACGCGATCCGACCCCAGGGAATCGTATAATTAAAGAACTCTCTCCAAGTGGTGATCAGTTTAGGGAAAAACCAAACATCCCACCCCCAAATATCAAAATCCAGTTGAGAAGACAAATTTGTCAAGATCAAAAACAGGGTAGCCACGATCCATGTTTTTAGAGATTCCTTCAGAAATACGGCGATCGTTAAGCAGAGACAAGCGTAAAATATCATCGTTAATGTTCCGCTTAAAAAGGCGAACAATAAACGTCGAAAAGCAACATCCGATTCAAAGAAATTCAGGGAATCAATATAAACTACCAGATCTCCTCTTCCAAAAAGTCCGTACGACAGTAAAAAGGCACTCGTTGCTAAAATAAATACCACCATCACTGTAAATATTATGGCTGCGGCATATTTAGCCGCAAGGAATTTCCATTTAGCAATGGGTTGCAGAAAGACAGTCCGAATGGTACCTTCCTGGTATTCCAGCGTGAACATCCCTGACACAATGATCATTAATAATAATGGTAAATGAAACCAAAGAGAATTCAGCAAGAAGAAGGTCAGTAAATTACCATTCAGTAAATCCCCTTTTAGATAAAAGGAATCTTTTAAAGACTCCAACACAGCATCCAATATATAGGTTCCTTGATCATAGGCGATCACGAAGACCACGATCTCCATAAGAAAAATAGCCGCCAATGCAAAGTAGGTTCTGCGCTGTTTAAACAGCTTGAAAAGCTCAATCCCTGTAAGGCCCACGACACTTGCCATATTAAAAAAGTGACTCCATATTCCATAAGGCTTTACACCCGGTAACTGCATAACCTTCCCGGAGTAATTTCGACAACAAATCGGGTACATCCTCCTTTGAGATGGAAACGATAGCGCGGTGATCTACAAAATGAACCTCGTACGATCTTAATATTTCTGATTCCTCGATGTGCTCTGCGGTAATTTCATACTGCAGAATGTGTTGCTGCATCAGTTCACCAACTTCTCCGGAATTCACCAGTTTGCCATTTTTAAGCACATAGAGTTTATGACATAGACTTAAGAGTTGCTCCATGATATGAGAAGAAATGATGATGGCGATCCTTTCCTCATAAGCCAATTTAAAAATTAGTCCTCGCAAGGAAATTATTCCCAAGGGATCCAAACCCGAAAAAGGTTCATCCAGGATCAAAGACTTTGGATTATTCAATAACGCAATGGCAATACCTAAGCGCTGTTTCATCCCCATGGAATACTTGCTTACGATATACTTTTTTTCCAGAGATAATCCCACCTGGATTAATTTCCCCTCAATAAAGTCTCGATCGGTAGGAAGTCCCTGCATTTTAGCAAAGACCTTTAAATTCTCCTCGGCATTTAAATAAGGATAGAGGGAAGGTTTTTCGATAATTCCACCGATAGGCTTTGGTGGGGTTGCCCTAATTTTTACCGTGCCTGAGGTCGGTGCCACTAAACCCGTTATTATTTTGAATAAAGTCGATTTACCTGCACCATTGGCGCCAAGCACCCCGCAGATCTCCCCCGCCGCACAGGAAATGTCTATTCCATCCAATACCAACGTATCTCCGTATTTTTTCGTAATACCAGTAGCTTCTATGATCACGGTTGATTTTGTAATGAAAGCAATTTATAATCAAATTTTGGTGCGTAATTCCTCTCCAAAAAGGTTCGTTTCCAAAAACCACTTCGCACCATAAACAAGGGATCCTTCAGCATAAAATAGGGAATAAAATGAAACCATTTAACGCCTTTTTTTAGATAATGAGCATCTATTTGTTTCTGTAATCCCAACTCATTTGCCGCTACTTGGGCCGCAATTCGCTGACATTTTGACTCTATATACAGATCGGCGATCTTTCCGCGAAAGCCATACATGAAAAATTGATCCTTCGCTCGTTTGTAATCCTGATACCGTGACCAACCATCCATTAGCACCAAAAAAATATGCACAAATGAAAAGATAAAAAAGGAAAACCAAAATAGGATCCTCCAGGTCACTTCACTCTCCCAGGCCTTGGAAAGTTCCCAGCCATACCAATAAGACTCCAAAATAAATAAGATCAATGACCAATATAACAATCTTCCTGCCCGTACATACGATAAAATACTGTTTGGAGTTGATATTTTTAAATTATAGTTCAGAAGAATATACGAATATGAATTAGAATAATCTTATCATAAAAACAAGAACGCTAATGTAATAAAACAACTTGAAATAATTTGAGGCATGAGTGCCTTATAACCCGTAGTTACTTTAGTAGCGTATCCATAAGTTCGATCACCCTCTCACTATCCCACTTGGCTGCTCCGGTTTCATCCATTATGATCTCTCCATCTTTGGAAATAACGTAAGTGGTTGGCAACGAACTTGTTTCTATTGATTCAGGCATTTTTTGACGTATTCGATAGACCGGAATTTGATAACCATTCTTCCATAGAAACCGAGAAAGCACCTCCTTGGGTTCTTGCGAAACAAAATAAAAATCTACCTGATCACCGTACAACTTATAAAGATGTTGAAGTGAAGGTAATTCTGCCAAACATGGAGGACACCAGGTGGCCCAAATATTTATGACGATCACTTTGCCTCTGGATTGATTGAGATTCACTCGACTTCCTTCCAACGATTCCAATTCCCATTCATAGGTATCCAGTGACTTTCGATCATCCTCTGATATTGTAGAAGGGCTAAAGGCAATTAATCGATTGATAAAAACCTTGATGGGAACTCCTGTCGCAGGAATGAGAAGCAATACTAAAAGTATTCCGAACAAAAGCGTGCTCCAATGCTTTTTGATATATGATATTCTCTCTTGCTGCATAAACATTTGCAAAATACAAAATAATATGTCCCGAATAAGCGAAACTTGAGCACTGTTATAAGGGGGCCGATAAGTTGTTTAGTCGATGTAAATTGTAGATAATTACAAGCATATTACCCCAAAAAACTTGCCTTAAAAACTTAGAAAAATGCTATTTTTATCACAAACCATAACCTATGAGTACTCGAAGAGAATTTGTTCAAAAAACTGCCTTGGTAGGCGCAGGAATTACCCTGGCTCCGCATATTGCATGGAGTAAAAATACCGCCACAAGTAAGGAGGTATTGAATGTAGCGCTGATCGGCGTTGGCCTTAGAGGAACCAATCATCTACATAACGTACTTTCACGTAATGATTGTGTGGTAACTGCGATATGTGATATTGATTCCAGACGAATTGATATTGCACAGAAAATGATTGCCGAAGCCAATAAACCATCCCCGGCCGTTTTCGGTAAAGATGAGTACGATTATCAAAATTTATTGCGCTTAGAGAATATAGATGCGGTGATCATCTCCACACCATGGCTTTGGCATGCGCGTATGGCCAAGGATTCTATGAAGGCAGGAAAGT
>JAHEMZ010000050.1 GCA_024643385.1 Flavobacteriaceae bacterium | reverse complement strand
ATTTCATTTAGAATGTTGGTTTCAAGGTTGCGTTCTATTTTTTGGTTGTTCCAGTTGTTAATTTGAAGCGCAATCAGTATTCCAAGAACCACGAGCACAATTTCTCCCACCGCATACTTTACATATTTCCCTGTTTTGTTTTGTTCCATGAGGTTGTAGCGAATTCGCCTAAAGAATTTTATCACGTTGCATCAATTTAAATAAAGATAGGATTTTTTGAAATAGGGGAGGTCGTAAAGGAAACTCAACGAATTCTTATAATAAAAAACATACTTATTCTAAAAAATAATATTTTTCGTCTCACGTCTCACGTCTCACGTCTCACGTCTCACGTCCTGCCAGAGGCAGGCAAGCTCACGTCTCACGGCGAGCTATTCATCTGCGATTTTATCAGGATACAATAAACTCCCGACCATCATGCTTAAGCAGCTAATCGCAAAACCATAGATGGTAGCGTCAATTCTAGTATCAAAAATAAAGCAAAAAAACCACGTAAATCCACCGATTATAATCGCCGACCAGGCACCTATGATTGAAGATTTTTTCCAAAATAAGCCAAAAGTAAAGGGTGCGAAAAGACAGACCAAAATAAGGCTTAAAGAGGCTTCAACCAAGCCAACAATATCGGTATCGTCGAATGCGAAATAACAGGAGGTAATGGCTACTGCGACTACACTTAATCTCGTGTAGAGCAGTAATTTTTTATCCGAAAGGTTTTTTGTGTAGGGCTTAATGAGATTTTCTCCAATTACTGTGGCCGGGGCAAGCATGGCGCCACTGGAGGTACTAAGAATCGCAGAGATCATGGCGCCATAAAATAAAATTTGGACTGGTACGCTGGTCATTGTATTGACCAAAGTGGGTATGATGTCTTGATTGATTCCATCTTTTAATAATTCGGGATACAAATAGACGCCGCCTAAACCAATTACAAGAGGAATGCTCGGGATGAGCACTAAAAGTATGGCACCTAGAAAGAGGCCATTACGAGCAGCACCTTCACTTTTAGCAGAAAATGCACGCTGATAGATTTCCTGCACCGGAATGGCACCCACCACAAAAGCCAGCAAAAGAGCTATATAGTCGGACCAAGCATCAATCCCTCCAGTGGGAAAGAAATTATAAAATTCTCTTGGCTGATTTTGAAATATGGGGGTTAGGCCATCTGTTTGATTTAATATGGCTACAAGCAGTAAAACCAAACCGATAAGAATCATAATACTCTGAATCATATCTGTATAGGCCACGGCCCACATGCCTCCTATGTAGGTGTAAAATACAACGATAATTGCCCCGAGGAATATGCCATATTCAATTGGAATGCCAATAACCGCATTAAATAAATACGCCAATGCGACAAACTGAGCCGCAATCCAATGTGGATACGCCAATATCATGATGATGGACGATGTTAATTCGAGTTTTTTATTATACCGAACCCTAAAAAAATCATTTACTGTTACTAGGTTCATTCGATATAATTTCCGGGCATAGAACTGACCAACAATGAACAAACAGATTCCACAGGATAAGACCAAAGTGACGTAGGAAGAAAAACCGTCCTTGATAAAATAACCGGGGTTCCCCATGATCTGACTACTTCCAAACCAGGTGGCAAATAAGGTGACAGCCACAAATGAGGTCGTTAGATTTTTCCCTGCAAGAGTAAAATCGTTCGCGGTTTTTATTCTTTTTGAAGCCCAAAACCCGATGCCAAGAGTAATCAATAAATAAATTACGATAAAGAGGCTAATCATAGTTAAATTCGGGATTAATTGGTATTGTTTTTATCAGTGAAGAGAATAGTTTTGATGAACTAAATCCTAAGCCTTTTCTCTTTCTCCTAATTCTTCAATAATAAGATTTTGTACTTGTTCATTTTGATTGATTCCAATCATATAGAGCCTATTCATGTAGGCATAAAAAATAAGAGCCTTCGTGAGTGCTTCTTTGAAGTAATGGTTCTCTTGGGCCTCGGATAAATTATTTGGTTCTGCTAATAGATGCCCATTGTTAAAGGAGGTTGTAACATTCTTATGCACTTCACTTTCATGCCATTCCTTGTAAGACGCATAATCATACTTTAAATCATGAGTGATATAATAATACTTGAAATCGTACAATTCTGAAATACCTATTCGTATGGAATCGTTTTGTATGATGTCTACCCCTTTAGATTTTAGGTTTTCATACGCCACTGTTATGGGTTGAAAGGTTCCTCTGCCGAGTAATCGTGCATAAGCGATTCTAAGTGAATCCGTTAATGGTGTTTTGTTTTTTAAGTGTTCTAATACCTCAGAATTATATTTTATTTTGTCTTCGTTAAACGTGATTTTTGAATTTATGTTGATCACATCCTTTTTTAGGTTGACTAGAATTTCATTTAGAATGTTGGTTTCAAGGTTGCGTTCTATTTTTTGGTTGTTCCAGTTGTTAATTTGAAGCGCAATCAGTATTCCAAGAACCACGAGCACAATTTCTCCCACCGCATACTTTAAATATTTTCCTGTTTTATTTTGTTCCATGAGGTTGTAGCGAATTCGCCTAAAGAATTTTATCACGTTGCATCAGTTTAAATAAAGATATGATTTTTAGTGGAATAGGGGAGGTCGTAAAGGAAACTCAACGAATTCTTATAATAAAGAACATACTTAATCTAAAAAATAATATTTTTCGTCTCACGTCTCACGTCTCACGTCTCACGTCTCACGTCTCACGTCTCACGTCTCACGTCTCACGTCTCACGTCTCACGTCCTGCCAGAGGCAGGCAAGCTCACGTCTCACCATTACATGCCAATTAGCACATTTACTAACTAAAGGGTTTTTACTTCTACTATTAATAAAGTCCAACCTTGCCTTTTACAGCATCGAATATTTTTTTCGAATCGAATCCAACGCCATTTTTGAACACCAATTCCATGTTTCTTATTTTTGAGACATCGTTCGATAGGTCCCCATTGAGAAGTACTAAATCTGCTTCTTTTCCAACTTCAACGGTTCCGGTTTTTGTTTCAATTCCTAGGTATGCTGCTCCGTTTAATGAAGCTAATTTTATGGTTTCTTCAATGCTAAACCCCGTTTCCATAAGCAATTCAATTAATCGCTGATTGGCATAGCCGGCAATGGTTTTTCCGGAACCTGTAGGATCCGTCCCGACGGTGATTTTACCTCCCATCGTATGGAATTTCAGGACTCGTTTCATTTCTTTCTTAAAACCTATCAAACTCAAAGAATCTCTTTTTGTATTGATTTGTTGATTGTACATGGTTTGCATTTGCTCCAATAAATAGGGTGCGAGTGCGGTGCTTCCGCCCCCAAGGATCACCTCTCTATTGGTAAAAGGTTCGAATACGGTTGGCGTATAGGTAAGGGTTACATCCTTGTCGATAAGGAATTGCATCAAGGCTATTAATTTTGGATCGTTGTCGTCCAGTGCGTCAAGTGAAGGTTCCCCATAAACGCATTTATTTTCAGGCTTGTCGGCAACAAAATCGGTTGATGCCATAAAGCTATGCTCCAAATTATCGATGCCCATTTCGGCCGCTTCCCGATAGGTGATGGAACATAAATGCCCTGTAACTTTTACATTCCTTTTGTGGGATATTTTGATGATTTCACTTAGATCTTCCTTGGTGATATTGTTGTAGACTTTTACCGAAGTAATACCTTTATCAAACCAATAATTCAACCAGTTTTCAATGCTTTCATCTCCATAAAGGGATTGTAATTGAGGAATAAAACCTAAGCGTTCCACATGCGGTGTTGAAACATCGATTGTGGGTCCAACCATATTTCCTTGCTCAATTAAGTTTTTTATGTTCAAGTCTGTATTTGCTTCGAGACTTCCCGCGGTTCGCATGGTTGTAACACCTCCTGCCAGATACATTTGTGGAAAAGTATTGGTCATGTGCCTTCCTTGGTAATGTCCGTCGTAAGGCTTGCCATAGAATAAATGTTCATGTAGCATGATCAATCCCGGAATTACGGTTTTCCCGGTTCCATCAATGATTTTGGCGTTTTCAGGAATCGCAATTGCTCCGTGATTACCAATTGCAGTAATCTTATTTTCAAGGAATAAAAGATCTTGATTGTACTTAACAGCGCCACCGGTGCCATCGATGATGGTAACATTTTTAATGGCTACTGCAGCGTCTTGTATGGCAACATAAGGGGTTACTTTACCGGATAGTTCCTGCCCAAAGATACTTTGCTGAACCATTAAAAGGATCAAGGTGAATAAAATGAGTGTACTGTCTTTCATTTGGTTGTTTTATATTTTGGATGCTAGTTGTCAATGCATGGGTGGCATTACTGCTACTTAATGACCAATACCTGCATCAACGAATTTTATCACATCGAATCAGTTTAAATAAAGATATGATTTTTTGAAATAGGGGAGTTTAATTCTGACGAACATCAATTCAGTAAACTTTTATTTTTGTCTCACGTCTCACGTCTAACGTCTCACGTCTCACGTCTCACGTCTCACGTCCTGCCAGAGGCAGGCAAGCTCACGTCTCACGTCTCACCCGTACAAGCAAGCATTTAAAACCTCAAACAGTGTACTTGTTATAAGGCGCATTTTAGTTACATTTACTTGTGTTTAGTACAATCGAATATTTTTTGTTATGAATGAAGAAAAGAAGTCTTTTAAAGTAAAGATGAAGCGGTTTATTTTGAAAGTTGTATTTGTGGTTGTCCTGTTAGGCGCGTTCTTTATTTGGGCTTGTTCTTGGACCTATTCAGAAGGAACCCGTGCGGGTCAGTTAATTAAAATCTCTAAAAAAGGGGTTATCCTTAAAACGTATGAAGGGGAACTTAATTTAGGCGGACTCAGAACGGGTGCGGCCAATGATGGCTTAGAGGGAAACCTCTGGGAATTCTCCATTTTAGATGAGGATGTTTTAAAACAGCTTGAAGCATCGGAAGGGAAACGCGTTAAACTAAGTTATAAAGAACGGTTTAAATCCATGCCATGGCAAGGTGATACCAATTATTTTGTTGTTGCTGTTGACGTGATTGAGTAATCATTAATTGATTCATTCACTTGCCTCTGGTTTAGAGAGTTCGATAATTTTATCGATACTCTTTGTAACAGTTTCCAACTCTCCTGAAGTATTTTCAAAAATATTGAACAAGTCGTAATACCGGTCTAAAATGTAATTATCAAATTCAATACTTTTAAGAATTGATATATCTACCCGCGGTTCTGTAAGCCATTGATCATAATGATCCCAATAAAAATGCTTTTTCTCAAAAGGTTTTAATTGATTGACATAATTATTGTAGGCGAAAATTTCTTCTTCTTGAAAATCTGTAACTACATCATCCCAACGTATTAATAACTGACGTAATTCGTCGTTAGAAATAAGATTAAAGGTTGAGCTATTCATTAATGCATTGGTTACGCCTTTGGAAGGATTAAAAGTATGGGTATAACCTAAATGATATAAATGATAGGCTAAAGAATCTAAGTTGATACTTTCTAAATCGATGGGTAATTTTGAACGTACATACTTTACAGATTGAAATGATCTTTTATTGTAAAAAAGAACAGAATCTAATTGAATTTTGTTGGAAATAAATTCTTTATGAAGTTCGTTTAAAAGGAGTTTTTCTTTTTGTTTATTGATTCGATTTTCATTCCAACTATTAATCGATAAGGCAATGAGTATTCCGATAACCACAAGGATGATTTCCCCAATCGCATATTTCAGATATTTTCTTGTTTTATTTTTTTCCATTAGGTCGTAGCGGATTTTTCGGAAGAATTTTAGCACATCGAGTCAATTTAATTAAAGATAGGCTTTTTTGGAATAGGGGTGTTCAACGTACCGATTACTGCTCAAGCAATGCCAGCTAAAGCCCTGGGTTTAATTCTGCCTCTATGAGTTCGAGAATTTTAAGGATGCGATTTCTGAGATACGCACTTTCCGAATTTCCTGATGAGTTTATATTGATGGCTTCTACGACGACACCTTCCAATTTTTTATTGGTTAAAATATCATAAGCATTTACGCTATTTAAAGAGTTTCCATATTCTATATTACTGCCAGTTGTTGGATCAAGCAGCCATGAACGAGAACCCCCTAGTTTTTTACTTGACATATTATACATATCTCTAGTGATTCCGATTTCATGAAACAAGGGGCGCATAATTTCGTGAACCATGATTTGAGTCCTTTCTTCCTGTTCTTGCAGCGCCAAAATATCCGAGGTCCAATTAGCTAAAAGATTCCTGAGTTCTTTATTTTGAATAAGTCGGATATTTCCTGAGCTAATCAAATCATTCTGAATCGGATCGAAAGTTGCGTCATTATTGATAAAAATTAAATGCAACAAAACGCTGTCTCTTGGAATAAGATTAGGAGTGTTCATGTATTTTAAAGTGGTAATACCGGATTTGACAACAGAAGACCTCATGCGCATTTTATTTTCCAGCTGTCCAAGATTATTGTTGTATTCATTTTTAAGCTGAACAAGGATATCATGCTCCCTTAAACGGTCTTTTCTTACTTCATTCCAATTATTAATTTGAAGTGCGATCAAAATTCCAATCACCACAAGCACAATTTCACCTATGGCATATTTAAGGTATTTGCCCGTTTTATTTTTTTCCATAAGGTCGTAGCGAATTTTTCGAAAGAATTTTAGCACATCAAGTCAATTTAATTAAAGATAGAACTTTTTGGAATATAGGCGTCCAATTAGAACGAACATCAAATTGTTGTAATTCGTCTCGTGTTTCGTGTAGCGAAGCGGTCTTGGGTTTTTTGTATAGGTGCTCACCGATTAATAGACGCGCATACTGAATGAACGCAAAAGGATGTTATCTATTCTTAAGCATTAATTCTTCATCAATAGAGTTAATGAGGTTTGTTACAATTTTCATCAATCTAGATTGATAATGAAATTTTAAGAAAAGAGTAAGTCTATTTTCAAATGATTTTAAAAAATACTTAAACTCTTGATCGGTTTTTAATGCTTCATAATTTAGCGGGATTATACGCGGTTTATAATTAGGTTCATTAAAATCATAAACGTAGGATTCTTCAAAACGAGTAGGGAAAATTTCTCTAAGCGCACGTTCAGTTTCGTCCAATATAATTTGAGATTCATTTTTTATAAAAAAACTATACCCAGAATCATAAACACTGATGATCTCGTCCCTTAAAGAATCGTTTTTAATCAAATTTATACCTTTGGATTTAAGTGCTTCAAAAGCACTCGTTGAATGGACAAATATTACAGGAAACATCATATCTCCAATATAATCGGGTATAGAATCTATGTAGGGAAGATCATTTTCCAAGTAATAGATAACTTTATTGGCAGATGCAATACTGGATTGGATTCTTTTTTCATTAAATTTCAAATCAGCATAATCCGCTTCTAGACCTATTTTCAATGCTTTTAGCATGTGGATCTCTTCTACAGATGCAATACGTTTTTGATTCCAATTATTAATTTGAAGTGCGATCAAAATTCCAATCACCACAAGGATGATTTCCCCAACCGCATATTTTAAATACCTACCCGTTTTATTTTTTTCCATAAGGTCGTAGCGAATTTTTCGAAAGAATTTTAGCACATTAGATCAATTTAATTAAAGATAGGTTTTTTTGGAATAGGGGAGTTCAAATAGAACGAACATCAAATTGTTGTAATTCGTATCGCGTTTCGGGTCGGTCTTAGGTCTTTTGTCCTGCGGCTCACATAAAGGATGCAAACGAACTGCCCGATAGGTTGTTTTAAGTAGGTTCACTTTTTGGGAATCAACTTATCCAACACGTAAAATCTTTTCCATCTTACGACCATTTGCCAATTCATCCACTAATTTGTCTAAATATCTTGTCTGTCTGGTTAAAGGGGTTTCTATTTCTTCGATGCGGTATCCACAAATAACGCCTTTTATAAAATGTGCATTCGGATTTAAATTTGCCTTTTCAAAGAAGGTTTCAAAGGTTACTTGATTCTCAATGAGTTCTTGTAATTGTTTGTAGTCAAAACCTGTCAACCATTCAATAACTTGATGCAGTTCCTCTTTGGTTCTCCCTTTCTTCTCAACTTTTGAGATATAGTGTGGGTAAACCGAAGAGAATTTCATTTTTGCGATACGTTCATCGTGTTCCGGCGTTGTCTTCATAAGGTATGCTTTAATTGTACTAAATCGAGACTAATGTAACCACATTCAGAAATTATCAACAAGCGGTTTGCGTATAATTTCTGATTGGCCTTAGTACTAAAGTAAGTAAATAAAACATGAATGGAATAGGGCGGAGCATTGTTCGCTAGTCGTTGGTAAACAAGTAATGAATTGTAAAGGGAGCTTGTATATTGCTATTTTCTTTTCTGAATCACTTTTAAGATTTTGTCCATCTTTATTTGAAGAGTCTAGTCAAAAGATCCAGTTTTGATGATGCATGAACTATGAATGCTCTTCCTTCTTTTTCGTAAATCCAAAGTCGGAAATCACTCCTGTTTTATATTTTTCAAGGTCATCATAAAGATCCGTAAACAGTTTGTTCTGCTCACAGAACGATTTACAACCGGGTTGCTCTAAAAATTGAGCAGCTTCTTTAGCAAATACCGACCATTCACTTCTTGATAGGCTTCCTCGATCATAAAGTTTATATAATTTCCACCATTGATTGGTGTAACAACGCAGTATAAAATTAAATTGAACAGTTTCTATTTCCGTTAACCCATCCGTATTCATACATCCTCGATTTATTATTGAGGCTAACTCGGGTGTACTCGCGACAACAACATTTATATCGTTAAATCCGGACATTGTACTTTCATAGGTGGAAGTTGCAACCGCCAATGTATTCTGCCTCAATTGAATTCCCAGATAGATCAGTGTAATAAGAACTGCAATGGCTCCCACTATTTGTCCAATTGCTGATATTGCCTCCCAATTCATAATGCTTTACAGTTATATTGATTAATTATAAACGCTAAACCTTATTCTTTAAATCCGTTTTTTAACAGTATATCGGAGTACCAACTATATGGGATTTCTCCTCGATCGTAGTATTCTTGAACTTCTTCAATACTTCCTTTATCACCATAATCTATGGAGGATTTATAATTTCCATTTTGGTCAAAGTATTTCCATTTACCAATCTTTATTCTCCAATCCTTATATTTTCCTTCAGCTTTTAGATTTCCGTTTTCGTAGTATTTTTTTATTGGACCCTCGACAAGGTTGTTGTTATAGTTTCCAATTTCCTTATAGTTCCCGTTTTCATAGTAGTTGATCCATTTTCCTTGGCCAAGTCCGTCAACATATTCTTGCCATGATGAATAATTTCCATTAGGATATTTCGCAAATAAAATTCCAGTAAAGGGTTTGTTATCACCTTGAGCATAATATCGGTATGCCCCTTCTGTCCTTTTTCCAGTAACATCTGCCATCGAAACCTCTCTTTTTACTTCAGTTTGAGACATTGGAATTGTTTTTTGGGCAAATGTAATTTTCGGAAAAACGAATACTAACATGAGAAGTACAGATTTAGCGAAGGTGTTATTAGTTATGACCATATTCATAGTTGGGTTTTAGTTTTTAATCATCCTTTTTAAAAAGCATTTCAAATAATTTTCGGTGTTGTTTTTTCCATGAGGCCGCAGCGAATTCGTCTAAAGAATTTTATCATACTTTTATTCAGGTGATTAAAGAATTCTATTCAAGTCTTTTTAATTCTTTTTGAATTAGGTTTTGTAAATCTTTGATTTCCTTATAAAGTAATTCCCTATCTTCCTTAACGTCTATTGACATTCGTAATTTAATGGCAAAAAGATTACGTACGCGATTATTATGCAGAAGCTCACCATAATTGTTTTTGGATTCATTTGAAAAATCAACATCAGGTAAGACATTTTCTAGTAAGCGTACAAAATTAACATCATTTTCCGCTATATCGTCAATTCGCGTTTGGTGAACAATCAATCTATCATCCAGCATTCCATTTAATTCTTCGAGACTATTTTCAAGTGAGGTAAACTTTTCCCTTATTTCTTGATTTCTAATGAGTCCCAGCTTATTGCTGTTTTTTAGATTCACGTAGGTATTTAAAATGGGAGTGTCTGGACCAATATTCCAAAGAGCTGTCACAAATGTTTTGTCGGAAATGGTATCTAAATTAATTTTAGAATTTGCATCGGATAATCCCAAAATACCTTGTAAAATTTTCACCATTTTTTCCTCAAAGGTTATTTGCTGTTTAGCTTGTGTTAAAGCGGTATCTAAATTATCGTTTAAGTTGTTCAATATAAAAATCTCTTCCTTTATATTCTTGTGTTCATCATTAAGATTATTTAGTTGTAGGGCAATGAGAATTCCAATAACAACAAGTACAATTTCCCCAATAGCATATTTAAAATACCTGCCTACCGGCCAGGCAGGCCTTCCCGTTTTATTCTTTTCCATAAGGTCGTAGCGGATTCGTCTAAAGAATTTTATCACATTGATTCAATTTAAATAAAGATAGGATTTTTTGGAATAGGGGAGTTCAATTAAACTATTACCTAATTGATGTTATCGCATTTTGAATCAAGAGGAAGCCCTTCTAAGAAATATTTTATTTTTGTCTCACGTCCTGCCAGAGGCAGGCAAGCTCACGTCTCACGCTTTCCTATAGCAAGCAAATGAGCCCTGAATGGAATTCTACGTTGCTAATCTTCCGCTATTTCTTTATCAATTAATTCAACCACCTTTTTATTCAAGTCTTTCATTTTTTTATAATCATCAATGATTAATGAATTCGTAAATACCGATAAGACAAATCCATTCTTAAATACCTTGTTGTTTAGAAGTTCATTCAATTCTTCTCTCGATAGCTCCAAATTCTTGTCAAATTCTCCCTTATTGGCATAGAAAACAAAGCTTTGGGCTAATGGGTCCAAATCAACCGTGGTGAACCAGGGATTATAGAAATATTGCTCTAAATCGTTTCTCAAATGTTCTCGATATGATATAATTGCTTTGTGAATTAAATCTAAATTTAGTAGACCGTTTTTTATTGAATCATTTGAAATTATGGTCAAATTACCGGAATTTAATAACTCCAAAAAAGTGTTGTTGTTTCTCTGAAACTCTTGCCATATTCCCACGTTAAAAGTGTGGAAATTGAACATTTGAACATTTTCCACAGGCTTACCTTTAAAGTGTTCAAGTGCAATTTGGGCAGAGTTCACTATGCTTTCTCTAATGTCGATGTAACGTTCTAATTCGCTTTCTTCAAAAATTAAATCACTCTTTAGGTTTTTCAAGAACTGTACTTCTTTGGTTCTTTGTTTGTTTAATTCGTTGTTATTATTGATTTGCAATGCTATTAAAATCCCAATTACTACAAGAACGATCTCTCCAATGGCATAAAGCAGATACTTGCTGAATTTATTATCAGAAAGTAGATTTTGTCGTATTCGTCGGAAGAATTTTATCACGAGCGGTTGGTTTCTCTAAAGATAGGATTTTAATTGTACTTAAGATTACAATGAATGAAGCACAACCTGCTGGGATATGCCCCGCTGCAGCTTGCCAGTCTGTTTTTTAGTTTCTTGAATGCTAATATCTTAAGGGATGTAGTAATCTAAATTAATTGTGGTTTTCTGTTTTTATTAATTTACCAGTTTCGTCATAGTATTTCCATTCGCCGGTTTTTTTATCATCTAACCAGTTCCCAACGGATTGTAATTTTCCATTATCATAATATCTTTTCCATTCTCCATACGCTCTATTTTTTAAATAATTTCCAATCCGTTCTAATTGGCCATTCTCATGATAATATAGCCATTCACCTGTTACTAAACCATCTAAAGCGTTTCCGATTCCCCTTAATTGTCCATTCCTATAATAGTATTTCAATTCGCCTGTTTTATTCCCATTTTTATTTTTAAAGCCAATCTCTTTTATATTTCCATTACTATAGTATTCTATATACTCTTGGCCATTTAGTCCCTTTTTGAAGTCCTCAACTGTGAAACCATTTCTTAACGCAATTTCTATTTCCATGAAAGATTGTTGCCCTCTTTGATATGACTTGTAAAAGGTTTTACCAAATGTATTTTTTTTGTTTCCTTTTTTATTTACCGGAAAACTTGATGAAACTGAATATTTCTTTCTTGAACTTGAATTTAGCCCTCCTGCCATAATACGATGATAATCCGTAAGCGTTATGATAATTTGAGCACCAAAATCTTTTATCTCGATTTGTAATTTATAGTAAGTATCCATTTGTACTATCATCACTGGCATAAGGGAGGGGGCCGGTAAAACCCTATGAAGCGTGTTTTCAAATATTCCCTTTTGTACGATTATGCCTTTAGCTTTATCTTCAATTAAATCACCTCCCTCATCGTAACAACCACAATCTTTGTAACTATGAGTAATATAAGCTAATGCCCTATTATATATACTGTCTTTTGGCAGATTGATATTTTCAATAACCTTGGTAAAACTTACATTGCAATTCTCATCTTTTTGCCATTTACCTTCAATTTCGGCTAATAATTTTTTGGTCGCTTCACTTTGAGAATATGTTGTTTGGAGATTTAAAATACTCACAAGACAAAAAAGTAGTATGATGGGATATGTAACTATTGTTTTCATCCCTCTGATTTTGATTAACCATCGATAATGTAACTATTTTAAAATCAAGAGAAAGTGATAAAAATCAGTTTAAATAAACTTGAGAAAGTTCCTTTAAATTCTTTTAATTAAACAAATAAATAATCTAAGAAATAATGTTACGTAATACCGCAGTGGAACTATTATTGTTTTAATACTGGCTAACCAATTTAGTCCTACGTCTTACGTCTTAAGTCACCTCTAACTTCTCACGTTTCACGCCTCACCGCTTGCGTTGGCAAGCATTTCAGCCGCTGTTTCAAGGACACGTTGTTAGCTATTGTTTTTATAATGCTCGATTTCCTTTCTCAAATTTTCATTCATTACTTTATAACTTTCAATATTGTTGAAGATAAAATTACTTTGTTTAAGAAGGTTTGTGAAAATGTTGATTGCCCATTTAGAATTGACTAATTTTCCATAATCTGTATGATATTGCTCATTGGTCAATTGCCAATTAGGAATTGAATTAGTTGTATTTAACCCAATAATTCCATCCCGTGAATCGAATAGATCACTCTGATTTAGATCAATGGACTCCATGATATTTTCATAAATTTCTGTTGACCAAATAAGGTAAGGGCTTTCGTAATAAATTATAATTTCATTGATGAGGTTTTTACTAGTTACCTTATTTATAAATCCACCGTTTATCATAGAAAGGTAGATACTCTTTTTATTTGTAAATTTTTTGTATTCAAGGATTGAATTAAACAACGTTCCTAATTCATCATTTAATAATACTGTATCTTGATTACTTGCTTTAATTAAAAGTTGAATAGCATTGGTTTTTTGTGAATAAAATATCTGTAATTCATTGATGCGCTTATAATCTTGATTTAAGTCGGAGTATAATCCGTCCATATAGCTCAATACCTGAGCATTTTCATCTGCTTCAGTTTTCCATGTGTTGAGTTGTATGGCAATCAAAATTCCGATAACCACAAGAATTATTTCACCTAGAGCATATTTAAAATACCTGCCTACCGGCCAGGCAGGTTTCCCCGTTTTATTTTTTTCCATAAGGTGGTAGCGGATTCGTCTAAAGAATTTTATCACATTGATTCAATTTAATTAAAGATAGGATTTTTTGGAATAGGGGAGTTTAAATAGATCGAACAACAAATTTACTTAGCACTGGTCTTGTCTCGTATAGCGAAGCGGTCTTAGGTCATATGTCTTAGTGCTCACGTCTCACCGCTTGCGTTGGCAAGCATACGCAGTTGCGCCTGCCTACGGGTTTACATACCGAAGGTATGAGGCAGGCTTTCGTTATTCTATTTTTGAAATTTCTTGATTGATTAATTCAATAATTTCCTGATATCCTTTTCTGACCTTTTTTCCTTCTTCAAATACACCAATTCTGTAAACACTTAAAACCGATAAATGCTCAACAAATATTCTATTATTAATCATTTCTTGAAATAGCTTATAATGTTTATCGTTTTCTTCAGAACTACGATTTTGATAAAACCGGAGTGGATTATAAGGCATTTTATTTACTGTAAAAGAAATAACCACGTCAGTACCATAATCTCTTGCCAAATTTTCATCATCAATATAATCTACAACTAAATCTTGTATTTCTGCAATTTTGTACTTAAGTGTTTCATTTGATAGTAGCTCAATTTGTCCTGAATTTATTAGTGAATTATAGATTCCTCTTGATGGGTCAAAATTGTAATTATAGATCGTTTTAAAATACAAATCATCAAGAGTTTCAAGGGTGTAATTTTCATCTTTTGCTCTTATAAGCCTTTGAGTGGCTTCTTCATTTTCGATATGATGATTAAAAACACTGTCGAATGAAACCAAATTTTTTTCAAATTCTAATTTTAAGGCTTTTAGTTGTTTGAGTTCTTGTCTTTTTTCTTGTTGGTTTTCATTCCAATTATTAATACTCAACGCGATTAGAATACCAATAACCACAAGCACAATTTCGCCAATCGCATATTTTAAATACCTGCCTATCGGCCAGGCAGGTTTCCCCGTTTTATTTTTTT
>JAHEMZ010000002.1:128596-146747 GCA_024643385.1 Flavobacteriaceae bacterium | reverse complement strand
GGTGTTTACGTAGTTTAGATGATTATAAACAAAACGTCATGGCATTTAAACCCGCAAACAAAATTCAAGATCTACAGTATTTTGGAGAATTTGGAGGAGTGAATCCTTCCATTTCCGATTCCTCGACCTATACCTTTCTCTCGGCAAAGACCATGTTCGATACTTTCGAAGGGAACGCCGAGGGTTGCTATCTCTATTCTCGTCATAGCTCTCCTTCCAATTTATATTTAGGTGAGGCCTTGGCGGCCATGGAAGGAACGGAAACCGCGAATGTTTCCGCCACCGGAATGGGTGCTATTACCCCTGTGATCCTGCAACTGTGTCAGCAAGGGGATCATATCGTTTCAAGTCGCACCATTTACGGAGGGACCTATGCCTTTTTGAAGAACTTTACCACCCGATTCGGGATCGAAACCTCCTTTGTGGATATCACCAAGCTGGATCTTGTGGAAGCAGCGATACGACCAACTACAAAAATTTTGTATTGTGAAAGTGTCAGCAACCCCTTATTGGAAGTAGCCGACATAAAAGGATTGGCACGTATTGCCAAAAAGCACGGGCTACAACTGGTGGTGGACAACACATTCTCCCCTTTGACGGTTTCCCCTGCCCAATTAGGGGCCGACGTTGTGATCCACAGTTTAACGAAGTTCATCAACGGAAGCAGCGATACCATGGGAGGAGTGGTTTGTGGGACTCAAGAATTGATCGATAGTCTTCGGAATGTGAACCATGGGGCCAGTATGTTATTAGGCGCTTCGATGGACAGTCTGCGCGCCGCGTCCATTCTAAAGAATATGCGCACCCTGCATATCCGAATGAAACAACACAGTCAGAATGCACAATTCTTGGCCGAAAAATTTGAAGCCGATGGTTTGAAAACCGTTTATCCGGGGTTGCCCTCTCACCCCAGTCATGAATTGTTCAAAACAATGATGAACGAAGAATATGGTTTTGGCGGAATGCTAACGGTTGATGTAGGAAGCTTGGACAAGGCCAATGAATTGATGGAGTTGATGCAAGAACGGAATTTAGGCTATCTCGCAGTGAGCTTAGGTTTCTATAAGACCCTTTTCAGTGCTCCCGGAACTTCCACATCTTCCGAAATACCGGAAGAAGAACAGGCAGCGATGGGATTGACCGATGGCTTGATCCGATTCTCGATTGGTCTGGACAATGACATACAACGAACTTATAAAATGATGCGCGAATGCATGACGGAAGTGGATGTTTTAAAAAAACAATTGGTATTTGATTAATTTTTCTGAAGTAAAGCCTTCATTTCCATCATATCGCTTTTAAGCGATGCAATCTCCAATTGTTGTTGTTCGATCAATAGTTGTTGCCCTTTAAGATTTTCTTGAAGTACATGATTCACTTCAGAAAGCAGCACTATTTTTTTATTGCCCTCTATACTATATAAAAAAAGTTCTTCGATCTTTTCTAGATTTATTCGAACCCCTTCGGTAACATTCCATCCTTCCAATGCAATTATTTCTCTATTTTGAACACCGGGAAGGTGTTTGTTTTGCTTTAGAAAAATTTCAATTTCCTCAAGTGAGGAAAGTTCATATTCGGGATTGAAAGCTGAATACCCGTCAAAATAATTTTCAAACACATAGTCTGGAAAGTTATAAGCGCTTCCTACTTTCATTACATTTCCTGAGGTATTTATATCACCTACCACATCCAACGCATAGCCCGGGCTAATGGTACCAACACCCACTCTGTTATTTGTGGCATCTACCACCAAGGTGGAAGTATCAACCCTTAGATCGCTTTTTAACGTCATTCTACCGTCTGTAGTAAGGCTCATGGCTCCGTCTGTCTGTCCATCTGCCGTGGTTCTGAAGATCCACCCCCTAACAGGATCAGGACTCATGGTAAATGTCATGGCGAAGGAACTTAAAAATCCATAGGTCATTCCGGAATACAACCCTATGGTTTGATTATCATTATTCCATAATTTTATTTTGTTAAAATTGGATTGATCCCTTGTTGACAATGAATTTACCTCCGTAATATCATTATTATTTAGATCAAGTGTGGTGGTTGCTCCATGATCTCCAAGATTATCGCCAATGCTGCTAGGGTCCACCCACGATAAATTACCACTTCCATCGGTCTGAATCACCTGATCTACACTTCCTCTCGAAGCAGGTAAAAGATAATTATTCCCCGATGTAGTTCCAACAGAAACATTCCCCAAAAAATACCCGGCATAATTGGCTCCCGGCTTTAAAACTTCAGAATACACGCCATAATGTGTCCCTCCTGCCGCTGTTTGTATTTTAGTCCATGAACCATACTTATCGCCTGATCCGGAATTACTAATACTATTATATATGCCATAATTAGTTCCGGTACCGGTACCATTATGATTATTGTATACACCTACTTGTGGTCCGGAACCCATATTATCCAAGGAATTATATACCCCAAACATCCATGATGCAGTGAATCCCCCCATTGCATTATACCCACCATATGATTCATTATTTCCGGTTTGGAATATATAATTATTGACTCCTTTGGCCACATTAGAAGTGTATATACTATTGTTTATTCCGGTTGGCGATCCAACGCCATATTGAGATAGATAATTATAAATACCAAAAATGGATCCGTCAGCAGTGGTAAAATTATTATACATGCCGTACTTATTCCCTGTACCTGAATTTTCAAAGTCATTATAAATTCCATATCGCGATCCAAGGCTAGTGCCAACAAACTTATTTAAAACACCAAATAGAATTGCATTGTCATTGGATACTAACCGATTAAAACCTGCTATTTTCACCCCTCCACCGGAGGTTTCGATCCTATTGGTTGTCCCAATGGCCACACCCGCCCCGGTACCTGCAACATGATTATAATTTGCTTGAATGCTATCAGTGCCGGTATAATTTACTTCATTATAAATGGCACTACCAATGGTTACGGAAGCATTATCGGTAAATAAATTGAGTGTTCTGGTCGCGGTTGTAGTAGTTTCATTCAACTCTAATCGATAATCCGCGGTATTTTTTCCTATTGCAAAATTTCCAAAGGTATATTTATCGTCATTGATATTATCCGGAGCATTCGTGGTTCCTTCCTCATAAACATCATCGTCTGACGCAGCGACGGAATTCGCCAATCGTTGCCAGATCGTACCATTGAAATAATAATATCCTTCTCCACTACCTCCAATGACGGCCGCATTGGTATTATAGATCATTAATCCTGTGGCAGCGGTATTCACGCCATCTAATTGAGTATCGGTAATATCATTAAGACCCACTCGAGGAATTAATAATCCTTTATCGGAGGAGGAAATATCGATGATGGATGATGGGTCAGGCAAAACGGTTCCAATACCTACCTGGGCATTTACGAATGTGCAACAAATAAATGCTAGTATGGATGACAATATGATCTTTTTCATAATATGTAGAATTATGAAGCAGATTAAGTCCTTAGAAAACAGGGTAATACCAAATATAAAATAAATAGTTTAACAATCAATTAATTTAGTTAGGGATTAAAATTTGAAACCTCACCTTTTAATTTTTACCACACAAAAAGCAGATGAGCGATCGGGCTAAGATTTATGGCTGACCCCGAAAGATTATATATTCGAAAATTCACGGCATCCACTTCCATATATACCTGCTGTACTATCAAATTGGGTCCGGGATCATTTTCAAACGAAACGGAAGCACTGCATTGCTGAGGGATTCCATAAACAGAGGATGTTCCAGGATAACTTAACAAGATACTTCCATTTGCCGGAACCGTTATGGCGCCAATATTCCAGGACATTGAAAATAACCCATTACGAACATTTCCGTTCGTTCCTAATTTAAAAGTGCCACTTACATCCAATCGAGCGGAAGGATTAAGGGTCCTGATGCCCATATTTCCATTCGATGCGATTCGAAAGACTTCCGTGCTGTTTATGCTATAACCTAATACATCGGTAGCTGGACTAAAAAATCCTGTAGTGGTATCGTCAAAACGGATACTGGGATCGGAAGCTGAGCCGTCGTCGAATTCCACTTCATTTAATTTATTGCTAGCTGCCGGATCTATATAGTAATTAGGGTCATCCCAGTCGATCAATCGATTACTGATATATAGATCGGAATTGGTACCATTCGTGTTTCCGATATACACGTCTCCGGATTGTCTTTCAATATCCAACCCCACATCGGTCCAGTCGTCGTCTGTTTCTGCAGTCAACGCCATCCGTTTCCATTGGGATCCATTGAAATAATAAAACCCTTCTCCGTTACCTCCCACCACTCCCGCATTGGTATTGTAGATCAGTAGACTCTCTGCGGAAGGGTTCACGCCATCCAATTGTGTCGTATTGATATTATTCAGAAATACCCTGGGCATAAGTATTCCTTTGTTAATTGATGTGACATCCAAAATGGAGGAAGCATCCGGTAGCGTAGTTCCAACACCCACCTGGGCTATTAATGGCAACCACATCACAATCGTTAAGGCGAATAGGGCTCTTCTTTTCATTTAAATTCGGGTTAATAAAAAGAAGCTTTTGGAGAATTGCTAGGACAAAGAAAGATTAGTTCTAGAAAAAATAAAAACTATAGTTCCTTTCATTTATGAAATCGCACTCCTATTTGCACAGCTTTTTTCAAAATCGTAACATTACACTTCTTTAAATAAAAACTATGCAAAGCCAAGATATCAAACCCCGTCAACCACAAGATGAACATATTGTTGAAAATAAAGAGCTCAATATTTGGGAGGCCTTAATTCCTGTGTTTGCATTAGTCATCATGTTGTTTTTCAATGTATTCTATGCCTTTGGTGATTCAGCATTGGAAGGGAGTAACCAGTTCATCTTACTTCTAGGTGCTGCCGTCGCCGGAATTGTGGGTTATTTTAATAAGGTCAAATTTTCTCAAATGCTCGACGAGGTGGCTGAAAATGTAAAATCAACCACGGGTGCCTTATTGATATTATTACTGGTTGGGGCTTTGGCGGGAACTTGGTTGATCAGTGGCATCATCCCAACCATGATCTACTATGGAATGCAAATTCTTTCCCCTACCATCTTTTTGGTGTCTACAGTGGTTATTTGCTCCATTATCTCCATTGCGACCGGAAGCAGTTGGACGACCTCCGCTACGGTAGGGATTGCCTTGATAGGCATCGCGGAAGCTCTAGGTATTCCGCTGGGCATGACGGCAGGAGCAGTGATCTCTGGCGCTTATTTCGGTGACAAACTTTCACCCATGAGTGACACCACCAATTTAGCACCTGCTATGGCGGGAACCGATCTGTTCACTCATATCCGGTATATGACGATAACTACCATACCAACCTATTTAGTAACCCTTATCTTTTTTACTGTTTTAGGATTTACACTAAGTACTGAAGGTGTAGCGGACACTACTGCTATCCTTACTTCCATCGAAGATGCTTTTTACATTAGCCCATGGCTGTTTCTCGTTCCTGCGATCGTTATTTTTATGATCGTGAGAAAAGCACCTCCCTTGATCGCTCTATTGGTGGGAACATTATTGGGAGGTATTGCCGCTTTGGTTTTCCAACCTTCTCTGGTAGCTACTGTGGGGGGTGGAGAAAGTTTGAATTTTATGTCGGGATACAAAGGAATAATGAATGCTATTACCGTTAAGACCAGCATCCCTACCGATAATCAAGCACTTAACGATCTATTTACTTCCAAAGGTATGTATGGAATGTTAGGCACCATATGGCTTATCATTTGTGCGATGGTATTTGGAGGCATCATGGATGGTATTGGTGCCCTGGCAACCATTAGTAAAGCTTTACTGAAATTATTCCATACCACATTTGGGTTATTCGCCAGTACTGTGGCAAGCTGCTTAGCGTTGAACTTTACGGCGAGTGATCAATATTTAGCGATCGTCGTTCCCGGAAAAATGTATGCCAAAGCTTTTAAAGATAAAGGACTCGCACCTGAAAACCTTTCCCGTACCTTGGAAGACAGTGGGACGGTAACATCGGTCTTGGTTCCTTGGAATACTTGCGGGGCATATCAAAGTGGTGTTTTAGGCGTGGATACAATGTCGTATGCCGGTTATGCCATCTTTAATTGGTTAAGTCCGTTTACAACTCTATTATTTGCGGCCTTCCGTATAAAAATTAAAATGTTGGTCGCCAAAAAGGAAGCATAGATTTAGGAAAATCTTATCACAAGAACTTCTATTCTCTATTTGGTAATTAATTATTTTTACCTTAAAAATTATATGGCAAATATTAAATTAGATGGACACCCCATAGAAACGATTGGTTCTCTTCCCCCTGTTGGCTCTATAGCTCCGGCATTCACTTTAACTACCACCCGTCTTACTTCAAAATCACTAAGTGATTTCGGAACTATGCGTAAGTTGTTAAATATTTTTCCAAGTGTGAACACCGGCGTATGTTCGGCCGCCGTGAGAAATTTCAATAAAAGAGCCGGAGGTTTGACGAACACGCAAGTGATTTGCATTTCCCGGGATCTGCCGTTCTCACAACAACAATTTTGTGCGGCCGAAGGAATCGAAAATGTAGAAATGTTAAGTGATTTTAAAACCGGGCAGTTTGGAAAGGATTATGGATTGGAAGTGACTACCGGAGCATTTCAAGGTCTTCATTCGCGGGTCGTGATCATTTTAGACGAAAACAACAAAATAATTTACACCGAACAGGTTCCAGATATTGCACAGGAACCAAATTATGAAACCGCCATTAATGCCTTATAAATGTGGAATAGTTTCTTAGGAAAACGACTGTTAGGCTTTAAATATGCCTTTAAAGGTGCCTGGATGCTCCTCAAAAAAGAAGCCAGTATCCAGGTACAATTATTTATAGCTATTCTTGTCACCATAGCCGGCTTTTACTATCAATTATCCCCCACAGAATGGATACTACAAATTTTAGCGATTGGCTTGGTATTAAGTGTTGAAGGTCTCAACACGGCCATCGAAGAGTTTGCGAATTTTGTGCATCCGGATTTTCATCGTAAAATAGGATATATCAAAGATGTAGCCGCAGGGGCTGTCTTCTTTGCGGCAGTTGCTGCTATCATCATTGGGTGCATCATTTATATCCCCAAATTCTAGTCAGAAATATTGCACTGCAAAAATTTTTATGTAGCTTGTATCGTTGTATATTTGTGCAACAACAACCTGCTCTAAATGGCTAAAAAGAAGCAAAAAGATACTTCCATTCCCAAATCTCCGCGTAGAAAAATATCCTTCACGCTTTCCAAACAACAAACTATTTTACTGGGTAGTTTCTTGTTTTTATTTGGAGTAGCTCTTTTAATCTCTTTTGTATCCTATTATTTTACTTGGCGAGCAGATCAAAGCATCGTAGGCGAATTAGGCCGTGAGATCACCGCTGAAAACTGGTTAAGTAAATTTGGCAGTAACTTAGGGCATTTCTTTGTTTATAATGGCTTCGGAGTTGCTTCCTTTATCCTGGCCTCCCTGATAACCTTAACGGGGGTCTATTATTTTTTGGGATATGTAAAGAAACAATTGGTCGTATTTTGGTTCTGGGGCCTATTAGTGATGCTTTGGATCTCTGTATTCTTGGGATTCTTTTCTGACCAATATTCTCTTTTAAGTGGTGTGGTGGGATTCGAGATCAACGATTTACTGCAGGATTATATGGGACTTGTAGGCGCGGCACTGCTAATGACCTTCTTGGCGATCGTCTATTTTGTGATTCGCTTGAAAGTCACTCCGGATAAAGTAATAAACTTCTTCAAAAGCAAACGAAAGGAAATTTCAGAAGATTTCACATCCGAGCCTTCAGATACTTCTAAAGATAACATTATTGAGTCTCAACAAGAGGAAACTTCTACAAGTTTTGATTTTGCAGAATTGAACGATCTGGAAGACCTTACTGAAGAGGAATTAATACAAAAAGATACTATTCCCGATCCACCTGTTGTCCAGTCTACAATTTCTTCCGATGACGAAGTAGAAATGGAAATCGAAAAAGGACAGGAAGAAGAAACAGTTGAGGAAAATTTAAGCAAAAAACTAGTAGAAGATTTTGGAGAGTTTGATCCTACGCTGGAATTGAAAAATTTCAAGTTTCCCTCCATCGATCTGTTGAAAGACTATACTGGCGGCCAAGGGATTACTATCAATCAAGAGGAGCTGGAAGAATATAAAAATCGTATCGTCGAAACCCTTAAGAATTACAACATTGGGATCGCCAATATTAAAGCGACCGTCGGACCAACGGTGACCTTATATGAAATTGTTCCGGAAGCAGGTATTCGTATTTCTAAAATAAAAAATCTGGAAGACGATATCGCGCTGTCGCTTTCTGCTTTAGGAATTCGGATCATTGCTCCTATTCCGGGAAGAGGGACTATTGGTATTGAAGTGCCTAACAAGAATCCTAAAGTGGTTTCCATGCGCTCGGTCATAGCTTCTCCAAAATTTCAAAATGCAGAAATGGAACTTCCATTATCCTTAGGAAAAACCATTAGTAACGAAACTTTTGTGGTAGACCTCGCCAAGATGCCTCATCTTTTGATGGCGGGTGCCACAGGACAAGGGAAATCGGTTGGATTAAATGCCATTCTTACTTCCCTGCTTTATAAGAAACATCCTGCCGAAGTTAAATTTATATTAGTCGACCCGAAAAAGGTAGAATTAACTCTTTTCAATAAAATAGAACGACATTATTTAGCCAAACTTCCGGATACAGATGAAGCCATAATTACCGATACCACCAAAGTGATCTACACGCTGAACTCTCTATGTATCGAAATGGATAAGCGCTACGATCTGTTGAAAGATGCTATGGTGCGGAATATCAAAGAGTACAATGAAAAGTTCAAAGCGAGACGATTAAATCCGAATGACGGTCATCGCTACCTACCTTATATCGTTTTGGTGATTGATGAGTTTGCCGATTTGATCATGACGGCCGGAAAAGAAGTAGAAACACCTATCGCTCGTCTGGCGCAGTTGGCCAGAGCAATCGGAATTCATCTAATTATCGCTACTCAGCGACCGTCGGTGAATGTAATCACCGGAATAATTAAAGCAAATTTCCCTGCTCGTATTGCTTTTAGAGTGACGAGCAAGATCGATTCCAGAACCATTTTAGACAGTTCCGGAGCCGATCAATTAATTGGGCGCGGTGACATGCTATTTACCCAAGGAAATGATCTAACCCGTCTGCAATGTGCTTTTGTAGATACTCCTGAAGTAGCTGATATTACAGAATATATCGGGTCGCAAAAAGCGTATCCCAGCGCATACTTTTTACCTGAGTATGTAGGTGAAGAAGGTGGCACAAATCTTGATATAGACATCAACGAACGAGACGACCTGTTCCGGGAAGCTGCGGAGGTGCTGGTCATAGCACAGCAGGGGTCGGCATCACTATTACAACGTAAATTGAAATTGGGGTATAACAGAGCCGGACGGATCATTGATCAATTAGAGGCCGCAGGAATCGTCGGACCGTTTGAAGGAAGTAAAGCTAGACAAGTGATTGTTACTTCCATTGACGCTTTGAACCAACTACTGGACAACGAAAATAACGAAACAGAATAATGAAAAAAGCAGTCTTACTATTTGCAACCTTTTTTACCCTTAGTATGAGCCATGCTCAAGAAGCTAAAAAACTACTGAATGAGGTTTCCGCAAAAGTGAAAAGCTATGATAATATCTACATAGACTTTAAATGGAACCTCTCAAATGAAAAGGAAAAAGTGAATCAAGAAACAAGAGGCGATGTTACGCTTTCAGGAAATCGTTATGTATTGAATATGCTTGGGGCAACCCGCATTTTTGACGGATCTAAGATTTACACAATTGTTCCGGAAGATGAAGAAGTAACAATCTCAAAATTGAATCCGTCGGATGATAAAGAAATCACTCCTTCCAAATTACTCACCTTTTACGAAAAGGGATATACCTATAAAATGGATATCGTTCAAAATGTGAAAGGAAGAAAAATTCAATTTGTAAAACTGATACCCATCGATAGCAAAGCAGAAATAAAAGATATCTTATTAGGGATCGATGCTCAAACCAAACATATTTACAAGCTGATTCAAACAGACGACAACGGCACCAAATATACCCTCACCGTAAATACATTTAAAACCAACGAACCCCTTTCTACTACCCTATTTACCTTTGATCAGGCTAAATATGAGAAAGATGGTTATTACATCAATAAATTGAATTAGGTTTTTGAAAATCCTGGATCGGTACATATTGGTCACTTACTTGAAGACGTTTCTTAGCGTCTTCATTATTTTAATGTTCATTTTTGTACTGCAAACCATTTGGTTATACATCTCTGAACTGGCCGGAAAGGATTTAGACATCTGGGTTGTATTAAAGTTCTTATGGTATGTTTCTCCCCGATTAATTCCACTAGTATTGCCTCTTACTGTGCTCGTTACTTCGCTCATGGTTTTTGGAAGTTTTTCTGAAAAATATGAATTTGCGGCCATGAAATCAACAGGCATTTCATTGCAACGCGCCATGCGAAGTCTAATGTACTTTATTGGCGGATTAGCCATTTTGGCTTTCTTCTTTGCTAATAACGTAATTCCATATTCTGAATACAAGTGGCAAAATTTACGCAGAAATATAGCACAAGTAAGTCCTTCCATGGCCATCGTAGAAGGTCAGTTTAGCAGCATCGGGGACGATTTTAATATCAAAGTGGCTAAAAAAAGTGGTGATCGGGATGAATTTTTAAAAGACGTGGTCATTCACAAGAAAAATCCGGAAAGCCCAAGCGAAAATACCACAGTTATTATTGCTGAAGAAGGAGAGTTGGCAAGCGAGGAGAATTCCAATACTTTATCGCTTATTTTAAAGAAAGGGAACTATTATGAAGATGTTCAGCTAACAGATAACACAAAGGAACGCATAAACAAACCTTTTACTAAAAGTTATTTTGACGAATATACCATCAATATAGACCTCACCGCCCTAAATAATATGGATATTGACAAGGAAAATGACCTGAACAATCACAATATGTATAAAATTAGTGAGCTGATTCCGGAAATAGATCGATTGGGCGAAGATTATTCAAGCGACATTAAAATATATACGGGCAATATGTACTTCCGATCCGGGATCAATCAATTTGCAGATTCTACCTACACGAAAAAAAATATTGCGAAGGATTTTACCAATGTATTAAACCTATACGACCAAAAACAACAAAGTCTTATCCTTGGTACTGCCGTTGACAATGCCAGAAGTACATTACAGGCTGTGAACGCTAAAAAAGAAAATTATCGCAATCGAACCAAGACCCTAAATAAACACGAAATAGCCTTACACGAAAAGTATGTTTTGGCCATTGCCTGTATTGTACTATTTTTTGTTGGTGCACCGCTGGGCGCCATCATCCGTAAAGGCGGGATGGGTCTGCCTATGGTGATCGCTATTGTGTTATTTCTTACCTATCATTTTATTGGAATTTTCGCAAAGAATAGTGCAGAAGATGGAACCATGAGTGCTTTTATGGCCAGTTGGTTAAGCACATTTATTATGCTGCCGCTGGGAGTATGGCTTACCTATCGGGCAACAACAGATCAAGGAATATTTGACTTGGATTCTTTTTTTCGACGTTTTAAAATTATGAAAAAGAAGAAATAATTCTCCTTTACCTATCTTTGCCCCACAAAATTCATTGCGATGACAATTACCGAAAACGGCACCATGATTCAACTAAACACGATACAAGAAGCCATTATGGATATAAAGAACGGAAAGGTGATTATCGTTGTGGATGATCAAGACCGTGAAAATGAGGGTGATTTTTTGGCTGCAGCCGAAATGGTGACTCCGGAAATGATCAACTTTATGGCTACACACGGACGAGGATTGATCTGTGCGCCGCTCACAGAATCTCGTTGCAAAGAACTTCATTTAGAGATGATGGTAGGAACCAATACCGATCCGATGGAAACAGCTTTCACTATTTCGGTGGATCTCAAAGGAAAAGGAGTCACTACCGGAATTTCAGCAGTTGACAGAGCAAAGACGATCAAGGCACTTATTGATGGGGAGACTAAACCCTACGACTTAAGTCGACCAGGACATATTTTTCCGCTAAAGGCAAAAGAAGGGGGTGTATTACGCCGGACAGGACATACAGAAGCAGCCATTGATTTTGCAAGATTGGCAGGATTGAAACCTGCAGGGGTGATTGTGGAGATCATGAATGAGGATGGAACCATGGCGCGTTTACCACATTTGGTGGAAGTGGCACGTAAATTTGACCTGAAACTGGTTTCTATTGAAGATCTGGTTGCCTATCGTATGGAACATGATTCCTTGATCAACAAAAAAGAAGACTTCGACATCACCACTAAATTTGGAACTTTCAGATTAAGGGCTTATCAACAGACAACCAATGAACAAATTCATATCGCTTTGACCAAAGGACAATGGAAGCAAAATGAAGCCGTTCCTGTTCGTGTCAATTCTACCTTGATAAATAATGATATTTTAGGGACTCTTACGAATGATGCAGACAAACAACTGGATGATATGTTTCAGGTGATCAATAATGAAGGGAAAGGAGCCATCGTCTTTATCAATCAACAGACTCAGTCACTGAACCTACTGAATCGTTTGTCAAAATTACGCGAGAGTCAAATACCCGGAGAAGTGGTGAAAGCACCCGGTGTGATAATGGACACAAAGGATTTTGGCATTGGAGCTCAAATTCTACATGATTTGGGCATTCATAAGATACGGCTCATTTCTAACCACCAACAGACCAAACGCGTTGGAATGATCGGTTACGGGTTAGAAATTATCGAGTACCTATCTTACTAAGTACTTCTCTTAAAGTCGCAGTTAGTTTTTCTTTCCGAACTTCTAATTCTTTATCCGACCATCCAATTTTAATCAGGATCGAAATCGTACGCCCCATCCAATGGTCGCTGGAAGCGAAATCGGTCGTATTTAGGTCTTGTATTTGATTTTTAATTTCGGAAGGCAACGTTCCCAAACTATTTAAATTCCGCAAATGTTCCCATCCTCTTATGTAGTGCCAATTATTATTGAACCAATAAAAACATCCATCGATACCTGATTCTCCTAATGCCTTGTGTGCCTTTTCAGCAAGCTCTTGAGAAGGCAAGAAGATGTTTAGAAAAGAATAATTCTCTTCTCCTCCTTTCGGTACAGAGCGAAAAGTTACTCCTTCTACCTTAGATAACGCTGTTCTCAGGTGCAGGTAATTTTTCTTTTGAATCCCTAAAATATGCTCCAACTTACCTAATTGGGCGATACCTACAGCGGCATTTAATTCAGATATTCGAAAATTATACCCTAAGGTAGGATGCGTTTCTGCCCCACGATCCCTGCCTATATGATCATGTCCATGATCCTGGTATTGATCGGCATTGATCGCAAACTGTTCTTTATTGGTAATAATTCCACCGCCTTCTCCACAGGTGATGGTCTTGACATAGTCGAAAGAAAAACATCCCAGATCTCCGTAACTTCCTAAGGGCTTTCCTTCAAAAGTGCCTCCAATTGCCTGACAGGCATCTTCTAATAAGATAAGGTTGTGTTTATCGCAAATGGCTTTTAAAGCTCTTAGATCGGCCATGGAGCCACACATATGCACCGGCATTACGCAACGGGTTTTAGTGGTTATGGCGGCTTCTACCGCCTTCGGATCTAAAGTTAAGGTATCGTCGATGTCTACTAAAACCGGCACGGCTCCCAATTGCATGATCGATTCAAAGCTGGCTACAAAGGTAAAGGTTGGTATGATCACCTCATCCCCCGCTCCTATTCCTGCACTGGCAAGTGCTACGGTTAAGGCAGAAGTACCGCTAGATACTAATTGACAGTATTCAGATTGCATCCGTTTGGCAAATGCAGTTTCAAATTCTTTCGCCTTCCAATGTCCGTTACGCATTCCGTCAAATCCATAGCGCATCAGTACGCCACTTTCTAGGACATCGTTGACTTGCTTTCGTTCTTCTTCTCCAAATACTTCAAATCCTGGCATAATAGCTAATTAAAGATTGATTATATTCTTACATAAGGTAAGACGAGCCACAAAGGTAAGGGTTGCGTACAGAGTGTGCAATAGCTTAAGAAAGCTAGTTAAATGATAAAATTAAATTAAATTGCAGCCGTGAATGTAGCCGTAGTAATACTTAATTGGAACGGGAAAGAACTACTGCAGGAATTTTTACCCTCAGTGGTTTCAAATTCTGCACAGGCTACTATCTATGTGGCAGATAATGCCTCATCCGACGATAGTATCCTCTTTCTTGAAGAGCACTTCCCTACCGTTAAATTGATCCTGAATCAGGTGAACGGCGGTTATGCCAAAGGATATAATGATGCCCTAAAAGATCTTACCGAGGATCTATTTGTATTATTGAACAATGACGTAAAGGTCACTCCAAATTGGCTTGCGCCCATTATGACATCCTTTACTGAAGATGAACAACTGGTAGCTGCCCAACCAAAAATACTTGATCATAAAAATCCGCACTATTTTGAATATGCGGGTGCCGCAGGTGGATTCATCGATCGTTTAGGTTACCCTTTTTGTCGAGGTAGAATATTTAATAGCATTGAAAAGGATGAAGGACAGTATAACAGTTCTTTACCTATTTTTTGGGCCACAGGGGCTTGTTTATTCATTCGTAGAGAATCCTTCCGGAAGGTAGGGGGATTTGATGAAGATCTATTCGCTCATCAAGAAGAGATTGATCTGTGCTGGCGACTTCAAGCTTTAGGGGGAACAATAAAATATATCGGGGGCTCCGATGTTTACCACTTAGGGGGAGGCACCTTAAATTCCACAAATCCAAAAAAGACTTTTTACAACTTTAGAAACACCTTGTTGATACTGGTGAAAAATGTAAAAGGCATTGGAGTTTGGTCGATACTTTTACAACGATTATTGCTGGACGGAATAGCTGCCCTCTATTTTTTAATCCAAGGTAAACCAACTCATTTCATGGCAATTTTAAAAGCGCATTTCAGTTTCTACAGTATGCTTCCCAGATTCTATAGAAAGCGAAAAAAAGTCGCTTCCAATCTCCAATATTGGAAAACAAAATCGATTGTTTGGCAGCACTTCTTCTTAAAAAATCGTACCTTTAACGGAATAAATTAATTTTTAATTAAATTATTGTTAATGAATATAATTCTGGCAAGAAAATTGATAATTTTGAGCCTATAAACTTTATACCAATTATGAGAAAAATTTTAGTTTTATTACTTTCTACGGGGTTCATACTGACTTCCTGTGTTTCCAAAAAGCAATATGCGGAATTGGAAGCGAAACAAAAGAAAACACAAGATTTATTAAATACGGCCACCGTAAAATTGAATGCTTGTGAAGCTGATAAAGCAGCCGCCAATGCTCGTATCACCTCTCTGGAAGAACGAATTGCAGAGTTGAGAAAAGACAAAGAAGATTTAATTAAAAGTTCTAAGGATTTAACCATGTTAACTCAACAGGGTGCTATTAATGTTGAAAAATCATTGGAAAGCTTAAAGGAAAAAGATCTAAAGATCAGTAGACTACAAGATGCATTGAACAAAAAAGATAGTGTTACTTTGGCCTTAGTGACTAGTTTGAAGAAAGAAGTTGGTTTAAATGACAAAGATATTGAGATCAATGTTGAGAAAGGTGTGGTATTTATTTCGCTGTCTGATAAGATGTTATTCAAAAGCGGAAGTTATCAGATCACCCCGCGCGCTCGTGAAATTCTAGAAAAAGTTGCCGTGGTAATTAATGGTAAACCTGATTTCGAAGCCTTAATTGAAGGACATACCGATACAGTGCCTTATCAAAGCGGTGTTTTATTAGACAACTGGGACCTAAGTGTAAAAAGATCTACTTCCATCGTTCGCGCTTTACAAGAATTGGGTGTAAAACCTGGTCAGATGATCGCAGCAGGACGTGGAGAATACGTTCCTTTAGTATCTAATGACACTGCTGAGAATAGATCGATCAACCGTCGAACTAAGATCTATGTATTACCAAAAATCGATCAGTTCTATAAAATGATAGAAGATGAATTAGAGACAATGTCTACAGAGGAAGGGAATTAATTTCCATAGACGTTGAAAAGATTAGAACCCGACTTTAGGTCGGGTTTTTTTGTGCGAAAAATCGGCTATTTTTCTGTATTCAAATTTGATATATTTAAACATAACTTTAAAATACTTCTTTATGAAAAAATATGTACTCATTCTTATTGGAATGGTCTTAGTTAGTTTTATGAGTATCAATCTTGAACTGACTAAAGAAGAGAGAGATTTAGCTATTTCAGAAATGACGAAAACTCAAGATCATCTGTTAGCTGTTTTGAATGGACTAAGTGAGGCCCAATTAAATTTCAAAAGTAATCCTGAATCTTGGTCTATTGCTGAGTGTACAGAGCATATCGCCTTATCCGAGAATAATATTTTTGGAATGCTAGAAGCCTCCTTACAAATGGAATCAAATCCGGATAAACGCGAAGAGGTTAAAATAACGGATGAACAATTGCAAATGATGATTGTGGATCGCTCCAATAAAGTGAAAACCTTTGCTGGATTTGAGCCAAGTGGAAAATTTGGTTCTGTCGAAAATTCTTTAGCTGAATTTGCAAAACTTCGCGAAGAACATATCACCTATATTGGAACTACTGATGATGATTTGAGAAATCACTTCACCCAACTTCCATTCGGCACAATAGATGCCTATCAAATCTTGTTGTTCATGTCCGCCCATACCGAAAGACATGTATTACAAATCGAGGAAGTAATGGCCGACGAAAATTTTCCGAAAAATTAATTATTAAACTGAATTAAAAAAGCCTCGAAAAATCGAGGCTTTTTTAATTTAGAACTCAAGGGTTCCTTTTCCTTCTCTAATTATTTCAGGTACTCCGCTCGTTAGATCAATCACCGTCGAGGGAATATTTCCTCCATATCCTCCATCTACCACAAGATCAACCAGATTTTCCCATTTTTCAAATATCAGTTCCGGATCGGTGGTATATTCAATCACTTCATCCTCATCCTTGATAGAAGTTGATACGATGGGATTGCCTAATCCATGTACAATAGCCTGAACAATTCGATTATCCGGCACACGTATGCCCACTTCTTTTTTCTTTTTAAAGACAGAGGGCAGATTGTTATTCCCAGGCAAAATAAACGTATAGGGGCCGGGTAGCGCTCTTTTAAGGATTTTAAATGTGGGTGTATCAATCTGCTGGACGTAATCACTTAGATTACTTAGATTTTCACAAACAAATGAAAAGTTAGCCTTTTCCAGTTTCACTCCTTTAATTAACGCGATCCGTTCCAAAGCTTGTTTGTTCTTAATATCACAACCTAAGGCATAAACTGTGTCACTGGGATAAATAACGAGTCCGCCATCCTTTAGCACATCCACTACTTTTTTAATGGCTGCAGGATTAGGGTTCTCTTCATATATTTTAATCAGTTTGGACATAGGCTACTATAGGCATTGGGTGATAGATCAATATACGAAATAAGACCCTAATTTTCAATTACACTGAGCTTTGCAAATCGGAGTAATAGTTTTTTGAGTCCGCCATTCTCAAAATCAATTTCAGCTTTCGTATCGGCGCCAACACCCTCTATTTTAACAATGGTGCCTCTTCCGAAACGCATATGTTCCACCTTTGCTCCTTCAGACAGATTAGCATCTTCCGCATTAAAATTTTTATCGGTATCACTCGTAACTGGTTTTAAACGACGTAGCTTTTTCAGTTGTGTGTCAGACGGGCCTCTGGGCGGTGCTCCGGACAGTGGTTTTTTAAGTCGAAGCTTGCTTTTGTCGATGTCGTCAAAGATATCCGAATCTATAAGGGGTTTGTATCGCTGTTCGTTTATTGGGGTAAGGTATTCCAAATAGACATTGTCAATTTCTTCAATAAACCTACTGGGCTCGGCATCTATTAACTTTCCCCAACGGTAGCGACTTTGCGTATAAGTCAAAAAAGCCTGCTTTTCGGCACGCGTTAAAGCCACATAGAATAAACGACGCTCCTCCTCTAGTTCTGAACGGGTATTCATGCTCATGGCACTGGGGAATAGGTCTTCCTCCATCCCCACAATATAAACATATGGAAATTCGAGCCCTTTGGCCAAGTGTA
>JAHEMZ010000002.1:12687-128496 GCA_024643385.1 Flavobacteriaceae bacterium | reverse complement strand
AATAAACGACGCTCCTCCTCTAGTTCTGAACGGGTATTCATGCTCATGGCACTGGGGAATAGGTCTTCCTCCATCCCCACAATATAAACATATGGAAATTCGAGCCCTTTGGCCAAGTGTACGGTCATTAATGCTACTTTATTTTCGTCCCCTTTTTCATTATCTAAATCAGTAGCCAATGCCACATCTTCCAAAAATTCGGCAAGTGATCCGGTGGTATCGGCTATTTCTCTTTGCTCTTCCACAAAATCCCGAATTCCATTCAATAATTCCTCCAAATTCTCCACTTTGGCTATTCCTTCCGGAGTACCATCTTTTTTTAGTTCAGTGACCAGACCCGTCTTTTTAGCCACGTGTTCCGTAATTTCAAAAGCATTGTACGTTTGATTCAATACCTGAAAACTTTGGATCATCGTTACAAAATCGGCCAATTTGACTTTGGTGGGGCCATTTATTTTAATCGAAGATTGCTCTGCCTCTTTCATTACTTCAAACATCGACCGATTTGTTTCATTTGCGGCCACAATTAATCGATCGATCGTAGTATCACCGATCCCTCTTGCGGGATAATTGATCACTCGTTTCAAAGCTTCTTCATCCTTCGGATTCAAAATAAGCCTTAGATAAGCTATCACATCCTTTATTTCCTTTCGCTGATAGAAACTAATTCCACCATAAATGCGATAGGGAATATCCTTTTTGCGCAACGCATCCTCCATGGCACGCGACTGGGCATTTGTTCGGTACAAAATGGCAAAGTTGTCGTACTTCAATTGATGGTTCATCATCGTCTCGAAGATCGAACTAGCCACGAACCTTCCTTCATCACCGTCCGTCATGGTTCGGTTTACTTTGATCTTATTCCCTTCTTCATTCGCCGTCCATACCACCTTGTCCAATCGGTTCTTATTTTTTTCAATAATACTATTGGCGGCATGTACGATATTCTTTGTAGAGCGATAATTCTGTTCCAAACGATACACGCGAACATCGTCATAGTCCTTCTGAAAGTTGAGAATGTTATTAATGTTTGCCCCTCGGAAAGCATAAATACTTTGCGCATCATCCCCTACCACACAAATATTTTGAAAACGATCACTTAAAGCTCTTACGATCAAGTACTGACTGTGATTAGTATCCTGATACTCATCGACCAAAATATAGCGGAAACGTTGCTGGTATTTAGCCAATACATCCGGAAATCGTGTCAATAATTCATTTGTTTTTAATAGAAGATCGTCAAAATCCATCGCTCCTGCCTTGAAACAGCGATCTACATAGTTCTTGTATATTTCCCCCAGTCGAGGCATTTTTGCCATGGCATCCGCTTCCATTAATTCCGGATTATTGAAATAGGCTTTTACAGTTATCAGACTGTTCTTATAAGAAGAGATTCGGGAATACACTTGCTTGTATTTATAGATATCCTTGTCTAGGTGCATCTCTTTGATGATCGCTCGAATTACGCTCTGACTATCCTGTGTATCGTAAATGGTAAAATTGGATGGATATCCAAGGCGCTCTGCCTCGAAGCGAAGGATCTTGGCAAAAATACTGTGGAAAGTTCCCATCCATAGGTTCTTTGCTTCACTCGCCCCTACAATTCTAGATATTCGGCCTTTCATCTCTCTTGCGGCCTTATTGGTAAAAGTGAGCGCTAGAATATTAAAAGGATCCACCCCTTTGGACATTAAATAAGCAATTCGATACGTAAGCACACGGGTCTTTCCGGAACCGGCTCCCGCAATGACGATCATGGCACCGTCCTTCTGCAAAACAGGAGCCAATTGCGCATCATTCAATTGTTCTAAATAGTGTTGCAAGTGTCTTTTTTCTGAAGGTTTTTAAAAGCTGAAAAATAGCGAAAATCGAAGGAAAAGAAGTTGGTATCTGATAAAATTTATAAACATCAGCGGCAAATTTCGGGTTTGTTGAAAATGGGTTATATTTAGCTAAAATTAGAACCATGAAAAATAAGTACTTCCTACTCTTTCTATTTTTAAGCAGCTATACTGCTTTCGGCCAGATGGATCAAGATTTACTGAATGATATTCAAAACATTGAAAGTAAAGTGATCGATTGGCGTCACTATTTTCATGAAAATCCGGAATTGTCAAATCGGGAGTTCAATACCGCCAAGAAGATAGAAGATCATCTTAGAGCCTTAGGGTTGGAAGTGCAAACCGGAATCGCAAAGACCGGAGTGGTGGGGTTGTTAAGAGGAGATCTTCCGGGTAAGGTGGTGGCACTAAGAGCGGATATTGATGCTTTACCTGTCACCGAAAGAAATGACTTGCCGTTTAAAAGTAAGGTTCGAACTACATTTCTAGACACAGAAACAGGGGTCATGCACGCCTGCGGACATGATACCCATACTGCTATTTTAATGGGGGTCGCCGAGGTATTGGCTAAACACAAAGACCTTATAAAAGGGACGATCAAGTTTGTTTTTCAGCCTGCGGAAGAAGGACCTCCACCCGGAGAAGAAGGAGGTGCCAAACTTATGATAAAAGACGGTGTACTAAAAAATCCTGATGTGGATGCGATCTTCGGATTACATATCAATTCAGCTACGCCTGTAGGCACCATTAAATATAAAAGCGGAGGAACAATGGCGGCCGTAGAGCGTTTTGTGGTCAATGTAAAAGGAAAAGGGACACACGGTTCTGCCCCTTGGACCGGAGTGGACCCCATATTGATTTCGGCGAAGATCATCGATGGATTTCAGACTATCATCAGCAGGGAAGCTCCGCTAGTAGATGAAGCTGCGGTTATTACGGTGGGTAAGATCACTGCCGGGGTTCGTTTCAATATTATTCCGGAAACTGCTGAAATGATCGGTACCGTTCGAACTTTGGATCCTAAAATGCGCGAATTGATCATGCGACGGATGAACGAAATGGCCGCTGATATTGCCAAGGCCTATGGTGGAAGTGCTACCATTGACTGGCAAAATAATACCGTAATTACCTATAACGACCCGGAATTAACAGCTCAAATGGTGCCTACCTTGGAAAATATAGCCGGGAAAGAGAATGTAATTATTACCAAGGCAACCACAGGTGGAGAAGATTTCTCCTATTTTCAGGAACTAGTCCCCGGTTTCTACTTTTTCCTCGGAGGTATGATCCCCGGAAATACGACCCCCTATCCCCATCACACTCCCGATTTTCAAGTAGAAGATGATGGAATGTTATTGGGCGTGAAAGTAATGAGTCAGGTGGCTTTGGATTACTTAAATATGATTCCATAAATGATTTGGGAATTGCTGGATAATATTCCCTGGTGGGGATGGATACTAATTCTTATTGGCTTAATTGCACTTAGAGATATATTTTTAAATAAACGGCATACCATAAGTCATAATTTCCCTGTAATAGGACATATACGCTATTTACTCGAGCATATAGGACCGGAACTGCGGCAATATCTGGTGGCCAACAATCGGGAGGAACTTCCTTTTAACCGAATCGAGCGAAGTTGGATCTATGCCTCCGCAAAACGAGAGAACAATTACGAAGGTTTTGGTACCGATAGTGATATTTATGCGTATCACCATGTTTTTATCAATAATGCGATGATTCCATTCAAAATAGCGGGGAATCATCCAAATAGGGCCGATATCTCCTTTATTCCATGTGCCAAGGTGATGGGACTCCACAATAAACGCAGGAAACCCTACCGTCCGGGATCTATTATCAATGTTTCCGCCATGAGCTTTGGCTCACTATCAGCAAAAGCCGTAGAATCCCTGAATAAAGGGGTTAATATAGCCCACGCCTACCAAAACACCGGGGAAGGCGGACTCTCCCCTTATCATCGATATGGAGGGGATGTGATCTTTCACTTCGGAACCGGATATTTTGGCGTACGAGATCAGGAAGGAAATTTTTCGCTCGACAAATTAATCGATTTGGTAAATGAAAATCCCTTTGTCAAAGCCATCGAAATAAAGCTTTCACAAGGGGCTAAACCCGGAAAAGGCGGTGTGTTGCCGGGCGCAAAGATCACCAAAGAGATCGCAGCTATTAGAGGGGTAGAAATGGGAAAAGACGTATTATCCCCTCCTAATCATTCTGCCTTTTCTAGTGTGCAAGAATTATTGGGATTTATAGAAACCATCGCAGAAGCGACAGGATTACCGGTGGGCATCAAAGCTGCCATTGGTAAAATAGAAGAATGGGAAACCTTAGCCGATCTAATGGTAACCTCCGGTAAGGGCCCTGATTTTATCACTGTCGATGGCGGTGAAGGCGGCACAGGAGCTGCTCCCCCCAGTTTTGCAGATCATGTTTCACTTCCCTGGGTGTATGGTTTTAGTGAGCTTTATAAAGTATTTCAAAAGCGAAAGCTCACCGATCGAATTGTGTTCATTGGCAGTGGAAGACTTGGGTTTCCAGCCAAAGCTGCCATGGCCTTTGCGATGGGAGCCGACTGTATTAATGTGGCACGAGAAGCGATGATGAGCATTGGATGCATTCAGGCCCAGATCTGTCATACCAATCGTTGCCCCAGTGGGGTTGCTACACAAAGTAAATGGCTGCAAAACGGGATAAATATCCCTTTAAAAAGTGAACGATTAGCCCAATATTTCAAAACATTCCGCAAGGAATTAATTGAGATGACACATGCCTGCGGTTATGAACATCCTTGTCAATTTAAAATGAAAGATGTAGATATCAATGTGGATGACCACAATCTTTCTAAACCAATGGATATTGCTTATAAATACGAGAAAGATCCTGTATCCTTTAAGGGTATGCAATCTTTGCTAAACTGCGAATATTTGGGCGGAAATTACAATAAAAAAGGATAAGTACGTTTTAACTATAATTCAAAGAAATTTTAGAATATGGAAGATTTTGGTTTAGTTCTGAATTATGTGGCCTACCTGCTCCCTGCAATTGTAGTGGCCATAATTGCCTATTATTTTTTTAAAGGGCATATAGCCAATGAAGAAGGCCGAAGAAGATATTTAATTCAAAAGGAAGTCGAGAACAAGATCATTCCGGTGCGTCTGCAAGCCTATGAAAGAATTACCTTATTCATGGAACGAATAGATCCAAACAAATTATTGATTCGGGTCAAGCCTTTTTCGGATGAGACGGATGAATATGAAAATCACCTGATAAAGAATATAGAACAAGAATTCGAGCATAATATTACCCAACAAATTTATATCTCTCCAGAGTGTTGGAATTTAGTCAATGCAGCAAAAAATGCCACTATACACATTATCAGACAGGCGGCGATGCATGAAAAGAACAATGATGCTGATGCGATGAGAGAATACCTTTTGCGCAATTTTATGGAAGAGATCACCCCGTCGCAAAAGGCGCTGGCCTATATTAAAAAAGAAGTGGGAGAATTATTTTAAATGATTAACGAATTTCGTTCAATTCGTTATTCTTAAGTTTTGCATACTGATACCCGCTGGCCCACCATTCTTCCATTTCTTTTTTATCGAAAATTAAAGAATTGGTCGTTAAAACGGTAGGTGTATAGTAAAAGTTTAAAATGGCATCTTTATTAGTGGCGGAAAACTTCCCAATCCTGATATTTTGCTTTTCGATACGATCCATCATATACGAGTGCATATTCGTAATCAGCGCAAAGACATTTTTTGAAGGCATTCTGTTGTAATAAGTTACTTCCGTTTCTAAAATAATAACATCAACAGTGGTGGCTCCCCGATTGATCGCTTCTTCAATAGGAACCAACGAACCAAAACCTCCATCCGCATATTCACAGCCTTCCTTCTTTACTAAACTCATAAAAGGTGTGTAATTGCATGAGATCCATATCCAATCGCAAAAATCTTGGTATTCAAAATCGTCCAGAGATTTGTATTCCACCTGATTTAAAGAAAGATTGGAAACCGTAACAACGACTTCCTTGGCACTCCTTTTAAGATTTTCATAGTCTTCAGAACTAAAGGTACGTTCTATGAGTTTTCTCAGGTTCTTACTCTCTCCAAAAGTTTTACTTCTTCGAATAAAACTTAACAATACATTCCAGTGATTGATCCCAATTTCTTTCCCACCCCATTTATCTTTTTTTACAATAAAAGGCTGATGACTGAAAATCGATTCTTGGTCTACAGATGTATATACACCCTTGATCTTTTCAATGTGATTCAGTGCCAAATGAGGAATTAAAAGACTTCCCGTGGATGTTCCTACAAACAAATCATACTGATGACCCATCTCTTCCATCAAATATTGCGCAACCCCTCCTCCAAAAGCTCCTTTGCTGCCTCCACCTGAAATAACTAGCGCTCTCATTGCCAATTGTATTTATGCTGAAGATACTGTTTTTCAATTTCACCCAATTGACCCATTAGTTCTTTAAGTCTTTTCTCATGTAGATCATCCTTGAGATATTCATCAAGGACTTTACGCGCGGCATCTCTAAATCTCCAATAATGATGGGAACAAGCATTCACCAGATTCTCTAAAACCCTATCGGTGAACAAATTCATAGAGTAAAGGTATTCAAAGGCCTTTTCGCGAATCTCATAACTGTATTGAGGGGAAGTATAATTTTGTAGTTCATTTGAATAACCCGCCTTTTCAGGAATAAGATATTCATCGGTATATAAGGTGAGTGAAAGCCACAATAGCCTTATGTTCATATTTTGAAAGCCCACTACTCCCTCCATTTGATCTAAATACATTTTTCGTTTTTCAGGAAAATTCACCCAGAGATTATAAAGAGCTGCTTCCTGAGTGAGATAGGATGGATCGCTCAGAAGGGCCGCATACTGCGATTGAAATGATTCAGGAATGGGATCCAATGAAAGGGCAATAGCCTGCCTGATAAAAATATTTTGTGTCCCAAGAGCAACCTCATACAATTCGCGTACTTCTTCAAAGGGCTCTCCTGCTAATTGATAGATGGCTTCTTGTCCAATAAAATCGTTATTAGCGACTATCGCTTTTTTCAGACGTAATTTTTTCTCCGTCAAAGGAACTGATCGAAAGGTAGCCGTTTCAAGGTAGCGTTGAATGAATTGGGAGCGCATTAAGGACTGGTAGGCTTCTTCCGCCTTAAAAGCCGTTTGTTCCAACCAATTTTCTTTCCATTCGGAAAGATCAATGGCTGTTTCATGTTCCACTGCTACTAAAAAATCTTCGGTCGTAACATTCTGAAAAGCAAATTTGTTGAGGTAACTTTTAATGGCATTCCGAAAGGCCTCATCCCCTATTTTCTCTTTAAGGATATGTAATGCCCAAGCTCCCTTTTCATAATAGGTCAGAGAAGATGCTTTGGCATCCAAAAGACGTTCTCCTTTGCCCTGATCCGACGAATTCTTCAATTGTTCGGCTGTATTATACAATTTCCAATAAAAATAATCGTCTCCAAAGAGCTCTTTCTCGGCGAGCAGCGCATAATAAGTGGCAAATCCTTCGTGCAACCAATGATGTACTTCCTCCGTTTCAGTGATCAGGTTTCCAAACCATTGATGGGCAAGTTCATGGGCATTCACATTCACATAATTTCGGTCCGCAAACCCAATCGAATCGACTACAAACGCGGCTGAGAAAAAGGTGCAGGTAGTATTTTCCATCCCTGCATACAAAAAATCCCGAATCGGTACTTGCTTGTACACCTGCCAAGGATAAGCGACTCCAATTTTCTTTTCGAAGAAATCGATGATCTCCCGGGTATATCGATAGGTCGGCTCGGCTTTTAAGGAATCTGCCGACTCATAATACAATTGTATCGGTATGCCGCTTCCAGAATGGATCTGACGATAATTAAAATCGCCTATGGCCAACGCTACCAAATAACTTGACATGGGATGTTTCATGTCAAATTTCCAGAGGTTTTTACCCTTAGTTTCAGTAACTGATAATAAATTACCATTTGCGATCACACTTTTTTCTTTTGGAGCCAACACAGAAATGTCAAATTCGATCTTGTCCGTCATCGAATCTACACTGGGCAACCAATGTGAGGTATATTTTCCCTGGCCTTGTGTCCAGATTTGATCAGAAGAGAAGTACAATGATTGTTTAGGGACTGCTTGATAGGTAAAAAACGCCGTATATTTTTTGTGCGGTTGAAATTTCCCAGTCAGCCATATTTTGTCTGATGCAGTGCTCACAGTAACCGATTCCATGGCTGACTCAAGGACTTGAAAGTTTTGGGCATCCAAATATACCGAGTCGGTCGCGCGCAAGGTCTCAAAACTGACTCGTACGGTACCTAATACCATTTTTGTTTCCTTGATTGGTTCAATCACGGCTTCCATGGCTAAGAAGTCGACTGTATCTTGCTGAGCATGAAGCCCAAACGACATCAATAGTACTAAAAGAAAGCATTTGTACATCACGAAGAAGAGCAATTTAATGACCAATGTAAACATTAATTTGCAGAAAAAATAGTTGGGTAATCAGGTCTTCAAAGGATTTTGGTATTTTCGTTGGTATGAATCCCAATTTCCTGCAAACACCTATTGAATATCTAAAAGGAGTCGGTCCTAACAGAGCCGATCTATTAAAAAAGGAGTTGGGCATATTCACTTTTCAAGACCTTTTACACCTGTTTCCCCATCGTTATTTGGATAGAACACAATATTATAAGATCTCAGAACTCCAAAAAACCAATGCCGAAGTACAGATCGTTGGCAAGATCATTCATATCAAAACGGTGGAACAAAAAAGAGGGAAACGCCTGGTAGCAACCTTTACGGATGATACCGGTGAAATGGAACTGGTATGGTTCAGAGGGCATAAATGGATCCGAGAAAATCTAAAGCTCAATGAAGCGTATGTGATTTTTGGGAAGACCAATTGGTTCAATAATGGATTTTCCATGCCTCATCCTGAATTAGAATTATTGGAAGCGCATGAAAAGAGTCTTCGATCTGCCATGCAGCCCATCTATCCTTCCACGGAAAAGCTTTCGAATAGCGGAATCACCAATAAAGTGATTAGTACACTTATCCAAAACCTATTTATAGATACCCACAGCAAGTTTTCGGAAACACTTTCTTCCAGCATACTGAATGAACTTAAACTTTTAGCTAAAAGTGAAGCGCTCTTTAATATCCATTTCCCAAAGAGTCAGAATTTATTGGCAAGAGCACAATACCGATTGAAATTTGAAGAGCTATTTTTCATTCAATTGCAACTGGTTCGAAAAAATATGTTGCATAAAAGCAGAATTAAAGGATATACTTTTTCAAATGTTGGAACTTACTTCAACTCCTTTTTTACGTCGCATTTACCCTTCGATTTAACCGAAGCCCAAAAGCGAGTGATCAAAGAAATTCGGAAGGATTTAGGCAGTGAGGCACAAATGAATCGTTTACTGCAAGGTGATGTAGGTTCCGGAAAGACCATTGTAGCGTTCATGTCAATGTTAATAGCACTTGACAACGGTTTTCAAGCTTGTTTAATGGCCCCGACTGAAATTTTGTCAGTTCAACACTATAACAGTTTACTTGAGTGGTGTAATAAATTGAATATCAGTATTAATATACTTACAGGCTCAACTAATACTTCAAATAGAAAAGAAATTCATGAAAAACTTCAAAATGGAGAGCTTCAGCTTTTAATTGGCACTCATGCCCTATTGGAAGATGTCGTCCAATTTAAAAATTTGGGTCTCGCCATTGTGGACGAACAGCATCGTTTTGGAGTCGCTCAACGAAGCAAACTTTGGCATAAAAATGTGCAACCTCCCAATATTTTGATCATGACCGCCACCCCTATACCCCGAACACTTGCCATGAGTGTCTATGGTGATCTGGACGTGAGTATTATTGATGAATTACCTCCGGGTCGAAAAAATATTAAAACTGTGCATCGTTATGATTCAAATCGTTTAAAGGTGTTTCGATTTCTAAAAGATGAGATCAGTAAAGGAAGACAGGTATATGTTGTATATCCATTAATCCAGGAAAGTGAAGCCTTGGATTATAAAGATCTGATGGACGGATATGAAAGTATCGTTCGCGAATTCCCTGCGTCTCAATACCAAGTTTCTATTGTTCATGGCCAAATGAAGCCTGCCGATAAGGAATATGAAATGAATCGGTTTGTGCGAGGTGAAACCCAGATCATGGTGGCAACCACCGTCATTGAAGTGGGTGTGGATGTTCCTAACGCAACTGTAATGGTTGTTGAAAGCGCAGAACGTTTTGGCCTATCGCAATTGCACCAGTTAAGAGGTCGCGTAGGCCGAGGAGCCGAACAGAGTTACTGCATTTTGATGACAAGTCATAAATTATCCGCAGACGCTAAAACGCGCATAGAAACAATGGTGAGCACCAATGATGGATTTGAAATTAGCGAAGTAGATCTCAAATTACGGGGACCGGGAGATCTTATGGGGACTCAGCAAAGCGGTGTCTTAAATTTACGTATTGCCGATATAATAAAAGATGCCGAAATATTAAAAATCGCCAGAGGGTATGCTTTTCAGGTACTTAAGAGTGATTCTTCTTTGTCCGATCCTCAAAACTTACCAATCAAGAACGCTTATGCGGCATTGGTGAAATTTCAAAATATTTGGAACTATATATCATAAAAAAACATACCCCTATAATTTCTTTTTCAATTACAGAGGTATGTTTAACAACTAACTAAACAACCAAACAATTCATGACACTTACATGCCAGATCAATAATAGAACAACTGAATCAATAATTTCCCTACCTAAAATTATATAAATTTCAAATTTTAACCTCCGGCAAAAAAAAGTGAAACACTATCTTTGCGGCTTGATAAGCATTTTAAAATGAAAATATCGTATAACTGGCTCAAACAATACATCAATATTCCTTGGAATCCAGAAGATACCGGAAACCTACTAACCGATCTGGGTTTGGAAGTAGAAGGTATTGAATCATTCGAATCGATCCCGGGCGGACTTCAAGGCGTTGTCGTAGGGCATGTGCTGGAATGCACCCAACATTCCAATGCCGATCGATTGAAAGTGACCTTGGTCGATATTGGCGAATCTGACCCCGTGCAGATCGTATGCGGAGCGCCTAACGTGGCAAAAGGACAAAAAGTACCCGTGGCAACCCTAGGAACTATTCTTTACGATAAGGACGGAAATCCATGGGAAATTAAAAAAGGAAAGATCCGCGGAGAGGAAAGCTGTGGGATGATCTGTGCGGAAGATGAATTAGGTTTAGGTGAAAGTCATGACGGCATCATGATCCTCGACGAAAAGCTTTCACCGGGTGCTCCTGTAGCTGAATTGTTCGATGTGGAGAACGATGCTGTTTTTGAGATCGGTTTAACTCCTAACAGAGCCGATGCAATGAGTCATTGGGGCGTTGCCAGAGACCTTAGGGCAGGATTTCTTCAGAAGGATATTTCTTTAGAACTGATCACTCCTTCCACTAGCAGTTATCATATCGAGAATAGAACCCTGAAGATAGATGTGGAAGTCATTCAGAAAGAATTAGCACCCAGGTATTGCGGTGTGACCATTAGCGGCTTAAAAGTACAAGAATCTCCTGCTTGGCTTCAAAACCGATTAAAATCGATTGGCTTGTCCCCTATTAACAATGTCGTGGACATAACCAACTATATTCTGCACGACTTAGGACAACCCCTTCATGCCTTCGATGCTCAGAAGATAGGAGGAAAAAAGGTAGTGGTGAGAACCTTACCTACAGGGACGAAATTTACCACATTGGACGGAATAGTTCGTGAATTACACGAAGAAGACCTGATGATTTGTGATGCGGAAAAACCAATGTGTATTGCCGGTGTATTTGGAGGAATGGAAAGTGGAGTGACCGATAAAACAACGAGTATTTTTCTGGAAAGCGCCTATTTCAATCCTATTGCTATTCGAAAGACCGCCAAACGACACGGACTTAGTACCGATGCCTCCTTCCGATTTGAACGAGGGATCGACCCATCTATCACCGAATACGCCTTGATGGTGGCCGCCATTATGATGGAAGAGATCGCCGGAGGGCAGATCACTAGTGATTTAGTGGACATCTACCCTACAAAGATCAAAGATCATCAAGTGGTGCTAAACTTTGACAATGCGACGCAATTGATCGGAGAGGAAATACCCCGAGAGACTATAAAGTCTATTTTAACCTCTTTGGATATTAAAATTAATAATGTTACCGAATCCGGAATTGGCATGACCATCCCGGCCTATCGGAACGACGTTACCCGAGAAGCAGACGTGATCGAGGAGATCTTGCGCGTGTATGGCTACAATAATATTCAGACCACAACTAAATTGAACGCTTCTATTGCTACCACTCAAAAAGTAGAGGATTACAAGATTCAGAATAAAATTGGGGAACAGCTAACCGCACTTGGTTTCCACGAGATGTTGAATAATTCGCTAACCCAGGCAGCGTATGCGCAACTGACGGACCAAGTAAATGAAGCCTTTCACGTAACCATGCTCAATCCATTGAGCAAGGATCTTGGTGTGTTACGTCAATCGATGTTGTTCGGTGGATTAGAATCATTAGCATTTAATAAAAACAGAAAGGCAACTTCCCTGAAGTTGTTTGAATATGGTAAAACCTATCATAGTTATACAAACGGAAGAGAAGAGAAAAAACACTTGTCATTGTTACTTTCTGGTAAAAAATGGGAAGAATCCTGGACCTACCCCACGGAAGACATTGGCTTTTTCTACCTAAAAGGCGTGGTAATGGCTATTTTAGAACGATTAGGCATTACTCAACATAAAGAAAAGTCTACCGAGAACAGCCTCTTTTCAGAAGGAATTTGTATTCAGAAGAATAAAAAAAGTTTAGTGGAGTTAGGTGTTGTCTCAAAAAAAGTGACCAAACATTTTGATATCGAAGCCGAGGTACTCTATGCCGACTTTGACTGGGACGCAATACTGAATGAAATTCCAACCGCCAATTTCTTTATTCAACCGATCTCAAAATTTCCAAAAGTAAAGCGAGACTTCGCCCTACTTTTAGATCAATCTGTTCGTTTTGACGATCTACAAAAAGCTGCCTTGCAGACGGAAAAAGAATTATTGAAAGAAGTTTCTCTATTTGATGTTTATACCGGAAAGAACTTGCCTGCCGGAAAAAAGAGCTATGCGTTGAGTTTTACCCTGCAGGACGACACGAAAACACTTACCGATAAGCAGATTGACAAGATCATGAGTAAGTTGAAACAGCGCTTTGAAAACGATTTTGGCGCTACCTTACGATAGAAAATAGAGGAAGTGATACTTCCTCTTTTTTATGCACAAACGCCTCAACTCATAGAAACAGATAATCGATTATTTTTCTTCTAATGAAATGCATGGTATTACAGTTCTTAAACTCAACCCTTTTCCGATTTGAATGAAAGATATATATGAGTCCACCAAGGCATTCTATTCTTTATAATCCCCTTAAAAATGATGGTTGCTTAGGAATTGTTAAATAATTGGAAGACTACCAATTTGTATTTATTTTTAGCAAAAAAAAAATGCGATGCTATCCAAAACGAATATCGAGCTCGAGCTGAAGCAAAAACGAAGGAGAAGAATTTCCCCCGAAGACATCTTAGCAGAAGTACAAGATATCTTTAAAACAAACGAGCTGCATCGATCGGCAATTAAACAAGAACTAATTACGGCCGATACTGCCGAAAGCAACTTTCCAAAGGATTTCAATTTATTGGAAACATCACGTATTTTTCATATCCACGATATTCAAAATACCTGCGTGGAATTTCGCTTACGGTTTTTAGATGCCCGTTACTTTAAAGGTGATTTTCCTGAAGAAGCCATCTCGGAAATCCGTACCTTAGAAGATCTGCATAAAACACGATTAAAAAAATTTAAGATCATGGCGCCCGCGCAATTGCTAAAACTGGAAAATGCAGACGATCCGCTGCTTTTTGTTCCGATGGGAAATGATTACTACTATTTAATTCATAAATGGGGGAACGATCTACATCCACTTCGAAAATGGTTGATGTGGCCCTATCGAAATTTTGAAAACTTGATTTTTACCCTATTTTTATTGAGCTTATTTTTGACTTGGATTTCACCCATGCAAATTTTCACTAAAGGAAGCCCCAGTGCAAGTGAATATTTATTGCTCTTCCTCTTTATGTTCAAAGCGGTGGGTGGTGTTGTACTTTTTTATGGATTTGCGAAGGGAAAGAATTTCAACGAGGCAATTTGGGACAGTAAATATTATAATGCCTAATGAGTATGATACGAATTTATACAGGACCTTCTCTGGTCGCAAAAGGAATCATCGCCGCACTCGATGAATTAGGGATCACACCGGTGGAACGCAATGACCACAATAGCAGTGTCATGGCGGGATTTACTGCTTCAATACCTGATCAAACACAATTATTTGTGCGACCGGATGAGGAAGAAAGGGCCCGAAAAGTGGTGACTGAATTCGAATAAAATTTACGCCTCAACAGCATACATCTTATCGCGAAGCTCCTTGATCTTCTTGTCGCTCATATAATCTTCGAACGTCATGTAACGATCAATAACTCCGTTAGGTGTTAATTCGATCACACGGGTACCTATGGTTTGAGCAAACTCGTGGTCATGGGTCGTCAGTAAAACGGTTCCTTTAAAGTTCATCAGTGAATTGTTGAAAGCGGTAATAGTTTCCAGATCCAGGTGATTGGTAGGTTCATCCAACATAACAATATTAGCCCTCATCATCATCATACGACTGAGCATACAACGCACTTTTTCGCCCCCGGAAAGAACATTACACTTTTTTAATGCCTCTTCCCCACTGAATAGCATTTTACCTAAAAATCCACGCAAATAGACTTCCTCTTTTTCTTCTTCCGACTTCGCCCACTGACGAAGCCAATCGACCAAATTCATATCCGTTTTAAAGAATTCACTGTTATCCAGAGGCAGGTAACTTTGTAGGGTAGTGATCCCCCATTGGAATTTTCCTTTATCAGCTTTTTGATTCCCATTGAGGATCTGGTAAAAGGCGGATGTCGCCCTTGAATCTTTGGAATATAGAACAACCTTATCGCCCTTGGCCAAATTAATATCTACATCCTTGAATAAGATCTCTCCGTCTTGACTGGCTGCGAGATGCTCAATATGCAAGATCTGATCCCCGGCTTCCCGCTCTCTTTCAAAGATAATGGCAGGATATCTCCGACTGGAAGGTTTGATTTCATCCACATTAAGCTTCTCCAACATTTTCTTGCGGGAGGTAGCTTGTTTACTTTTAGCTACATTCGCGCTAAAACGCATAATAAATTCTTGCAGTTCCTTTTTCTTTTCTTCCGCCTTTTTATTCTGCTGAGCCCGTTGACGTGCCGCCAGCTGACTACTCTCATACCAGAAAGTATAATTTCCGCTGAAGTGATTTATTTTTCCAAAATCGATGTCACTGATGTGGGTACAAACCGCATCTAAAAAGTGTCGGTCGTGAGATACAACAATCACGCAGTTATCGTAATTGGCCAAGAAGTTCTCCAGCCAGCTAATTGTTTCATAATCCAGATCGTTGGTAGGCTCATCCATGATCAATACATCTGGGTTCCCGAAGAGCGCTTGTGCCAGCAATACCCTAACTTTCTGCTTTCCATCCAAATCGACCATTAAAGTAGGGTGCAATTCTTCTTTTATGCCCAAACTGGATAAAAGAGCCGCCGCGTCACTATCGGCATTCCATCCGTTCATTTCTTCAAATCTCACCTGTAATTCTCCAATTTTTTCAGCATTTTCATCGCTGTAATCTTCGTACAGTTTGTCAATTTGATTTTTAATAGCAAACAACTCCGTATTGCCACGAACAACAGTATCTAGTACTGTAAACTCGTCGTAAGCATTGTGGTTTTGTTCCAAAACCGACATTCGCTTCCCCTTTTCCAAATGTACTTGACCTGAAGTAGGATCCTGTTTACCGGATAATATTTTGAGAAAGGTCGATTTTCCGGCGCCATTGGCACCGATAATTCCATAACAATTACCTTGAACAAATTTAGTGTTCACTTCATCGAACAAAATTCTTTTACCAAACTGAACGGATAAATTAGAAACTGAAAGCATCTGCGTGTTTATTAATTTTTGAAAATTTGCGCAAAAGTAGCCATTTCAATGGGATAAATGATGGTTGGGGCTATTAAAAATACTTTAACTAGTAATTAACATTATAGCCACCAGTAGTCTATTATTTTTGTTGGGAATACAATAGCTGTGCGATTGATTAAAAAAATACTTCTTTTATGTACGTTTTTACTCATCCTTTCCTGTAATAATTCAGGAAAGCAGGATAGTTGTGGAAGCGCTTGGATTGGGGGAGAAATTGTCAATCCCAAGAACAATTTTGTGACCATCTCTCACAATCGTAATATCATAGACACTGTTTTTCTTGACGGTAATAATTTCTTTCGTTACAAGATCGAGCAAGTTGATCCGGGGATATACTTTTTTCAACATTTCGAATATCAGGCCCTCTATATTGAACCCGGAGACAGCATCATGCTGAGGGTAAATACGATCGAGTTCGATGAGTCATTATCTTATTCAGGGAAAGGAGCGGAAAAAAATAATTTTCTGATGGAATTATTTTTACTGAATGAACAAGTTGATGGAAACCTGCCTACATATTACAATATTTCGCCTTCCGATTTTGAAATTAAAATGGATTCCATTCGTCAATCACGCTTGGATCTTTTTAAGTTATTTATGGAAGGGAATGAGATTTCAAAAGGGTATGAGGCTATTGTTAACGCTGCTATCGACTATGGTATTTACTCCAAAAAGGAACTTTATATCTCTGCCAATGCCAAAAGGCAATTATATGACGAGAATATAGATATTCCGGAAGCATTCTTTGCTTTCAGAAAAAATATTGATCTGGGCAATGAACCTTTGCGTAATTACTATCCTTATTTCAGATTCTTAGGTTATTATCTCGATAACCTCGCCTTTGAAAAATATAAAGGAGAGGCTCCGTTCGATCGCCAATCATTTACCCATAATTTTCATAAGGCCTATATTATTGACAGTTTAATTACCAACGATTCCCTGAAGAATAGTTTATTAAGAAATTCGGTAGGAGGTTATTTTCTAAACGGTGATAACGCCCAAGAAGAAGCTAAAATGTTGGAAGTGTTTAAATCATTGAATACCAGTCCTGCAGATCACAGAGAACTCATTGCCTTAGGTGAAGCGACCATGAAGTTGGTTCCGGGTAATAACATTCCCAATGTGACGCTACTTACAACCGATAACACGGTAAAAGATTTACATACCGTTATTAAAAAACCTACCGTTATCTATTTCTGGTCTTCACAATCTGCAAAACATTATCGAAAAATTCACACCCGAGCAAACGAACTGCGTTCGAAATATCCTGAATTTAATTTTATTGGGATCAATGTGGATGATCATTTTAAAAAATGGATGCGCATAGTTGAAAATTCACGATATACGCCTCAATTCGAATATCAGTTTGAGAATTTTGACGATGCTGAAATGAAACTGTTGGTAAATTCGGTAAACAAATCGATGGTTGTAAACCCAAAAGGGATCATTCTGGACGGAAATACGAATATTTTCGGCCTGGAGATTGAACAACAATTGTTGGGTTTCCTGAATAAATAAAAAAAAGCTCCTTGTGGAGCTTTTAAATTAATTTCCTTTTTTATAATCTGCCAGAAATTTCGCCAACCCTATATCGGTTAGTGGATGATTCAACAAGCCTTCAATAGAAGAGAGCGGTCCCGTCATCACATCTGATCCCAATTTAGCACATTCTATGACATGCATGGTATGTCTAACCGATGCAGCCAGAATTTGAGTTTCAAACCCGTAGTTATCGTAAATGAGTCTAATTTCTGAAATGAGGTTCAACCCATCCGTTGAAATATCGTCCAACCGTCCTATGAATGGGGACACATAAGTAGCTCCTGCTTTCGCAGCCAATAAGGCTTGTCCTGCTGAGAATACCAGAGTACAGTTGGTTTTAATCCCTCTATCTGAAAAATATTTTATCGCTTTAATGCCTTCCTTAATCATGGGTACTTTTACCACGATCTGAGGGTGAAGTTCTGCTAGTTCTTCCCCTTCTTTGATCATTCCTTCATAATCGGTCGCAATCACTTCCGCGGAAACATCACCATCCACGATGTTACAGATGTCTACATAATGTTTAAGAATATTATTTCTTCCTGTAATACCTTCTTTTGCCATTAGCGAAGGATTAGTGGTCACGCCATCCAACACTCCAAGGTTTTGGGCTTCACGTATTTGGTCCAGATTTGCAGTATCAATAAAAAATTTCATGAAAATGGTTTTAAATTTGGGACAAAAATACACCAACTTTAAATGGTTTGAAACCTTAAACTAAAAAGTTTCTATTCGATTTTTCCACAATGGGATTTATTTCAGTTTATAATGCTTCATTAGCATCTTTTCATACGTACGCCCCGGTAGATTATTTTTTAGGAAAACGGATATTTTCTGAATAAAGGAGCCTACTTTATAGCGCACCTTTGGTGCCGGCGCCTCAATGATACGAAGTATAGCCTTAGCCATAAGGATCGGATCACTTCCTTGGTCCACATGTTCATTCATCATTTTTAAGGTATTACCATATGGCTCCTTATAAGGTGAGTCCGACCGAACAGGCACATGGTATCTGCCGGCCGCTATATTGGTCGCAAAATCTCCGGGCGCGATAGTCGTCATGTGAATTCCAAAAGGAGCAATTTCCATACGATAGGCTTCCGTAACAAGTTCCAGCGCTCCCTTTGATGCTGAATAAATAGCTCTGTAGGGAAGTCCCATATACCCCGCGATAGACGTGACATTGATAATAAGTCCTTTTTTTTGCTTTCGCATCAAGGGAAGAACAGCTTTAATTACTTCCAACGGACCATAAAGATTCGTGTCAAATGCTTTTTTCATCTCTTCGGTTGGAGTTTCTTCCAACGGCCCAGTGATCCCCACCCCTGCATTGTTGATAACAACATCTATTCTTCCTTCCAAAGCTGTCAATTCCGCAATAGTGCTTTCAATGGTTTCCTTTTTGGTTACATCCATGGCTAATAAAGGAAATGCTGAGGTGCCCTCATAGTTAGAAGGAAAGCGACTGGTGCCATAGACCTTATGGCCTCTTTGGTGAAGGTATTCTCCCATAGCTTTTCCAATACCGGATGAACCTCCTGTGATAAGGATGATCTTTGACATAGATTAAGAATAAGGAACAAAGATGGTGAGTTGGGAGAAGTAATCCAAAAAAAAATGGCAAGCTACCTACATCACACCGCTACGACCATCTACCCTTGCTGCGTTCCCGCCCTGGGGGATTCAACAGGAGCTGGTTGTGTAGGACTTGCCGGTGCAAATATAAGGCGCTTTTTATGCTCCTACAAACATTTTTAGCATCAATTATTATTAGTTATCTTTCCAAAAATTTTTATCGCAATGAATACTTTTTCTAAGTTATTGGGCCTTACCTTTTTGCTTTTTTTGTGGATAAGCTGCAGTGATAAACCACAAAATGCAAATGACCTTTTTTCGCTGGAAATAACGAATGTAAAGAAGACCTTTACTAATAACGATCAACTGGCTGTAAAAATAATTTCCAAAAAAGGGAATCCGGTGGATGAAGTACGTTTTGCGATAGATGATAATACGCCTGATGCAAAGAATACAATTTCATTGGCGGATGTCAAACTAGGACGAAGAAAGATAAGGGCTTTTATCACCTCCGAAGGAGATCATTATGAAATTGAAAAAGTAATTAAAGTAGTATCAAGTAACCCACCGGCACTATATACCTATAAAATACTGGAAACCTACCACCACGATATCAAGGCCTATACCCAAGGATTGGAATTCCATAATGACACTCTCTATGAAAGTACAGGACAGTATAATCAATCAACCCTGCGGAAAACAGATTATCAAACCGGAAAAGTATGGAGCAAGGTCGATCTTGCCAATCAATATTTTGGAGAAGGGCTTACCATACTTGGTGATAAGATATTTCAACTCACCTGGCGAGAGAACACCGGCTTCATCTACCAATTAAAGGACCTAGAAAAAACGGGCACCTTTGTCTATAATAATAGCAAAGAAGGATGGGGATTGTGTAATGATGGGACCAAAATATACAAGAGTGATGGCACCGAGAAGATATGGACCCTAAATGCTGATAATCTTTCTGAAGAAAGTTATATTGAGATCTACACCAATAGCAGTGTGATCGACAATGTAAATGAATTGGAGTGGGTAGATGGGAAGATCTATGCTAATGTTTATCAAAGAAACGCCATTGCAATCGTGAATCCTTTGAGCGGCGCGGTAGAAGGGGTGATCGATCTGAAAGGATTACAGGAAATGGTTACTCAACATACGACCTTGGATGTCTTGAATGGAATAGCCTATAAAGGAGAGCCAAATATTTTATACATAACCGGGAAGAATTGGGATAAATTATTTAAGATCGAAATTTCTCCTAAATAAAAAGATAAAGTGATTCCATTTTCCCTCATTTCTTTTGGTTCCACAATAAGATGCTCTATAAAAAGTTATATTTTTACAAAAAATTACCTATGAAGTATTTATATGGGTTGACATTAATAGCCGCCATTCTTCTATGGAGTTCCTGTCGTAACGAATTTGACAGTACACCTAGCTCCGGAAATCTTACCTTTTCAAAGGATACGGTCTATTTGGATACGTTATTTACAAATATTGGCTCCAGCACTTACCAGCTAAAGGTTTATAACGGTAGCAATGATGACATCAATATTCCTTCTGTGCGCTTAGCCAATGGAGAAAGTTCCGGCTATCGATTAAATGTAGATGGTCTTCCGGGAAAAGTATTTGAAGATATTCAGATCCTGGCCAAGGATAGTATTTTTATTTTTATTGAAACCACTGTGGATATTACAGGACAAACGAGTAATACCCAATTTATCTATACCGATCAGATCCTTTTTGACACCGGGTCCAACCAACAGAAAGTAGAACTTGTCACCCTCATTCAAGATGCCGTATTTTTATTTCCGGCGGATCTGGGAGGAGGCGTTTATGAAACATTAAACCTAGGAATGGATGATAACGGTGACGATATTTTGATAGAAGGGTTCTACCTGGACGATAATGAACTAACTTTTACGAATGAAAAACCTTACGTTATTTATGGCTATGCCGCGGTGCCTCCCGGAAAGACCTTAACGGTGGAACCCGGGGCCCGAGTACACTTCCATGAAAGCAGCGGGCTTTTGGTAGCAAATACCGGTACGTTGAAATCGATCGGAGCTCCGAGTACCGATCCAGAGGCTTTGGAGAACGAAATAATTTTCGAGGGTGATCGCTTAGAGCCTAGTTTTGCCGATATCCCCGGACAATGGGGCACTATTTGGCTTACTGCGGGCAGTACAGATCATGAAATAAGCTATACCACTATTAAGAATGGAATTGTCGGAATTTTGATGGACAGCAATGATGGAGATCGAACATTGACCCTAAACAATGTGCAGATCTATAACAGCTCCAATGTTGGGCTTTTAGCGAGAACCGGCGACATCTATGGTGAAAATATGGTAATAAGCAACAGTGGTCAATCTTCCCTTTCGTGTTCCCTGGGTGGAAAATACACTTTTAACCATTGCACCTTCGCCAATTACTGGGCAAATAGTTTCCGCACCTTTCCGTCTGTCACTTTAACCAATTCTTTACAGGTAAGTGAGACTGAATTATTAGTATCTGATCTTATTGAGGCTAATTTTAATAATTGCATCATCTATGGAAGTGAACAACGAGAAATAGCGTTGCTCGAGGATCCTAATGCGGCATTCAATTTTAATTTTACCAATAGTTTGATTCGTTTTGAAGATCCTTTTGGAGATTTTTCGGATGTACCCAATTATAATTTCAATAATAGTTCCTTATACACCAATTGTGAATTCAATATAGATGCTGTTTTTCAAAATATAAATCTCAACAATTACCATATTGAGACAGGTTCTTCGGGCGCCGATGGTATTGGAAATACAGCCATTTCATCACAAGTACCTTTTGATCTGAGCGGTCAACCGAGAAGTCTGACCACTCCCGATGCCGGGGCTTATGAAAGTATTGAATTCCCTGTTGAAGATTAGGTGGAGTAAAGCATAAGCTCTTCTGAATCATCAGCAAACCGATAGACTCCTTTTTCGTAAAGCCCCAACTTCTCCAATAGTTTGCGCGAGGCCGTATTTTCGGGAAGGGTAAAACCCAATAAGGTATTTAATTTCAATTGGTTGAAAGCATAGGATTTTAACGCGGAAGCGGCTTCCCAACCATATCCTTTTCCGATGGATTCAGGAAGAAATGCAAATCCGATATCCGGAAAATCTAAATTATCTCGTTGATAGAGTCCACAACTACCCACCGGTTTACCTGTTGCCTTTTCTTCTACCAAAAAGTTGCCAAGACCCTTTTCATAGCTTGGAAGGTATTTCTCCCGAATCTGTTTCTCTGCGTCTTCCAACGAATGCACTCCCCTATCTCCAATGAACTTCAACCATAACGGACTATTGAGTAATTCGTACACAAAGGGAGCATCGTCGATAATCATTCGACGCAGTAGTAATCTATCTGTTTCTAAGATCAAGTCTTAATTTTGGAACAATGGTCTTCCGGCCATCAATTGATTCACTTGAGCTGCAATAGCCTCGAGTTTAGCATCGTCTTCAAAGTTCATGATCACTTCGTCGATCAATGCTACTATTTGTGCCATATCATTTGCTTTCAATCCACGTGTAGTGATCGCGGCAGTTCCAATTCGAATTCCACTGGTAACAAAAGGAGATTTATCATCAAAGGGGACCATGTTCTTATTCACGGTGATATCCGCTTTTCCTAAAGCCTCTTCCGCATCCTTCCCTGAAATATTCTTATTGCGCAGATCGATCAACATCATATGATTATCGGTTCCTCCCGAGATGATCTTATATCCTCTCTCCACAAATGCCTGCGCCATCACGGATGCATTCTGTTTGACCTGAATCATATAGTGCAAAAAGTCATCTGTTAAAGCTTCTCCGAAGGCAATAGCCTTCGCTGCAATAATATGCTCCAACGGTCCTCCCTGATTTCCCGGGAATATACCGCTATCCAACAAGGAAGACATTTTTCGGAGGCTTCCGTTTTTCAGTGTAATACCGAAAGGATTATCAAAATCCTTACCCATCAAAATCATGCCCCCTCTGGGTCCTCTCAATGTTTTATGGGTGGTCGTGGTCACCACATGGCAATGCGGAATGGGGTCACCTATGATCCCTTTAGCAATAAGACCCGCAGGATGGGCAATATCTGCTAATAGTATCGCACCAACCTGATCTGCGATCTCTCTAAAGCGCTTGTAATCGATTTCACGGGAGTAGGCAGAAGCTCCTGCGATGATCATTTTAGGTTTTTCTTTGAGTGCAATCGCCTCAATGGTATCGTAGTTCAACATTCCTGTCGATTCTTCGACACCATAAAAAACAGGATGATATAATTTCCCCGAAAAGTTGACCGGAGAGCCATGGGTCAAATGTCCGCCATGGGCCAGATCAAATCCTAAGAACTTATCTCCTGGATTCAAACAGGCAGCAAATACAGCGGTATTCGCTTGAGATCCACTGTGAGGCTGCACATTGGCATATTCCGCACCAAATAACGTCTTTGCGCGTTCAATAGCGATCTGTTCCACCTCATCCACAATCTCACAACCCCCGTAATAGCGTTTACCGGGATAACCCTCCGCATATTTATTAGTTAGGACACTTCCGGCAGCTTCCATCACCTGTTCGCTTACAAAATTTTCGGAGGCAATAAGCTCCAGCCCATTCATTTGTCGTTCTTTTTCGGCTTCAATCAGTTCAAATATTTGCTCGTCTCTTGGAATCATTTTTCAGAAAAATTAATAAGTGTCAAAAATACTAAAAGCTTATGGTTACTAATGAAGAAATTATATATTTGATTAACATTTTACCAACAATTAAAATAAAAATTTATGCCACTCACTGCCAACGACCCGTCAAGAAAAACTTGGTTGGATGTTTCTGCCCATAGCGATTTTCCCATTCAAAATATACCCTTTGGGGTATTTCTCACGCGGGACGATATTATAACCATCGGTACCAGAATTGGTGACACAGCGATCGATCTTGGGGCATTGCATCAATTGGGTTATTTTGAGGGTATCGAGTTAACCGATGATATCTTTCTACAAGACAGCCTGAACGATTTTATCGCCGATGGCCGAAAGACATGGCGATTGGTTCGGAATCGCATTTCGAAGATCTTTTCAAAAGACAACCCAAAATTGCGAGATAATCCGGAACATAGACAGAAAGTATTGTTCGATATGGATGAAATCGAAATGCAATTACCGGTCGATGTGGGTGATTATACAGATTTCTATGCAAGTAAGGAGCACGCGACGAATGTGGGTTCCCTGTTCCGAGATCCCAAGAATGCACTTATGCCGAATTGGTTGCATCTCCCTATCGGTTACCACGGAAGAAGTTCATCAATAGTCCCTTCCGGAACTCCCATTAGACGTCCCGTGGGTCAGACCCAACCCGGGGAAGATGGTGTTCCCGGATTTGGTCCCACCAAATTATTGGATTTTGAGCTGGAAATGGCGTTTATCACTACGGCGTCCAATCCATTAGGGAAACCTATTCCCATTGAAGAAGCGGAAGAGAATATCTTTGGACTGGTCCTTTTTAACGACTGGAGTGCACGTGATATTCAGGCGTGGGAATATGTGCCATTAGGGCCCTTCCTCGGAAAGAACTTTGCCTCAACTATTTCTCCTTGGATAGTGACCATGGATGCGTTGGAAGCGTTTCGAGTTAAAGGACCGGAACAAAACCCGAAACCACTCCCTTATTTACAACAAAAGGGTAATATGAATTACGACATACATCTCGAAGCGAGCATCAAGCCTTCCGGCGGTGAAGAGACAGTGGTCACCCGATCCAATTTTAAATATATGTATTGGTCTATGGTACAGCAACTTACCCATCATACCGTCAACGGATGTAATGTAAGAAGCGGTGATATGATGGGAAGTGGAACCATTTCGGGTCCGACCAAAGACAGCTACGGATCTATGCTGGAACTTACTTGGAAAGGTCAGGAACCGCTTACCTTAAGCGACGGGACTCAACGTAAATTCATCAACGATGGTGATACTGTTATTTTGAGGGGTTATTCTGAAAATAAGGAAGTTCGTATCGGGTTTGGAGAATGTAAAGGAAAGGTGTTGCCTGCTCGTAAATTGTAGTTTGGCATAACCCTTGTAATCTCCCTAACAGAACCAAACTATTTCAAAGATGAGAACCACAACTACCCTATTCGTTGTGTTGCTATTGCTCACAGGATGTAATAGCGTAAAGCGCAACCAACGATTTTTAGCGCAAGGAGATTACGATCAGGTAATTGAATTGGCCGTCAAAAAACTTCAGAAGGATAAGAATGGTAAGAACAGTGATGCACACATTTACTTATTGGAAGAAGCCTTTCGGCGTATCGTAGATGAAGATCTGAGTCGAATCAATTTTCTAAAAAAGGAAAACGTTCCGGCCCATACCAGAGAAATCTATTATCTGTACTGCGATCTGGACAAAAGACAGGAACTTATTCGTCCCCTGCTGCCTCTTCAGGGTGCACAAATCAATTTGGTAAACTACAGCGATCAACTAATTGCCTCGAAAAGAAATTTTGCTGACTATCTCTTTGCTGAAGGAAATCGTTACCTGAATCGAAATCAAATATTGGATGCCAGAGTAGCTTATGGTTTTTTCAGTGATCTAAAGAATTTACGAACTAACTATCAAGGGCTGGATGATAAATTGGAGGAAGCTCATTTCAAAGGAACAGATTTTGTATTCGTTGATTTGAACAATCGCAGCGGACAGATCATACCGTTCCGTTTAGAACAGGAGTTGTTGGATTTCAATACCTACGGATTAAATGATTATTGGACAGAATATCATCATCGATCTGAGAACGGCATTCATTACAACTTTGGTATCGACCTTGATTTTAAGGAAATTATCATATCTCCTGAACGTATTTCAGAAAAGACCTATCAACGTAAGAAGGTAATTAACGATGGTTGGGAATATTTGTTAGATCGAAACGGAAATGTCGTGAAAGATAGTTTAGGCAACGATGTGAAAGTAGATAAATATATTACCGTGTTAGCCAATGTAACTTATACAGAACAAATAAAGTCGGTTCATGTGGGTGCCGAGGCCATCTACAAAGATCTGCTCCGAAATCAGATCTTGAACAAACACCCAATGGGTACTGAATTTATTTTTGAAAATATTTTCGCTTCTTACCAAGGGGATGAAAGAGCCTTAACCGCCGAAGATGTGGAATTTACCAAGAACAACTTTTTCCCTTTTCCTTCTAATCCACAAATGGTTTTGGACGCAGGTGAAGCAATAAAAGTCCAATTGAAGGAAATCCTACAAAATAATCGGTTTCGATAAAAAAGAGCTCCTTTTTCGGGAGCTCTTTTTAAAAGATATAGGGAGTTAGATCGGAGGTATCAATCATATGATGCGATGCATGGTGAACTGCCACTCCATTCTTTATGACCAGTAATTGGGGACTTTGATGGATGACTTGAAACTTAAAAGCGATTTCGTTGGAAACATTTCTAAACGCAAGTAAATCGAGGAAATACAACTTTATCTTTCCTTCGTCAATCGCGTAATCTCTTTCAAAGCCACGCAATACGGCCCTGCTCACACCGCAAGTACTTGAATTCTTGAAGATAACCACCGGGGTATGCTTAGATATTTCTACAATTTCATTCAATTGCTCTAACCGATTGAGTTGTATCCAGGGAATTAATTGATCTTCCTTTGTAGTAGGATCGATGTCTTTAGACTTGAATATATTAAAGATGCTCATTCTATTTTTTTTTTGACAATAGTCGCGCAAAATTAAAAGAGTTTACAAAACCATATTCATAGTTTTAAGTATCTTTAGTTGCCACTATGAAAAAATCGACAAAAAACAAGAGAAATAGAGCCTCCAAGGCTATTGGAAAAGCGCCGGGAATGGGCGGTTATTTCGGTGAGAAGTTTCGGGAAAGTACCGATATAGAGATTTATGATTATTCAAAGGATGCGTTTGAGGTTCACAAATCGAACAACGTCGAGGATGCCTTCAAGTTCAAAACAACCGATCAAATTACCTGGATCAATGTAAACGGCCTTAATTTATCAGATGAAATTTCCAAATTGGGGCAATATTACGATATACATCCCTTGGTGATGGAAGATATTCTGAATACCGACCATCGACCAAAAGTGGATGAATACAGCGATTACCTTTTTGTCATTCTGAAAATGCTCTATTTTAATAAAGATGAGCAATTTACGATCGAACATATCTCCTTGATCGTGGGTGAAAACTATGTGTTGACCTTTCAGGAATCGGAAGAGGATATTTTTGGTTTTGTACGTGAGCGTATTGCGAACCCGTCGAGCAGAATACGTTCTTCCAAAGGCGATTATTTAGCATTTGCCTTAATTGATACGATCGTGGATAATTATTTTACCGTGATAGAGGATTTTGGAGACAAGATCGAAGCGCTGGAGGATCAATTATTTAACGAGAATCCTGAAGATTCCACGCCAAAAGATATTCAAGCACTAAAAAGAGAGATTTTACGTATAAGAAGAAGCGTGTTCCCGCTGCGTGAAGTAATTTCAAGGTTAGAAAAATCAGATCATCACATCGTGGAAGAAAAAACAAGAGCCTATTTCAGAGACGTTTACGACCATGTGATACAAATCAATGAAAACATCGAGATCTACCGAGATATGGTTTGGGGTCTAATGGATATGTATATGACCACGGTAAGCAACAAAATGAATGCAATCATGAAAGTGCTTACCATCATCGCAACCATCTTTATCCCCCTCACCTTTGTCGTAGGTGTGTATGGTATGAACTTCGAATATATGCCCGAATTACACTACCCTCACGGTTATTATGTAGTATGGGGCGTTATGATTATCCTCTTTCTGATAATGTTGTATTACTTCCGTAGAAAAAAGTGGTTGTAAGCGACATTTTGTCGGCATAACACACCTGATTTCCAGTCATTTTGTCTAAAATCTCAATTGGCTTAGCTTTTGAACTAAGCAATTCAGCAAAATAAAATGACCATGAACTTTAACAATTTTACCATAAAATCGCAGGAAGCGCTTCAACAAGCGCAAGAACTTGCGCAAAGCTTAGGACATCAGCAGATCGAAAACGAACACGTGTTGAAGTCACTTTTGGCTGTGGACGAAAACGTCACTCCATTTTTACTTAAAAAAATGAATGTTAATGTCCCTCTGCTACAACAAATTTTGGATAAACAACTAGAAAGTTTTCCAAAGGTTTCGGGCGGAGATATCATGTTCTCCCGGGAAGCCGGAAAGACCATGAATGAAGCCAGTATCATTGCCAAAAAAATGAACGACGAATTTGTAAGCGTCGAGCACATCCTGTTAGCTTTATTGAGTTCCAAAAGCACCATTGTACAAAGTTTAAAAGACCAAGGAGTGACTGAAAAGGTACTTAAAGCAGCCATTGATGAACTTAGGAAAGGCGATCGAGTGACCTCTCAAAGTGCAGAAGAAACCTATAATGCCCTAAATAAGTATGCGCGTAATCTCAATCAATTGGCACGAGACGGTAAGTTGGATCCTGTAATTGGTCGAGATGAAGAAATTCGCAGGATCCTCCAAATCCTGTCTCGGAGAACCAAGAATAACCCGATGCTAGTGGGTGAACCCGGAACCGGTAAAACAGCTATAGCTGAAGGATTGGCGCATCGTATTGTGGACGGGGACGTTCCCGAAAACCTGAAATCGAAAGAGATCTACTCATTGGATATGGGTGCACTAATAGCAGGTGCCAAATACAAAGGGGAATTTGAAGAACGACTCAAAGCTGTGATCAAAGAAGTAACTTCCAGCGAGGGAGATATTGTCTTGTTCATTGATGAAATTCACACCTTGGTGGGTGCAGGAGGTGGACAAGGAGCTATGGATGCCGCAAATATTTTAAAACCGGCCTTGGCTCGCGGCGAATTACGTGCGATTGGGGCCACCACCTTAGACGAGTACCAAAAGTATTTTGAAAAAGACAAAGCCTTGGAACGAAGGTTCCAAAGGGTAACCGTCGACGAACCCGATACGGAAAGTGCTATATCGATCTTACGAGGGATCAAAGAAAAGTATGAAACTCACCATAAGGTCCGGATCAAAGACGAGGCGATCATTGCTGCAGTGGAATTATCACAACGTTATATTACCAATCGTTTTCTGCCCGACAAAGCAATTGACCTCATGGATGAAGCTGCATCCAAACTACGCATGGAGATCAATTCAAAACCTGAAGAATTGGACGTTTTTGATAGAAAGATCATGCAATTGGAAATTGAAATTGAAGCCATTAAACGCGAAATGGATGAAGCCAAGCTAAAGATCCTCCGTTCCGATCTGGCAAATTTGAAAGAAGAGCGAAACATTTTGAATGCCCGATGGAAAAGTGAAAAGGAAGTAGTTGACAATATTCAGAATGCGAAAACAGCGATCGAAGAGTATAAAATAGAAGCGGAACGCGCAGAACGGGAAGGCGACTTCGGAAAAGTGGCAGAGTTGCGCTACGGAAAAATTAAGGAGGCTCAAGAGCGCTTGAATACTTTAGAGACTGAATTAGCACAAAACCAAGGGGAAAGCTCGTTGATCAAGGAAGAGGTCACCTATGAAGATATCGCTGAAGTAGTAGCAAAATGGACCGGAATTCCCGTGACCAAAATGCTACAGAGTGATCGTGACAAATTGTTAAGATTAGAGACCGAACTGCATAAAAGAGTGGTTGGACAAGAAGAAGCCATTGTGGCAGTAAGTGATGCGATCAGAAGAAGTCGTGCCGGCTTACAAGACGAGAAAAAACCTATTGGTTCATTCCTTTTCTTGGGAACGACCGGAGTCGGGAAAACGGAGTTAGCAAAGGCATTAGCTGAGTACCTGTTCGATGATGAAAACGCCATGACCCGCATCGACATGAGTGAATACCAAGAACGCCATAGTGTAAGCAGATTGGTGGGAGCTCCTCCCGGATATGTGGGTTATGAAGAAGGCGGACAATTGACTGAAGCGGTTCGAAGAAAACCCTATTCAGTAGTTTTATTGGACGAGATCGAAAAAGCACATCCGGATACCTTTAATATTTTACTTCAGGTTTTAGATGAAGGCAGATTGACCGATAATAAAGGCCGTCTTGCCGACTTCAAGAATACGATCATCATCATGACCAGTAATATGGGAAGTGCGATCATTCAGGAGAAATTTGAGAACATAAAAGATGTGGATACTGCCATGGAATTAGCCAAAACAGAAGTATTAGGCTTATTGAAACAAACGGTACGACCCGAATTCCTGAATCGAATTGACGACATTATTATGTTCACGCCATTGTCCAAAAAAGATATCGTTCGAATTGTGGGATTACAGCTGAAAGGTGTTACAAAAATGTTGGCTAAACAACATATCACCTTAGACGCTACCGAAGAGGCTATTGCTTATTTGGCTCAAAAAGGATACGATCCACAATACGGTGCACGTCCGGTAAAACGTGTGATCCAGAAAGATGTCTTGAATGAATTATCAAAAGAGATCCTATCAGGGAAAATTTCAACCGACAGTGTGATCTTACTAGATAGTTTTGACGATCAATTGGTCTTCCGAAACCAGGAAGATCTTGTGAACCACTAACATAAAGCCCCGTATAGGGGCTTTTTTTATTAGTATCCTCTTGAAAGTCTTTGTTCAAACTTGCCGGTGAAATACCCAAAAACTTTTATCTTGAGGTTTCTAATTACCTTCGTACCATGAATAGATGGATCATACTTCTATTGTGCTTAATCGGCTTGAGTTGTCGGGAAAAGCCCCGTCCTATTGCGGATAGTCGTATGAACGATTATGCTCTTTACGACCAACATGGCAATTTTCATCGATTTTCCTATTACAATAATACCCAAGGGATCGTTTTATATGTTCAGGGAAATGGCTGTCCGATGGTCCGTAATTCATTTCGCGATTACCAAGCGATCGCCAATGAATACTCGTCGAAAGGATTTGAGTTTTTTATGATCAACTCGAACCTACAGGACAACAGAGCGAGCATAGCAAAGGAGGCGACGGATTTTCAGTTCACCTTACCGGTACTCGACGACGGTGCTCAAATTTTGGCTCAATTACTTGATATCAATGTCACAACTGAAACAATTGTGCTTCATCCTACAACCCGTGAGATCCTTTTCAGAGGACCCGTCAATAACAAGTTCGATTATGAAACACAGCGGTCTGAAGCAACCGTATCTTATCTAAAAAACGCGCTGAATGCAATACTAAAAGGAGAAAAACCTATATCTATTCAAGAGGCTGTTCGAGGTTGTAAGGTAACGCTGCGCTCTCATCTGCATCCCAATGCCTCTATTACTTATACAAAAGATATCGTACCTATTCTTGAAAAACATTGTATTCGCTGTCATCATGAAGGTGGTATCGCCCCTTGGAATATGAGTGATTATGCTACCATTTCGGGTTGGTCTCAAATGATGAAACAAGTGATTCTCACTAAACGGATGCCTCCCTGGAAGGCGGATCCGCAAATTGGAAATTTTAAGAACAATTTTTCCCTGCCTGACAGCAGTGCTTATAAACTTATTCAATGGATCGAAAATGGAATTCCATTTGGGCAAGGTTCAGACCCATTGATAGGTCTGGATATCCCATCTAAAGAATGGAAAATGGGAACCCCGGACACCATTATCACACTCAATAAAGAAGAATTACCCGTGAGCGGAGTTGTCCCCTATCGCTATCAAACCATAAACTTAAATTTAGGTGAGGACCGCTGGATTTCCGCTATAGAAATTCAGCCAAGTAATCCCAAAGTAATGCACCATATTTTGGTTTCACACGATGACAGAAACGGTCAAAGCCCTATTGTTAAACGACCTCCATATAAATGGATCGACAATTTTATTGCATTAGGTGGTTTGGGCGATCAGGCAACCCCATTTCCACAGCATAGTGGGGTATTTCTATCCAAAAACAGTACGCTTACGGTACAAATTCATTATACAACCACGGGCAAACCGGAGTCGGATGAGACCCAAATAGGGTTATATTTTTCAGAAATCGTTCCTGAAAAGGAATTCTATTCTTTGGCGACCGCTAATGTTGATTTTGTTATTCCTCCCTTAGGGAAAGAAGTGAAGATCGTAGCTACGGATACAATCACGAAAGATATTGTACTCCACACGGTGGTTCCCCATATGCATTACCGTGGAAAAAGTATCCAATTTAGTGTGGAATATCCGGACGGTTCTGCCGAGACCATCGTTTCAGTCCCTGACTATAATTTTAACTGGCAACGATTATATCAATTGACGAATCCCTTATCACTACCCAAGGGAACTGTCATCAAAGTCGAAGGAATCTTTGATAACACCTATCAAAACCCCTTCAATCCAGATCCTTCAAAACAGCTATCTTTTGGCTTACAGAGTACTGACGAAATGTTGATCGGGTTTTTTAATTATACTTTGCAATAATTCGCTACACCTTGTAACATTTTTTTTGGTGATTCGTCTATATGGTATCAATCAAAAAACGAACACCATGAAATCCAATCATTTAAACCTTCACAAACGCCACAGTCGTAATTCAGCCTTGGCATTATATATTGCAGGCGTCACTGTTTTTATGACCGTCTATACCACGCTCACATTGACACAATATTTGTAAACACAAACCCTCCATTTGCGGAGGGTTTTCTTTACTTTATAGGAATTTACCCAACTACTTAATGTTAATACTTCACAGGGGTATTGGCAATTGATTTATCTTTGATTTTTCACTTACCTGAATTTCTTTATTATGATAAATCGAATCTCTGCCATTATACTTATAACGTTGCTTTTTTTAGGATCCTGCAAACAATCTGACAAAAAAGATCAGCCCGTTCATCAAGCAATTACTTCGACCTACTACCTTATCCGACATGCGGAAAAAGATCGAAATGATACCACGGACACCAACCCTCCTCTGTCCCATATAGGGAATTTACGTGCTAAATACTGGGTGCAGTATTTTGATAGCATCCCTTTAAATGAAATTTATTCGACCAATTATACCCGAACCCAACAAACTGTTTTACCCACGGCGACCTCTAAAAATATCGCGGTGCAGTCCTATGAGCCTAAATCTTTGATCACGGCAGATTTTCTTGCAAAAACCCGCGGACAATTCGTTTTGATCTCAGGGCACAGCAACACCGCTCCAAGGATGGTGAATCAGTTGATGGGAGCAGAACTTTTTCCGGATATGAATGATAATGATAATAGTAGTTTGTATGTTGTTCGATTCCTAGATAGCATACCCAGCGTGGAAGTTAGAACTGTGAATCTACCACGGGAGTAACCGATACATTTTCTGTTTCAATTTTAGACAAAAGTTGTAGCGCTCCTAATTCATATAAGCTGTCCAATTGTTTAAGCGGAAAAGTTAAATCGTTTGTTTTGTAGTTGTTGTAATCCATAAATCGAATCCCTCCAACGACTCTTGGATTAATGGCTTCGCGAAAGCGTATTCCCCCTTCATCCGTAAAGTATAGATAGGCAAAGTAATCTACCGTAAATGATATCTGATGGATCCAGTACACAAACACATCTTCATGGTCCTTCCCTCCTTCTTCTTGCTCAAAAGTGACCTCGATCTCGTAGTACTTCTCGCCTTTGACCACGGATTCGCCCAATAATTTTGTACGCACCGCGGGTGCTTCCAATCCGAAGGGTAATTGCGCAAAATAATGCACTCCATTCACACTGCTCGCATATTTTACTTTTATGGAATCCGGGAGCTGAACCAAACTATCATTCTTATAGCGTTCAAAGCCATTGTTATGAAGAACATCACGTATCACACCGGTAGAATCATCAGTAATTCGCTCCAATCGATACTTTCCGTTCTGTCTATAACTTATATAATGTCGACCCCGAAAATCGAATTCTACCATTGAAATGGCGCAATTACCCTGACAGGCATTTTCAATGGCCCTGGCTACAATTACATCGGAGGTAAGACCTACCTGTTTCTCTTTACAGGAAAGAATGGATAGCAGGATCAAAAGGTATCTTAATTTCTTCATAGGACAACTTAGTGAATCATGGTAGGATTTCCTTACAAAAGTGTGACATAAATTTGAAAGAATCCTACTATTCTTCATACTTTTGCACGATATGGCACTTCAGAAAAATGTACAAATAAAAAACCGAAAGGCGCGTTTCGAATACGATATCCTGGATAGATATACGGCAGGTATCGTACTCAGAGGTACCGAGATCAAGGCCATTCGTGAAGGGAAGGCTGCCATCGTAGAAAGTTTTTGTGAATTTGCCAACGGGGAACTATTTGTCATCAATATGACCATTCAAGAATATTCTCATGCTACTTTTTTCAATCATGCGCCAAAAACTGAAAGAAAGCTTTTACTACAGCGAAAAGAGTTGAAAAAACTGGAAAAAGAGGTTAAAAATTCAGGACTTACTATTGTACCCTTGCTTTTATACACCAACGATAAAGGACTTGCTAAATTAGAGATCGCACTTGCCAAGGGTAAAAAACAATTCGATAAACGAGAGACTATGAAAGAACGGGATACCCAACGGGACCTGAGTCGAATTAAAAAAGCTTTCAATAATTGATTTTGGTAGGGACCCTCTGTATTTCACGTTTTTTCAATTTTAAGTTAGCAAATTACTTGTTGATTCGTTTTACTAGAAATCCTTTGTCATGAAATATTTGTTTCCAATCCTTTTCCTTATACCTATTGCACTATTTGGACAGATCACAGGAAAAGTCACTGATGAAGCAGGGTCTGATCTATCCTACGTCAACATCTATCTCGAAAACACCTATACCGGAACCACGAGTAATGATGATGGTAATTATAGATTAGAAGTAACCGATAATGGAATTTACACCATCGTATTTCAGTTTTTGGGCTATACAACAGTGAAGAAAAATGTCACTGTCAATACTTTCCCTTTTGAACTGAACATCACCATGAGGGAATCGGCAGTGAGCCTTAAAGAAGTGATCATCGATGTTTCAGAAGACCCTGCTTACCGTATTATTAGAGAGACCATTGCCCGCAGAAAGGAAAATTTGGACCGAATTTCATCTTTTACGGCCGATTTCTATTCACGAGGTATCTGGCGTGTGGATAGTGTACCCAAAAAGATATTCGGACAAGAAGTGGGTGATTTTGACGGTGCGTTGGATTCTACTCGCACCGGTATTATCTATCTTTCAGAAACAATTAGTAAAATAGCCTATCAAAAGCCTAATAACTTTAAGGAACGGATCATTGCCAGTAAAGTGAGTGGAAATGACAACGGTTTTAGTTTTAACAGCGCACAGGAAGCTAATTTTAGTTTCTATGAAAATTCGATAGATCTCAATGCTGCAATTGTATCTCCGATTGCGGTAAATGCTTTGGGCTATTACCGTTACCGATTGGATGGGGTATTCTATGAAGGATCCAAACTGATCAATAAGATTATAGTTACACCCAAACGCCCGAATGACCGCGTATGGACAGGCACTATTTACATCGTGGAAGACGATTGGCAATTGTACGGAGTGGAACTCACCACCGACGGAACAGCGATACAGGTTCCTTTTATTAAAGCCCTGGTCTTCAAACAGAATTTTTCGTTCGATACTAAAGAACAGGCCTGGATCAAACGCTCTCAAACCATCGATTTTAGCTTTGGTTTTTTTGGATTCAATGGAGATGGGCGATTTATTGCGGTGTACAGTGATTACAATTTTCATCCTGAATTTGATAAAAATAGTTTTGGGAACGAAGTACTTTATTTTGAACCTGAGGCAAATAAAAAGGACAGTGTTTTTTGGGAGGATACACGACCCGTGCAGCTTACTACGGAAGAAACGACCGACTATGTGCGTAAGGACAGTCTGCAGGAAAAACGAAGATCTAAAGTATATATGGACTCAGTAGATGCTAAGAACAACCGATTCCATCTACTCGATGTGCTAACTGGATATGCATATAAAAATTCGTTTGAACGATGGGAATTGAGCTACGATGCGCCTCTTCCCGCCGTTAATTTTAACACGGTGCAAGGTTGGAATGGCAAAGCCGGAATAAGCTATTATGAGTGGTATGATGAAAATCGAACCCAATGGCTCTACACCAACCTACAGGCACAATTCGGTATTGCAGAAGACCGGCTGCGATGGAAAGGCACGGTGACTAAAAACTTCAATAGGGTCAACCGCCTTCAACTATCCGCCTTTGGTGGAAATGAAGTTCGTCAATTCAATCACAGTGAGCCCATCAGTCCGTTTATGAACACCGTCACTAGTTTGTTCTTTGAACGAAATTATATGAAGGTGTATGAATTGGAATATGGCGGACTAGCTTGGCGACAAGAATTATTCAATGGTTTCCGGACAGACCTTTCGGTGAGTTATCAAAACCGTAAACCTTTATTCAATAACACCGACTATGTCACCCTCCCTAATGATCGGGTAGATTATACAAGTAATAATCCACTTGCTCCAGATGATTTTAGCAATGCTGTCATCGAGGAGCACCACTTGATCAAAACGCAGTTTTCTGCAAGAATTACGTTCGGGCAGAAATATATGACCTATCCGGATGGCAAATTCAATATTAACGATGCTGAATATCCAACGTTGACACTAGAAGTTGAAAATGGAATGGGTGCCAATTCTTCGAAATATAATTTCACCCAATTAAGGGCGCAACTGCAGCAAGAGTTGGATCTTGGGAATGCAGGAGCCTTCAGTTATAATATTACAGGAGGAACTTTTGTTCATGGCGACAATATTTCCTTTGTGGATTTTCAACACTTCAATGGAAATCAGACCCGGATTGGCGGAGGCTCAAATTATACCAATGTCTTTAACCTACTTCCCTATTACGCCTTAAGTACCAATGGAAACTATTTTGAAGGGCATGCGGAGCATAATTTCAAGGGATGGATATTAGGTAGAATTCCGGGGATTAACCGACTGAATTTTAATCTCGTTGTTGGCGGACATATGCTGCACACGGAAGATCGAAAACCGTATAGCGAAGTTTCCGTTGGGCTAGATAACATTGGTTGGGGAAAGTATCGCCTTTTCCGTCTAGATTATGTGAATTCCTTCTATGAAGGAAACCATTTTGGAGCCTTTATTTTTGGACTTAAATTCTTAGGAATATTCGATTGATCACAAAGAAATGAGATTGCAGGAGAATTGTGATCTTTTCCTTTTAATAAATGTGATTGCCTCGTTAGATTCTGTATTTTTACTCGTTTTACAAATAATCATAACAATGAAATTATTCTTTATTCCTTTAATTTTCATCTCTATGGGAATTTTAAATGCTCAAGATTATCAAAGAATGCATCACAACGCCGTTCTGGTTGACACCCATAATGATATCTTAATGAAGGTAGTAGATTTGGGACTTGACTTTGATAGTGATTTGCGAGGAACAGCCCACAGTGATTTATCAAGAATGCTGGAAGGAGGCATCGATGTGCAAGTCTTTTCAATTTATTGTGACGGCGATGTTTTAGATCCGTTTGCGCTCGCCAACCGGGAAATGGACAGTTTAGATGCTGCGGTATCAAGGAACCCGGATAAAATAGTAAAAGTGGGAAGTTATGATGAAATAATGAAGGCCATTGATGGGAAGAAAATGGCCGCCTTATTCGGCGTAGAAGGAGGACATATGATTGAAGATAATCTCGATAAACTCTCGGCTCTTTATCAAAGAGGTGCTCGGTATTTGACCCTAACCCATAATATTTCACCTTCCTGGGTAAGCAGCGCCATGGACGAGACCCTCAACCCGGAGATGCCCGAAAAGGGATTAACCGATTTTGGTAAACAAGTGATTCGGAAAATGAATAGTCTCGGAATGTTGATCGACGTGAGTCATCTCGGTGACCATGCATTTTGGGAAGTGATCACATTAAGCTCCAAGCCCATTTTCGCCTCACATAGCTCTGTTTATAGTTTAGTTCCCCATCGTCGGAACTTAAAGGACGATCAAATAAAAGCCATCGCCAAGAACGGCGGGGTAATTCAGGTGAATTTTCATCCCGGCTTTATCGATAGTAGCTTTGAGGCGAAAGAAAGAGTTTTTCTTGAACGACATGCGGTAGAGATGGATTCCCTTTTAAGGAGTGGACTGTCCGAATTTTATGTGATGGATACCCTCTACCGAACTTATTCCGAGGAAATTCAAGACATGCGACCCCCTTTGTCAATGCTTATTCAACATATTGAATATATTATCAATTTGGTAGGGGTCGATTACGTGGGATTGGGATCCGATTTTGATGGGATCAACCTAACACCTCAGTTATTAGAAGACGTCACTTCCTATCCAATGATCACCAAAGCCCTAATAGAAAAGGGTTATAGTGAAGCTGATATTTCGAAGATCTTGGGAGGAAATTTTTTACGTGTATTAAAAGCCAATGAAAGTAAGAACGGCGATCAAAAATAATTAATTGTGCATATTAATACATCCTTGAGAATAGTAACCATTGTTGTGATGAATTCTTTTTTGTTGTTTTCATGCAGCAATGAGGCGAAGAGAACGGTTACTTCAGATATCACTCCAGAAGATTTTACGAAATTTGTGAACCCATTCATCGGCACCAGTAAAATGGGGCATGTGTACCCCGGTGCCACCGCTCCCTTCGGCATGGTGCAATTAAGTCCGCAGACTAATTTCGAGGTGATGTTCGATGACGATGGTAAATACAATCAGGAAACCTACGAATACTGTGCAGGATATCAGTATCGCGATTCGACCATTATCGGATTTGCCCATACCAATTTTAGCGGTACCGGACATTCCGATCTTGGTGATTTTCTAGTAATGCCAACGACGGGAGAACTAGTGCTAGACCCATTTGAAACACAAAATGGAGGAAAAGGTTTCTATTCCGCATTCTCTCATGAGCAAGAAGCAGCGTCACCCGGATATTATCAGGTGGATCTGAACAGTTACGGAATTCGAGCAGAACTCACGGCCAGTGATCGAGTGGGTTTTCATCAATATACCTTTCCAAAATCGGAGGACGCTCATATCATTTTGGATATGGTGTATAATGTGTATCATCATGACAACAAGAATGTTTGGACCTTTATCCGTGTAGAGAACGATTCATTGGTGACGGGTTATCGGCAGACCAAAGGATGGGCCAGAACAAAGTTGGTGTATTTCGCGATGCAATTTTCAAAACCGTTCAAAAGTTACGGACATAAGAAATACAATAAGGAGACCTATGACGGGTTCTATCGTCGATTCGATCAATTTGAGAACTTTCCCGAGATGGCCGGAAAGGACCTAAGGGCTTATTTTAATTTTGATGCCTCAGAAGGAGAAAAGATCCAATTGAAGTTTGCACTTTCCTCTGTGAGTACGGAGGGTGCTTTAAAAAATTTAAAGGCTGAAATCCCACACTGGGACTTTGATCGCACCAAAAGCGAAACAAAGGCGAAATGGAATCAGGAATTGTCTAAAATTGAAGTAAAGAGCATGAGTCCTGAACATAAGATCACTTTCTATACGGCGCTTTATCATACCTGCCTTTCCCCTATCCTTTACGAAGACATTGATGGCCAATACCGCGGCTTGGATCAGAATATCCATACTTCGGAAGGTTTCACCAATTATACGGTTTTTTCATTATGGGACACTTATAGAGCCCTGCATCCGTTGTTTAATATCATTCAACCGGATCGCAATAACGACATGATCAAATCCATGTTGGCACATCAAGATCAAAGTGTTCATCATATGTTACCTATCTGGAGTCATTATGCCAATGAGAACTGGTGTATGATCGGGTATCATGCCGCTTCGGTGATTGCGGATGCCATGGTGAAAGGAATTGGGGATTTCGACAGAGATCTTGCCTTAAAAGCAGCTCTTCAGACTGCTCATGTACGTTATTTTGATGGCTTAGGCGATTATATGGATTACCATTATGTTCCCGACGATAAAAGTCATTCTTCGGTCTCAAAAACGCTGGAATATGCCTATGACGACTGGTGTATAGCCCAAATGGCCCGGCAATTGAACAACCCGGAGATAGAAGCTGAATTTGAGGAACGTGCTACCTATTACACAAACGTGTACGATCCTAAGATCGGTTATATGCGACCCAAACTCTCCAACGGTGAATTTCGACCCGATTTTGATCCTATGGATACCCAAGGTCAGGGTTTTATTGAAGGGAATGCCTGGAATTACGGACTTTACGTCCCTCAGAACATTGATAAGATGATCGAGATGATGGGCGGGAAAGAGCGTTTCAGTCAACATTTGGATTCCTTATTTACCATGGAGATCGCAGATAAATATATCGAACACCACGAAGACATTACACGTGATGGTATCATTGGAAATTATGTACATGGAAATGAACCCGGGCATCATATTCCCTATTTGTACAATTGGACGGGAAAACCTTATAAAGCCCAAGAACGTGTGCGAATGATCATGGAAACCATGTATGGACCTACTGTGGAAGGATTATGCGGAAATGACGATGCCGGCCAGATGAGTGCCTGGTATCTCTTCAGTAGTTTAGGCTTTTATCCCGTGACTCCCGGCTCACCAGTCTACGCCTTAGGTAGTCCGTTGGTCGAAGAAGCCGTAATCCATTTGAACAATGGTCGAACCTTAACGATTAGAGCGCAGGATCAAAGCGAGCAAAATATATATGTGGAAAGTGTACGCGTGAATGGAAAGTTACTGGAAGGCTCCTTTTTAAGACATGAAGATATCATGAATGGTGGTGAGATCCTTTTTCAAATGACCCACATTTTGAAATGATAAACTCCTTCACTCTTAGACTTTCACTCACATTAAAATAAATTTCACTTTAATCTTACTGCGTTGATATATAGCTTTTTATGAACCCCTACCTACACTTCTTCTTTCATATAATTTTTCCCTTATTTATTGCATGGTACTTCTTCAGAAACGATTGGAAAAAAACCTATCTTATACTTCTCTTGACGATGTTAGTGGATCTGGATCATTTATTAGCCACACCTATTTGGGATGCCCATCGTTGCAGCATTGGTTTTCATCCATTGCATAGTTATATCTCCATAGCATTTTATATAGCGTTTCTCTTTCTGCCCAAAACATTCAGGATAGTAGGAATTGGTTTATTACTTCATATGTTGACGGATGGCCTCGATTGTATTTTGATGTAATGGAACTATTTCATCAAAAGACAAAAAAAATGGTAATTTTAAATGGAATAATAAATCTATCGCCACCCATTTTTATGTTTTTTTTGACTAACTTTAGTATAGTATCTTATTAGTACGTCATGAAAAAAATAGTTCTTTTAGCCCTGATCATTTACAGTAATAGTTGGGCTCAGTATTCGTTTGATTGGTTGCAAGAAGCCGGAAATTTTAATTTAATTAACAGCATGATGGCCGTGGATAATAACGACGATGTTATTGTTACCGGATATTTTATCCATGAGAACATCTATACCCGTAAATATGATATCGCCGGGAATCTACTATGGGAGATGTCGGACGGTTCCGGAATCCAAAGTAATTACCAACACCCCTTATGGATCAACAGCGATAATAATAATGACATATTTGTAGTTGGATATCGGTATACCGGAACTTCCGAACGATTTATCAATGCGATCGTAGTTCTGAAATACAGTGCATCCGGAACCTTACTATGGAAACAGAATATTCCAATAGTTTCGGTCATCAATTCTCAAATTTCGTTCAATTTAAGAAGCGAGCTCGATAGCATGGGTAATTTGTATATAGGAACCCATGGGGTCGATCCGGCGGGATTTGTATTTATAAAGTTAGATACGGACGGAAATACTATTTTCTACCATAACAATATTGATAATGCACCTAAAGGCTTTCGTTCAATGCGATTAAAAGGAGATAAAGTCATCCTAACAGGTAGATCTGCCGATTTAAGCTTAGCCCCTGTCGTGGCATGGGATACTTCTGGGAATCTTTTATGGACCAAGGCTGTTTTGGGAAGAAGTGGCTATGACATTGAAATTGATGATTCGGGAGATTCTTATCTTTATACTTCCTATCCTAATCAGTCGAGCGGAAATAGCGGGGAAGATCTTTTGATCTATAAATTAGACCATTCCGGAAACACCTTATGGTCTCATAATTATGACTTCGGCGGTCAAGATTTTGCAGGTCGATTTACCCTGAAGTCAGGCAGAATTAGTTTGATTTCCTATTATTCCTTGAACTCCTATTTTAATTGGAGAACCATACAACTGGATTTGGACGGAAACCAGCTTTGGAACACGGTATATGATGGCACGTCATTCAATGATGAATACCCTTATTATATAGCTGCAAATGATAACGGAGAGGTGGTAGTGACAGGGATAGGCGGGCCTTCTCCTGATCCAAATAATCAGTCGTATATTCAAATGGTGATTACCAATTACAGTAATTCAGGAGAAGAACAGTGGATGGAATTACCAAATATTTATGGAGGTGCAGGTTTGGCATGTGATTTTGCTTCCGACAGAAGTCTCTATGTGATCAGTTATTACAACATGTCCACCTACCATTATAACGCTCCGCCCTTAGGTGTAATGGATATTTTAAACGATAATGATCTGGCGATATACCCCAACCCTTTTTCCGATGTGCTGCATATTGAGGGAAGTTCCCAAGCATATCCTATAGAAGTTATGATCTATGACATGACAGGTAAATTGGTTGTTCAAAATAAAGTAAATTCTAACGAGAACACCCTGAATTTATATGCATTGAAAACCGGCATGTATGTTTGCCATATGACCGGTAAAGACTATCATAAAACTGTAAAATTAGTCAAGTCTTGATGAATGTCGTTTTCCTAAAAGTCAGTTGCGGTTTTTTTTGCGCAATCCTATTGCTCTCTTGTCAGACAACGACGGAAAAAGGCGAGCTCGACAAATGGAAACAAGAACTAAGAGAGACAGAATCCGCATTTTCCAAAATGGCCGGTGAAGAGGGTGTTTATAAAGCTTTTACTTCGTTTGCTGCCGATGATGCCGTGCTTATGCGGAACGATCAGTTGATCCGCGGCATTAATAACATTGATCAATTCTACAAATCGAGTACGACCAAAGGTCTTCAATGGACCCCCGAATTTGTAGATGTTTCTCAATCAGGTGATATGGGTTATACTTTTGGTTATTACACTTTTGACTATCTGGATTCATTGGGAAATAAGGCTCAAAGCAAAGGAGTTTTCCATACCGTTTGGAAGCGTCAATCTGATGGCTCATGGAAATTTGTTTGGGATTAAAAAAATATTTCTATCCATAGCCATTTTGTTGTAATTTTAAACGCAGTTGTTGCTCCCCATAAAATAAAAGTAAAGATGTCTTTCGTTAAATCAATTCTAATAATTACCATTATAGGATGCCTCTGGGCCGGATGTAAAGACAAGTCTGATAGTACTGAATTTGAAGAAGTTACAACCAAAAATTTACCCGTGACAGCGGCAACCATCGTGGGTAGGTATGTTTCTGATTCCTATGAATTGAGAGGCGAAGGTTATGATTGGGTCTCTGTAAACATTGGTAAAATTTCAGAGGATGAAATTTTCCTTAAGGTACGTTCCAGGGCAGACAGGAAAAAACCCACCTGCACTTTTGATGTAAATGCATTTAGAGTAAATGATTCCCTTTATGCAACCACGGTCCAAGGAAAACTTATAAACATTAAGTTTTCGGCTCATTCCGTCACCATTTTGGGAGAGAGTAGCGAAGATGAAGCAGCTCTTTATTTTTATTGTAACGGAGGGGCTACCGTGGCAGGAACCTATCATAAGATCTATGACGCTATTGATACGGCTCAGTTGGATAAAACTACCTTCTCCAAGGATTTGCAACTTCAGGATATTGGCTTTTCTGTTTCAGCGAAACCCATTAATGGAACACAACAAGACCTGGTGATCTTTCCTTATGGATTAGAGCTTCCAGACCAAGCTATTACTCGTACCATTGATGGTATCGTGGTCGATGCCGAAATCGAAGATCTCGATAGCGACGGTTTTCCTGAGATTGTGGTATACACCCAATCCGGGCCCCATAAAAAAGGAGATGTCATTGCCTGTTCAGTGCTTAAAAAGCGATCTATGATCCTCATGTATTTTCCTCCCATTGCTGAAAATGTAAAAATCAGCAAAGGTTATGAAGGTTACGATACTTTCTCTTTAGTCGAAACTAATTTAATACATCGATTCCCATTATACGAAAAAGGTCAAGCAACAGGTAAAATGCGTCAAATAAGTTATCAATTGCAAAATGGTGAGTCAACGAAGGTCTTTCGTATAAATGATGTGATAGAAATAGACAGCAATTAAGCGAATGGCCATTGGCATTGACTTATCTCATTTATTGAAAAGCTATGAAAGACAAGTGATTCAAGTTCAAAACTGAATTATTAGAATTTGTTATAAATTCAGTATCTTAACTTTCTAATTCAACCTTTTCCATTATGAGAAATCTCTCTAAACTAAAATTCGTTGTCTTTGTTGTAGTAGTGTCTTTAAGTCTACAATTTTGTGGCACCGCCAAAAAAGCTGCTACCGATACGTCTATGAAAAATGCCGAGTCTATGGTTTCGTATGAAAGTCATATTCAACCCATCATGGTTCAAAGTTGCACTCCTTGTCATTTTCCGGATCAAGGAAAAAAGAAGTTCTTGGACACCTACGCGGCTACAAAAAGCAATATACAAGACATTATAGCGAGGGTAGAACTCCCTTTGGACGACCCAAAATATATGCCCTTTAAAAGCAAAAAACCCGCTTTAACTTCCGAACAAGTTGATTTATTGAAGTCATGGGTAGCACAGGGTTTTCCTAAATAATTACACCTCAGAATTACAATAATTTAATTAATACCTCTACATGCAAATCAAACCTTTGTTCCTAAACCTTATTGCTTTCCTTTTTGTGTTTACTGTTTTTCCGGTGAACGGACAGGAGAAGGATAAAACTACAAATCCGCTTGAACCTGCAAAATCCTTTGTTTCCAGTCATCAAACAACTAATGGTGGGAAACAGATAAAGTATACTGCAAACGCTTCGGAAACCTATTTAAAAGATGCTTCGGGAGAGCCTGTCGCATCGATTTGGTCGGTGGCTTATACACAGGACGGACTAAGCGATACAACGAAACGACCTGTGACCTTTGTTTTTAACGGAGGACCCGGTTCGGCATCTGTTTGGCTTCATATGGGTATGTTTGGTCCCGAAATTGTTAAAATACCCTCTGATGCCAATAAAGACGATGGTAGTGCGCCTTACAAGACGGAAGAAAACGATCTTGGTGTACTTGACCTTACGGATCTGGTATTTATCGACCCGGTAGGAACCGGATATAGCCGTGTGATCGGGAAAGGCGAAACCAAAGATTATTATGGATTGATGGAAGATGCAAATTCTGTGGCGAAGTTCATACGCCAGTGGATCACTGAGAATAACCGATGGAATTCTCCTAAATATATCGCCGGTGAAAGCTACGGTACCGTTAGAGCTGCGACCGTTGCCAATGTATTAGAAGGCGATGGACAGAACATGGCCATGAATGGGATCATCCTTATCTCACAATGTTTGGACTATGCCGGATCCACTTCCATGCATGATAATATTACCTCTTACATTACTTACCTTCCGAGTATGGCAGCGACTGCCTGGTATCATAAAAAGGCCGGGGAGGGCTTAGAACTGGATGACTTTATAGAAGCGAGTAGAAATTTCACTTACAACCAATACATCCCCGCGCTTTATAGAGGATCCTTACTATCTTCTTCAGAAAAAAATGAAATTGCGGAAAGGCTGACTTATTTTACCGGATTGAATAAGGAATATATCTTGAAATCGAATTTACGCATCCTTATGCCACGATTTCAGAAGGAACTTCTGAGAGACAAAGGGCTTGCGGTGGGTAGATTGGACGGCAGGTTTATGGGCGATGAGATCGATGCATATGCAGAGGGTCCGCATTTGGGAGACCCATCCGATTATCAGATAAGTGCTGCCTTTACTGCTGCTTTGAATCATTATTATGCCACTACCCTAAAGGTTAAAATGGACCGACCCTATGTGACCAGCAATGATGAAATAGGCAATGAATGGCGATTTCGTCCGGTATCCGACAAGTCTTATTGGGAACCTTCTTTTCTGAATGTGGCTCGGAAACTAGCCGAGACTCAACGTCGAAATCCGGAAATGAAAGTATTGGTCGCCAGTGGCTATTTCGATCTGATTTGTCCTTTTTTTGATGCAGAATATACCTTTGCACGAAATGGGATCGATCGTTCAAATGTGACCATGACGTATTATGAAAGCGGGCATATGATGTATACGCATGAGCCGGATCGTGTGAAACTAGCCAACGATATTCGCACCTTCTTTACTCACTAAATTCTATGGAAAACCCAATTTATGTATTGTCCGTACTCTGCCTGATGGTTCTATTGGCTGTCTACGCGGGAAATACAAAATGGGGAAGCAAATTCGGAGCAGCGTTATTGGTAATCGTCTTTACGGCAGTTTTGGCAAATTTGAAATTAATCCCTTCTGCTTCCAATACCATCCCACTTTATGACGGAATCTTTACCTACCTGGCTCCTATCTCTATTTTTTATCTTTTATTGGATGTAAACCTAACCAGCATTAAAAATGCCGGAGCGCCTATGATCATCCTTTTCCTTATAGGATCCCTGGCGACAACGGCAGGCATTCTTTTAAGTTGGTATATCATTAACCCGGAAGAATTACTAGGCGTGAACGCAAAAACCATTGCTGGTATGTATGCAGGCACTTATACGGGTGGAAGTGCAAATTTTAATGCCATTGCACTCGAATACGACTTTCAAGAGAAAGGAATTTTATATGCAGGCAGCATTGCTGTGGATAATGTGATTACTACATTATGGATTATCATCACTTTATCCATCCCGGCCTTGCTTCGAACATTTTGGAAAGATAATAAAATAGGTCCCTCTAGTCAAAAAACTGCGGATAAAGAAGCAGAGGAAGACCGTTTCGATTTCAGATCCTTGATCTGGTTATTATTTCTTGGAATTTTATCGTTTTATATCGCTGAAGAAATTTCAAAATGGATGCCGCAAATCCCCTCTATCTTAATTTTATCTACCCTGGCGATCTTATTGGCACAAACCAAATTTATTGCCAATTTAAAAGGAAGTCATTCTTTGGGTCTCTACTTAGTATATGTTTTTCTGGCTGTGATCGGCGCCTATTGCGAGATCGGCTCTGTGATCGAATTACAAGAAGTTGGGATCACTTTGTTGTTGTTCGCTTCGCTCACTGTATTCCTGCATGGACTGATAACCATACTTTTGGGCGGTATTTTCTATCGCGATTGGGAAATGATCGCCATTGTGAGTCAGGCAAATATTGGTGGAGGAACAACCGCCTTGGCACTTGCCGAAAGCTTTAAACGAAATGAATTAGTACTTCCTGCCATTCTGGTGGGGTCCTTAGGGACTGCCTTGGGCACGTATATTGGTTTTTTTGTGATTTTTATATTGTAACTTTAATGAACGAACATTTTTAAAAACGGGAAAGCCGAAAACCGATCCAAGTAGGCAAAAAACAATTTAGCGATGAAAGAACATTTAGCTTCTTATTTACGCCCCTTACAAGTATTATTAGTTTTAATTACCTTAAGTATTTCTTCTCAAAGTTGTAAACAAGAAATAAAGGAAGTGGTCACCGAACCTGAAGTTACCATAGAAAAACCCGATTATTTTTTACTGCGTCCGGAAGTAGAAAAGGCTTATGGATATTCTCATGCGGTAAAAATTGGAAACGAGATAAAAATATCGGGAGCAGTAAGTATGGATGACCAAGGCAATCCTACTGCGGTCGGTGATCTTGAACAACAAATGAAAAATTGTTATTCCGACCTAGAAAAGGTACTGAAACACTATGGTTGTACATTTGATGATGTGGTGGTAGAGAATGTCTTCACTACCAATATGCCTCTGTTTTTGGAACTTTCAGGTTATCGAAACAGTATTTATACCAAGCAATTTCCAACCGGTTCCTGGTTAGGAGTTAAAGAATTAGCCTTACCGGAATTCATGATCGAAATTGAGCTTGAAGTTCATAAACCAGAATAATAATTACCAAAAATGGATAAGTCGTACGATATAGACGAATACGTTAAAAAACATTATATACATCGCAGTAACTGGCTTCGAGCCGCCGTATTAGGTGCCAATGATGGAATTTTATCCACTGCCAGTATAGCCATAGGTGTTGCAGCAGCAAGCGAATTTAGGGACCCTGTGATTTTAGCCTCTTTAGCGGGATTGGTGGCAGGTGCTCTGTCAATGGCTGCCGGAGAATATGTTTCCGTGAGTTCACAAACCGATATTGAAAAGGCGGATATCGCAAGAGAAAAGGAAGAACTGGAAGAAATGCCCGAAATCGAACTACAGATCTTAGCACAGATCTACGAAGAAAGAGGTTTAAAAAAAGAAACAGCCCTATTAGTAGCCAAGGAATTCACCGAACACAATGCCCTGGAGGCACACGTGAGAGATGAATTGGGGATCAATGAAGTAAGTCAGGCAAATCCTTTACAGGCTGCCTTGGCTTCAGGTGCCGCCTTCACCTTAGGCGGAGTCATGCCTTTATTGGTCTCAATCTTCCTTCCCTTAAAAGAGATGGTCTATTACCAATACGGATTTGCATTATTGTTTTTGTTATTGCTTGGGGCGATGGCCGCAAAAACAGGTGGATCCAGTATTAAGAAAGCGGTATTAAGAATTACTTTTTGGGGAACGGTAGCGATGGGCTTGTCGGCGTTGGTGGGACATTTATTCGGAGTAAATCTTGCTTAAGACAGGAAAGTAATTTCTTTTGTCGATAATAATTAAATCGTAATGTTCAACATATCTATGAAATTTATCACAGGAATCACATTGATGATTATTGCAGCAGCATGTCAGTCTAGACCGGATGTTGAAAATCAATCGGATGTAAAAGGTACATGGGCCTTCCCCTATTTTGATAAAGTAGATTCGATCAACCCAATTTTAAGTCCTTCTTCAAATTTGGTTTTTACCGACCCCATTACCGGAAGCATTCATAAATGGGAAGAACGAAATGTTTTGAATCCTACGGCTGTGGTTAGAAATGATTCGGTTTATTTATTGTATCGCGCTCAGGATTCCATGGGAACTTCGCGCATTGGTATGGCTGTAAGTTCCGACGGACTTCATTTTACAAAAAAACCTACTCCTGTTTTCTTTCCGGACAATGACGCCATGAAAACATTTGAATGGAACTATAGAAAGGATCAGACAGAACAAACCAATACCGAGACCTGTTACTTCTGTTATTTTGACGGTGTAGAGGACCCTCGTATCATTCAAAATGAAGAAGGCGTTTACTTTATGACTTACACTTCCTACGACGGAAAGACAGCACGCTTGAGCATCGCTTCTTCCAAAGATCTGTTGCACTGGGAAAAACATGGATTAGTACTTTCCGAAGAAAAATACAAGGACACCTGGTCTAAGGCCGGTGCCATCGTCGGGGAACGCATGGATAATAATATAGTGGCCAAGAAGATAAATGACCTGTATTGGATGTATTATGGTGACACGAACCTGTATATGGCTTATTCCAAAGATTTGATACATTGGAATGTTGCGGAAAATGATGAATCGAAGGAACGAATTTCAGTCATGCACCCGCGTATGGGCTACTTTGACAGCAGATTGGTCGAATCAGGACCTTATGCGCTATATACCGAAGAAGGAATCCATCTGATCTATAACGGAAGTAATGCGGCGAACTATAACGACACAAACTTACCGCAATTCACCTATGCAGCGGGTCAGGCTCTTTTTGATAAAGACAAACCTTATCGACTGATCGATCGCACAGAAAACCATTTCATTTACCCGGATAAAGACTATGAAAAAGTGGGCGAGGTCAATGAAGTCTGCTTTGTGGAAGGTCTGGTGTATTTTAAGGATCAATGGTTCTTGTATTATGGAACAGCCGATTCTAAAATTGCCGTGGCCGTGTATAATCCATAATACGCTTTTGATGCTATATTTTTTAAATTAATTCAAATTGATTTGTATGAAGAAATTCAAGTTTCCCACAGCACAGACCATTCTAATACTGATCGCAGTATTAGTAACTCTATTAACATGGATCGTTCCTGCGGGAAAATACGACACATTAATGTACAATCAAGAGGAAAACACCTTTTCCAAAGTGAGTCCGGTTGACAGTGAAATTCTCCCTGCCACACAGGAAACTTTAGACGGATTGAACATTAAGATCCCCTTAGAAAAATTTACCAGTGGCGACATCTATAAACCCATTGGTATTCCAAATACCTATCAACAATTGAAAGCTGCGCCACAAGGGATGGCCGAATTGGTTCAATCACCAGTGAAAGGTATCATTGCGGCGGCGGACATCATTTTTTTAGTGCTCATTATAGGTGGATTGGTCGGTATTATGAATCGCACGGGAGCTTTCGATGCAGGCATTTCATGGTTAACCATAATTCTTAAGGGAAAGGAATTTTGGCTGATCATTATCGTTACAACCCTTATAGCCATTGGAGGCACCACATTCGGATTGGCAGAGGAGACCATGGCTTTCTACCCTATCCTAATTCCTGTTTTTATTGCAGCTCGATACGATGCGATGGTGGGGTTAGCCTGTATCTTTTTGGGGTCGGGCATTGGCTCTATGTGTTCCACAACCAACCCCTTTGCTACCATTATTGCTTCAGACACAGCGGGAATCAATTGGACCACAGGATTGGCAGGAAGGATTATTATGCTTGTCACTTGCACTGTAATCACCATTGTATATATCCTTTCCTACGCTCGAAAGGTGAAAAACGATCCCTCCAAATCCATCATATATGCACAGAAAGCATCCATAGAAAAAATGTTCGGAGTACATTCTCTTGGAGCGCAAACAAATTTCACCCCACGACTATGGATGATCACAGTTGTCTTTGGCTTAACTTTCCTTATCATGATCATTGGCGTGTCTTTTCTCGATTGGTGGTTTGTAGAGATGACATCCACCTTTTTAGTGGGCGCCATCATTATCGGGTTTTTAGGAAAGATCAAAGAAGAAGAATTTGTGGAGGTTTTTGCGAAAGGAGCCGGAGAATTATTGAGCGTTGCTTTCATAGTGGGAATTGCCAGAGGGATCACGGTGATCATGGAGGACGGTTTGATCAGCGATACCCTGCTTTATCATGCCAGCACCCTGACAGAAGGGATGAATAAAGGCTTATTTGCGAACATGATGTTTCTTATTTATTCGGGATTGTCGTTTTTCATGCCCTCTTCTTCAGGGATGGCCGTTTTAACCATGCCCATCATGGCGCCATTAGGCGATACCGTAAATGTGGGTAGAGAAATTGTGGTCAATGCATATATGTACGGCATGGGTCTTTTCTATATCATCAATCCTACCGGGCTGATACTTGCGGCTCTCGCCATTGTTAAGATTGGTTTCAACAAATGGTTGAAGTTTATAATACCCCTTTTTATAATACTTACGGGTGTTACCATGTTGTTTCTTACCATAACGGTATATCTCTGATATTTAAATTCTGCGCAACAGAATATTCATTTGACTATTTAAACTTATTATTTTACTGCGTGATTCTCATTTTTTACGCAGTCACAACATACATTATCCTCTATGTGATAGTTGGTCCTAAAATGTAAGATTGTTACAAAAATCACTCTTAATCGTCTGATAGTAAGTGTAGAACTAACTAACTAAAAATCTTTGTAACATGAATCAATCAACCACTACTTCAATTATCAACGAAAAACCACGTCTTTATTTTACCAAAATCATTGCCGCCTGGTTTTTGGGATTAATCGCTCTTTCACTTGCAGGTTTTATAGGCCAATACGCACAAGATCATTGGAACGTTTCGGGAAATTCGCGGCAACTCTTGCAGGCCATTATCATGTCCGGATTGGTGCTTCCGGGAATTTGGTTCTTATGGAAAGGTATGGATCGACAATCAACTATTAGCATAGGTCTGGGTGACTTCAAACAAAGTTTAATGAAATTCGCCTTTGGAGCGGGATTAATTGCAGTTCCATTGACTCTTACTGTACTAACTACTGAAATTGCCGGATGGGGAAACGTACAATTGAATATAAATGAAGGTTTTTACCAAACTACCTTATTGGGCCTTTTGATCACTTTTCTGTTTGAAGCACTTCCCGAAGAAATGCTATTTAGAGGATATATCTTTAGTAACTTAAATGTTCAGTATAAAAAGTGGGTGAGTGCTATCCTCGCGGTTGGATTATTCGTTTTATTACCCCTTTTTATATTACCGATCCAAAAATGGGTCTTAGGAATGGAGGGCGATTTAGGTGGGTCCTCAACAGTAACACTGTCTTATATAATAACCATGTTTTTATTTGGTAGTTTCACCCAATACTTACGCGTCTTAACCGGAAGTGTTTGGACAGGAATAGGCTTTCATTTACTATTTGTTTATTTAAACCGTCTCATCGGACCTAACTCCAATTCTTTTATACAGATTACCGACATGACTGACCAAACTCCGGTACAAATTCTGTTCGCCGGACAATTGCTTCTGATTTTTACTTTGCTGCTGCTATATCCAAAAATCGCAAAGAAAAGAATCGGCTGGAATGATCGAAACAATAATTAAACAATACTTTTTGGTTGGAAATAAAAATAAACATTCAACCTCACCTAGACTAATGATCAAATCGTTTGTTATGGATTGAAAATAAGGATACGAAGTGATCTCAAATTTCTTCAATTAATTGATTAAATAGCTCGTATACGGTAAGTTATTGAAAAAACGTAATTATATTTTTTATCTTAGTAGGCGATTCGTTCGTACAGATACTAACTAACTTGCCAATTATGAAAACGAAGTATGTTTATCTTCTTGCTTGTTCTATTATTCTTTTTAGTCAATGCCAACCAAAACAAGAAAAAGTTGCGACAACAAGTGTAAATAATAATTCCCCCGGAGAATTTTATCAACTCAAGATCTACACCTTCGACTCGCTTTCGCAGCAATTACAAACGGATGCTTTTCTGAAAGATGCTTTTGTTCCGGCAGTAAAACGAGCCGGTATTACTTCCGTTGGTGTCTTTAAATCTCGGCTGACTGAGACCGATTCAGTATTGAAAACATACCTATTGTTACCCTTTTCAGATTGGAATAATGTTCAAAATTTGGAAGGAAATTTACAGCAAGACAGTTTATATCTTATGGATGGTAACAGCTATATTAACACGGCGCATGATCAGCCTACCTATCAGCGAATAGAATCTATTTTACTTCGATCGTTTGAATTGTTTCCAAAATTAAAACCTACAACAGTAGAAGGTGTGAGATCGGAACGTATTTACGAATTAAGAAGTTATGAATCACCCACGGAAGCTTATTATCAGCGAAAATTAGCCATGTTCAACGAAGGGGGTGAGATCGCCTTGTTCGATCGGCTCAATTTCAATGCTGTTTTTTACGGGGATGTGATTTCCGGCCCGGCCATGCCTAACCTAATGTATATGACCTCATTCCCTAATCAAGTCGTTCGCGATTCTTTGTGGGTTGAATTTGTCAATTCTCCGGAATGGATAGGAATGAAAGACCTTCCGCCCTATTTAAACACCGTCTCTAAAATGGATATTGCATTTTTATATCCTACCGACTATTCTGATTATTAAAACTATATAATAACCATCATCATTAAATATTCTATCACTATGAACAATTCATTCATCTTAACAAGAAATCGTCCGTCGACCATGGTATTCCTTATTGGGCTTTTATCAATTCTGATAATAAGTTGTAAATCGAAAGAAGAGAACCAAATAGAAGAAACGGAAGAAGTAAGTTCACCTTATATTGAAATCACAACCCGCAGTATGGAATTCCAGAGTGTCGACACCATCTCTTCAGGATGGAACACTTTTAAATACAACAATCTTTCCAATGAGACACACTTTTTCTTATTGGACAAATATCCGGATAGCGTATCCATTGAAAATACACGATTGGAAGTGCTTCCAATATTCGATCGCGGAATGGACCTCATCAATCAGGGGAAAACTGATGAGGGTTTTGCAGCCTTTAATGACCTTCCTGCCTGGTTCTTCAAAATAGTCTTTACAGGTGGTTCGGGATTGATCGCTCCTCAACATAGCAGTATCACCACCTTGAAATTAGAGCCGGGTTACTATGTAATGGAATGTTATGTAAAAATGCCCAATGGCAAGTTCCATGGATCCATGGGAATGGTCAAACCAATCATTGTAGTAGACACGGATAGCGGATTGGAACCCCCAACTGCCACTGTTGCCATCAACATCTCAAGCACCGAAGGCATCTCTTATGAGGGAGTGATCGGAAAAGGAAAGCAACTATTTTCAGTGACCTACAAGGATCAAATCACGCATGAAAATTTTGTTGGGCACGATGTCAATCTTGTAAAACTTGATGATTCGGCAGATCTGACCGTATTGGAACAATGGATGAATTGGTCCGATCCAAAGGGACTGATCACACCTGTCCCGACCGGTGTAACATTCTTGGGTGGCGTAAACGATTGTCCGGCAGGATCAACCGGTTATTTTGAAGTCGATATGGAACCGGGAAAATATGCATTCATCTCGGAGGTACCAGGCTCTATGGCAAAAGGAATGTTAAAAACGTTTGTGGTAGCTGAATAGACAAAAGATACATCTTGAATTCGTACTTATGTCTTTACCACATCCAATTCTTACTGTAGCGCAATATATCGAGCAATTTCCAAAGGAAGTGCAATCTCGGTTACACCGAATAAGAGAGATCGTAGTTAAAAATGCTCCGGAAGCAACGGAAAGTATTAGTTATGGAATGCCCGCTTATAAAACACACGGAAAGGTGCTGATCTATTTTGCAGCATTTAAAAATCATATTGGTTTTTATGCTACTCCCAGCGGGCATTCCGCCTTTCGAAAGGAGCTTGCCGACTATAAACAAGGAAAAGGATCCGTTCAATTCGCAATGAATGAACCCTTACCTGTGGAATTGATCTCCAAGATCGTGATCTTTCGTTCAGTGGAGAATAAAAGGATATCTATGTCTAAAAAGAATATTCAATAGGTCACCTCGAAAAAATTAAAATAATAATCTAACTTTCATACAACAAACAGTTTTTTAATGAGCACCTCTTCCACTTCTTTGAAACCCATTGCACTCTTCTTTTCCCTAACAATTGTATTAAGTTCTATTTTTTATTTTTTGATCATTTATTCCGGAAGTTTAGGAAGCGGTCGCGGACTTTATGTAACAGGTCTAATGTGGTGTCCGGGAATTTCAGCAATCCTTAGCTTAAAACTCTTGGGGCGAAAGTTATCGGATCTGGGTTGGAGCTGGGGAAAGACCAAGTATCAATTACAGAGTTATCTGATTCCCATCTTTTATGCCTTTGTTACTTACCTTATCGTGTGGGTGTTTGGATTTGGGGGCTTCTATGATCAAGAATTTGTAGACTCCCTTACCCAATCGTTTGGATTGGGAGAGATCGGGTCAGGAGCTACCATTGTTCTCTATGTTTTATTGTTAGGGATTTTCGGGACGATTAAAAGTGCCGCCAGTGCTCTGGGGGAAGAAATCGGTTGGAGAGGATTTCTTGCCCCCGAAATGTACAAACGCTTTGGGTATACCAAAACCTCGTTAATCACCGGAGCAATCTGGGGGGTGTGGCACCTGCCTATTCTGCTTTTTGCCGATTATAACAGTGGAACTCCTTCTTGGTATGCGATGTCTTGTTTTTTGGCAACCATTATTAGTATAAATTTTATTTTCACCTGGTACCGCATGAAGTCAGGTAGTCTCTGGACCGGAGTCATTTTACACGCATCACATAATCTATTCATACAAAATATTTTTACCCCTCTTACTACTAATACAGGGACTACCGCATATTACATAGATGAATTCGGCATTGTATTGCCCTTAGTGGGCGTTGCCTTCGCTATTTATTTCTGGACGCGTCGGAAGGAACTTGCTTTAATATCTAATAAAGTCCTATGATGAATACACGCTATTTATGTTTACTACTCATTCTCCCCACTTTTTTATTTGGGCAGGATATAGAAAATAAGAAAACTGAGGAAGCTAATACCCTAATTGGAAACTGGATACTCGATCTGCGCCCGGCTCCGGATGCGGAAGGTTATTTTCAGCCCTTTACAGTGACGGGTATTGAAGGAAATACATTTCAAGGTACGTTCTATGGAAGTCCTATCGAAGCGGGTCTTCTGAATCGAAATTGGGACCGGCTCTACTTCGCTTTTCGCACGCGGGATCAAAGCAACGAATATTATCATTCAGGCTATCTGTTGAATGGAAAAGTTATCGGAACCACATACTGTCCCACTAGAAAGTTTACGGCACCTTGGACCGGTTTAAAAGAAGAAAAATAATTTAATTAGAAGAAACCTAAAAAGTCATGACGAAACAGAAAAAAAAGAATTACATCGCCGAAGGCATAGCTTTAGGCGCAGGTATTGGTGCTGCCATAGGCGTTGCCATGGGAAAACTTGCCATTGGAGTCGCCATCGGTATTGCCATCGGTGCTGCCATAGGAGCCTCCAAAGAGAAAAGATCAAAAGAAGAAAAATAAGTGTATTTTTAGAAGGTATTAATTATGAACCGATGCTCACATTTTCAGCGCGACTACTAATCCTACTTACCCTATTGATCTCCTGTACCGAACCTAAGAACTCCTATGCCGGATTTGACGATTATCCTACTCCTACCGAGCAGGACCTATGGCTGCAATACACCCCTGATCACACCGAATTTCGGCTATGGTCCCCAACGGCACAAAATGTAAGATTGAATCTATACGCGCAGGGCGATGGAGGATCTCCTACTGCGATGCACGATATGGAACCTACCGAACAGGGCGTTTGGTCCAAACGAGTATCCGGTGATCTGAAGGGAACCTATTATACGTTTCAGATACAAATAGATCAACAATGGTTGGAAGAGACTCCCGGTATCTATGCGCAAGCGGTTGGGGTCAATGGGGAACGGGCTATGGTCGTCGACTTGCCCACAACAAACCCAACCGGATGGAATACGGACCAAGGACCCACTCTTGCGTATCCCAATGAAGCGATTATTTATGAATTGCATGTTAGAGACCTGAGTATACATCCTGAATCCGGGATCATTCATAAAGGAAAATTCCTCGGACTCACCGAATCGGGAACGAAAGGACCTAAAGAGGTTGTCACGGGTTTGGACCATATCAAGGAAATGGGGGTGACACACGTACATCTGCTCCCCTCTTTCGATCATTATTCCATCAATGAAACCAAATTGGACAGTGCCCAATTTAACTGGGGGTACGATCCCAAGAACTACAACGTCCCGGAGGGCTCTTATGCCACCGATCCCTATCGGGCTGAAGTGCGTATCAAGGAGTTCAAACAAATGGTAAAGACCTTACACGAGAACGGGATTGGGGTGATCCTGGATGTGGTGTATAATCATACGGGGGTAACCGAAAATTCAAATTTCAATCTGGAAGTCCCCGGTTACTATTATCGTTTTAGAGAGGACGGGAGTTATTCGGATGCCGCTGCTTGCGGCAATGAAACCGCTTCCGATCGAGCTATGATGCGAAAGTTCATGTTGGAATCGGTGGCGTATTGGGCCAGGGAATACCATTTAGACGGATTCCGATTCGACCTGATGGGAATTCACGATATCACCACGATGAACGAGATCGCTTCTACGCTTAAAGCGATCAACCCCAATATATTGATCTATGGGGAAGGCTGGACGGCCGGTGATTCTCCCCTACCCTTGGATCAACGAGGGATAAAAGTGAATATTCCGAAGATGCCACAGATCACGGCTTTTAGTGACGACCTGCGGGATGGCCTTAAAGGGTCTGTGTTTGAAGATGAAAGTACCGGATTCGTGAGTGGAGCTCAAAATACGGAAGCTTCCATTCAATTCGGAGTGGTAGGTTGTATCCAACATCCGGAGATCGATTACAAGCAGGTGAATTATTCTAAGGAACCCTGGACGTTGGAACCGTGGCAAAGCATCAATTATGTTTCCTGTCACGATAACCACACGCTCTACGACAAATTGAAGATCTCGCGGAAAGATGCTTCCGAAGCAGAGATCATTGCAATGGACAAATTGGCCATGGCGATTGTAATGACTTCACAAGGGGTTGCCTTTTTACACGCCGGAGGGGAATTACTTCGTACCAAACATGGGGAGCACAATTCGTATAACTTGCCGGATAGCATCAATCAATTAGATTGGGAAAAGAAATGGAAACACGCCGATGTAGTTGCCTATTATAAACAACTTATCGCCATGCGAAAAGCGCATCCTGCCTTCTATATGAATTCGGCAGAGGATGTACGGAAACATCTTTCTTTCAATCAAATTGCGAATGGTTTCATCAGCTTTCAACTTAGTGACCACGCCAATGGAGATTCCTGGGAGCATATTAAAGTGATCTATAATGCTCAAAAGGCAAGTGCCTCCTATCCGCTGAACGGGGAATGGTCGGTCTATTTGGAAGGTGATACATTTTACGATTTCGATGCACGAAAAGTTCGAGGGAACATAGCCGTCCCCCCACAAAGCATGATGGTGTTGTATCAACAATGACCTTGAAACGAGTATTTCGAAGGGCGATCGAAGGTTGGGGTGATAAACATCATTACAGCTTATAAATAGGATCAACTAAAAGGATGAAACATTCATCTAACATTTTGACATAAATATCTCATGATTAAATTCTTTCGCAGAATCCGACAAACCCTCCTTACTGAAAATAAAGTGAGTAAATATATGCTTTATGCCATTGGGGAGATCATACTTGTGGTGATCGGTATTATCATTGCGCTTCAGATCAACATTTGGAATGAGCAACGAAAAACAGAAAATAGAATAAAGGCCATTTTAAAAGAAGTACAAAAGGACCTGGAGGAGGATATTCTTAAATCCAAGGAGCTCTTTGAATATTATATGGAGCGAGATTCCATCATTCAACTGGCTATCAATAATAAACTTACACGTGAGGACTATTTGGCAAGTTATAAATATGATCTGATTTGGTTAGTCGCCGATGCCTATCACCTTAAAATTCATAGCAATGGTTACCAAAGTCTTACGGAGAATTTAGACGATGTACCGGAAAAATTTCAGGCAGTGTTTGCGCCACTTAACGAAATTTACACCTATGACAAATACGAAATAGACAAATTTGACACCCGGCTAGATAAAATTACTGATCGAATGATGGACGATTTGGCAGCAAATAAGTCGTGGTTTTATCATATCCCTCAGGATAGTATAACCGATGCTCTTATTGATTACTATCTGGATGATCCCTTTTATAAAAATATGCTTGTAATCTATTCGAATACCTCGAGTAATTTGAGGTTTCAAGTAGAACTGTTTAATAATAACGCAATCAGAGTGTATAACCAAATGGCCGAGTTCACCGGATATCCGGCGGAATATCCGGAGCATATGCCACATCATGAGATCGATGTAACAACCTCCCTAAAGGAAGAAGTGATTGGTAATTATACATTGGTCAAATTTTGGAATAAGGATGGCGTAGTTAACGAAACCAAACGCCCTTTCACCCTGCAGTTTAATGCAGGATGTTTGCAGCTATATGATGTCATGAACGATTACACCCATGATCTGTATTTTAAAAACGATACAACACTTTATGCAAAAAATATAGATGCCTTGCTAATTAGAAATAATGAAAACCAAGTAATTGGTATAAAGGGCAATTATTTTAAGGAACCTTTTGAAATGATAAGAAATGAGGATTAGACTTTCAACTGAATTTTAATGACCAAGGTTGGCTTGTTCTTTTCACTTTCCTAAATGGCACTAGGGCTTTTTTGATGAAAAACATATATACTCGCTTAATTCAAGTAAACTAAAGTGACGGCCAGAAACCAAATGGATTTACTGCAATACACTATTTTTCTGTACATTTTTATTCGTAAATTAGTTCTCTAACCAAACAACGAATCGTATTCGTTCAACCTTATTTCAACTAACCAAAACAACCAACTTCTATGGGAATCATCGATATTTTAAAGGGCATTGAAAGGCTAGCCGTTGAGCTGCTATTATGGTTCATTTATATCCCGAAAACCATCTACAAGATTATCAAGGATCCATCCTGGGTACCCGGTTATGTACATGAAGAAATGTCGAAGGATGATAAATTCAAGGGATATTTGTCCCCCGTACTCCTTTTCTTGGGAATCTCTGTTGTATTATTTGTATTGTTGGACTCCGGAATCATCCTAAGTCCGACCTATGACCAAAAGTCGGCCTCCATTGGGGATCGTATACAAGATGCAATCGGTCTCCTTTTTCTCACCATCCCCTTATTCTTTGCTTTATTCACCGAGATCTTTCGGAAAGGCGGGTTACAAAAAGAAGCGCTCCTACAAAACTTATACGTACAATGCTATTATCTCTCACCGGTAATGCTCTCTTTATTTGCCTATTTAATGGCAGATCAATTTGAGTGGGAAAGCACCGGAACCTATATAAGCATTTCTGAAACGCCTCTATACTTGTTTTCAATCACATTATTTTGGTTTATCATCGTGCAAGTGAGATATATCTCGAATGAATTAAAATATAAAAAAATCGTCTCGTTGGGGATTGTTGGTTTATGGTTAATCTTAATTGCTGCTGGATTGGCTACTACTGAAACTTTATTCTCTCATGAGATCGTTGACACCTTCAATGCGGGAGAAGCGGAAGAACTGGAAATGACCCTTCCGAAGGATGATGAATATACAATCAATGTGATGTACGGTGGTGGAGATTATACCATTTCGTTAGAAATAGAGGAAGGTGTGAAAGTGGATACCTCGGCATCAGGGTTAAAGTTGATGGAAAACCAATATTATGTGGATACTGTGGAAGATGAGCTACGTTTTTATTTTAATGCCAGTAAAGGTGATTTCGCAGTTTTTCATTTAAAAAATATGGTCATCGACTCGCTATCATCGGAATTAGGTATTCATCTTTATACCAAAAAGCCTGAAAATGAAATGATATCAAATGATCCCACTTTATGGAATAATTGGGAATTAGAATATGGTGAAGAAGAGCATTCGTATTATCTCTCTATTTATGAAATTCCCGAAAATGGGAAATATCATTTGATCATTGAAAATTTATTAAACATCGAAGAGGAATATGAAATTGGTTTTTATAGAAGCGACAGTCCCAGAGCAAGAGAGGAGATAAGTTCGGGAAAAATTTCCTTTGGCAATGAATATTCCGGATGGAGTTTTGACAAGTTAGGTGTTTATTATGACTGGAAATTTGCCGGAAAAAGAGGCGAAAAGATTAAAATACATATAGCACCCGGACCTGATAATGATATTGGATTTGACGTTGTGGGTTCTGACGGGGAATCTGTGGTTCCTATCGACAGATCTACGATTGCTAATGCCATTCACTGGTTGTACGTTATTTTCTTCGGGTATGTAATAGTCATCGGGTTCAGGGCCTTTTTCAAGTCTTCCAAAAATATGACCACGATCAATGAGAACGAAGGTTCAAAACTGGGAAGAATTATTGCCATTGTAGTATTAGTGTTTTTAGCTTTGTTCATAAGCTTGTATTTTCTACTTCCAATTATTATGGCCGTATTTCGATGATCCCCTTGATCAATTTAAAGAAGATCAACTGATTTAGGAACTAAATGGTACGTTCCTAATAGAATAACCAGGTAAATATCATGCTTAGATTTTTCAGAAAAATCAGACGGGACCTTATGGAAAAAAACAAAACGGGAAGGTATTTAAAATATGCTATTGGAGAGATCATTCTGGTCGTAATTGGGATTTTGATCGCCCTGGGTGTTAACAATTGGAACCAAGAGCAAAAAGAGGAACGATTAGGAAAAGAATATGTGAAAAGAATCCATCGTGATCTGGTTCAAGACACCATCCATTTTAGAAATACGATCGTAGCACATCAAAAATTAAGAGAAGAGATCAAAGCTTTACTGGTCAATTTGTATGATGGAGTGGAAAATATAGCGGAAGTACAAAACATGAGTAATATTTATGACCGAGCCCTGGATCAAGTCTTTTCACCCAACGACAATACTTATAAGGGGATGGTAGGTTCCGGTGCATTAGGACTCATCAAAAACCCGGAACTTAAAGAAGAAATTGTTGCCTTATACAGCGAATATGACCAAATGAGGGCTCTTTTAGCAGGGATTGGTAATTGGATGATCAATATAGCCACTGCAGAGACAATTGCTACGGATTTCCTTAAATTTGGGAGCGACGTTAGTGATATCTTCACCACCCCTGAAATGTTGAACGAAAATGACTTTTCATTTCTAAATGACAAAGAGGACCCCCGTTTTAAAATGATCGTAAAAGCTATTGCTGCTACTGCTTTTAATCAAAAAGCAAGTGAGGGCTATTATCTTGTATTGATAGATCGCTGTAAAGAGGTTTTGCAGCTAATAGATCAGGAATTAAAATAAAAAACGAACCAGCGAGTTTAAACTTAGTATCGAAGTATCGTTTTAAATGTCGGCACTTCACCAAGTGTAAAATCTTATAAAATTTATATACAATGAAGCATAAAAGATTGATCATTATCCTTCTGTCCATAGTTGTATTGTTGCTCCTCCCCCTCATTGCAATGCAATTCACAGAGGAAGTGAATTGGAGTCTCTTCGATTTTTTAGTGGCCGGGGGTCTCTTGCTTGGCACGGGTTTATTATGTGAACTTATTATGCGCAGAGTAAAGAAATTGGAGCATAGAAGAATGATTATCATCGTACTTTTAATTCTGTTTCTGCTTATTTGGGCGGAACTTGCCGTAGGCATTTTTGGAACACCCTTCGCAGGGAATTGAATGATAAATGTCGTTAGCGCTTGAAGTCCATATGGTCCCCTTTCTTTCCGCTCCCATCCGACTTCAAGAATACGGTGTGGGAATTTTTCAATACTGTCCTACCAAATCTGCTTTGAAAAAAGTATTAAAGAAACAGTACATTACGGTAGATAAGAGGATCGCAAGTACGGCAACCTATATCAATGGCGGAGAATGTATTGAATTGTTTCTTCCTGAAACTATAAACGGCTCGACGAGAAAATTGATCTTTCCCTTAAAAATAGTTTGGGAAGATGAACATTTGGCCCTCATACATAAACCCGCAGGTATCTTGGTAAGTGGAAATAGTTTCAAGACAATTGCCCATGCACTGGTACAGAACCTAAAAAAAAGTGATCTGCCGGATGCGACCCGACCACAACCCATTCATCGGTTGGACTATGCGACCACCGGAATTTTATTAACAGGGAAGACCACCGGCAGTATTCGGGCCTTATATAAAATGTTCGAAGAGAAGGAAGTGGAGAAAGTGTATTATGCGATCACTATTGGTAGCATGGCTTCCCATGGTGAGATCACCTCGGAAATAGATGAGAAGAATGCCCATACCCTCTTTACAGTACGTGCTACTGTTCCTTCCAAACGATTTAGTCGGTTGAATCTAGTGGAACTGCGACCTCGAACCGGAAGGACACATCAATTGCGCAGACATATGCTAAGCATAGGGAATCCTATATTGGGAGATAAGGATTATGCTCATGAAGGATTTATTCTCAATGGAAAAGGCTTATACTTACATGCTTATTCGTTGAAATTCACTCATCCTATTTCCGGAGTTGTGATGTATCACACAGATGAACTTCCTGAACGATTCACAAAAATCTTTCCGCCAACCGTATAATTCGCTAATTTTATGCTAGTCTGAATTTTCAGAAACAAGGCATATGGATATAGACAGAAAGACGCATTGGGAGACGGTTTACGAAACTAAAAAACCGGAGGAAGTAAGTTGGACGCAAGAAGTACCCAAAACTTCATTGGATTTTATTCACTCCTTCCGTTTGGATAAATCGGCAAAGATCATTGATGTTGGCGGCGGAGACAGCAAATTGGTGGACCATTTATTGGACGAAGGTTTTGAAAATATAACAGTACTCGATATCTCGGCCAAAGCACTTGAGCGGGCGAAAGAACGATTGGGTAACAATGCCTCCAAAGTAAATTGGATCGTCTGCGATATCAATGATTTTAAACCCGAAACCACTTACAATGTTTGGCATGACAGAGCTGCATTTCATTTTTTAAGCACTTCCGAAGAAATTGATAACTATGTTCGAACGGTACGGAATGCTGTGACCGGATTTATGGTCGTCGGCACCTTTTCAGAAGACGGACCCATCAAATGCAGTGGTCTTGCGATTCAACAATACAATGAAGAAAATTTAGAGGGATTATTAATCAATGATTTCGATAAAATTCGTTGTATTAAGGAAGATCATATTACGCCCTTTGGTACCCGACAGAATTTTTTATTCTGTTGTTTTAAAAAACAACAACCCCATCTATTGGAAAAGAAGTATATTTAATTTCAAATCGACCTTGGTGTCAGAACATAAATAATAACAGATGAAGATTCTATTACGCTCCGCAGCAACAATCTGTTTGATCCTATTACTTTTTTCGACAAAAATACAGGCGCAATTCACCATTAACGATGTGTTCGGTGACTTAAACGAGTGCACTACGATGGCACGCGATATTTTTATTGTATGGTGGGATAAAGATTTTGATTATACCGCCGAAGTAGACGTGATGTTGGACCAAATGATCGAATATCGAAATACTTGTTTGAACGTCCTGAACATGATGGACCCTCCCAATCCTATCGATGGATACTATTACAATGTCTACCTTCATGGGGATGGAGGTTATTTTGATGTGTATGGCTGGGGGAATGGACAGGGAACGGATAGTAACGGCTATCCCTTTTTGACGCTACCCTATTGGATCACTCCCGATCTGGTGAATCTGGCGCATGAAACCTTTCATATTTTTCAATATAATGCAAACTCGCCGGGTTTTTCCTATTCGGGAGATAGTCAGTGGTATGTGGAAGCGTCTGCCAATTGGTTTGCCGGGGTGGAGAATATCGACGCACCTCGCGCCTTTATCGAGGCAGAAAGTCTGGTGAGACTTCCACACGTTCCGCTGTGGTTGAGTTATGATAATTTTCCGGGAACTTATCCTCAAAACTGGCAGCGATACGTTCACCAGTATGCGATGGCCTTATTTCTATTCTACCTGACCGATGAAATAGGCGTTTCTCCTAATTTACTAACGGAAGGGTTCTTTGCAGGAACTACGGAAAGACCACAGGAATATTTATTCAATCAAATAGGAAGTACTGATTTTAGGAACCATTTTATGGATTGGGCGGTACATATGACCAACTACTTCGATTTCATTACTCTTGAACAAGCAGAAGCGAATGAAATGGAATGGAACAATTATGCCGATCCCAATGACGATAATGAATTTACAGCGACCTTTGATGAAAATGGAACCAATGGATGGTATGAAGCGGAAACCGATGTGATCACCAATGCCTGGTCCTTCAATACATACAAACTAGAGAACAACGGCAACAATACCTATACATTCGAAATTAATGGAGCACCAACAGGGACCTATGGTGATCCCGCCTTCTTTCAGGGAAAAGTGCTTGTGATCAATGAAGCGAACGAATCTTCCTTTTATAATGTGCCGATGAGCAGTAATTTACAAGGAACTTTAACGCTCGAACTTACTTCTACCGATACGAATGTCTTTTTTATAGTCGGTTCCATGCCTGAACTTTTTGAAGATAACAACGCAGAATTTCAACTATTCCCTTACCAAATTAGGATCACAAATGGTCTGCTGGGTATTTCAGATGTCGAAACGAACTACTCGAAAAAGATCGAAGTTGCTCGTTATAATCTATTGGGTCAAGAAATTGATAAAAGCGCAAAAGGAATACAGATCATTCTATATAATGATGGTTCCGTTAAAAAGGTGCTCGAATTAAATTCGAATTAATTCAACTTGGGCTAAGAGTAAAAAAGTGGCTTTAAGATCTTTTATTTTCCAGCATCTCTATATATAGCTGCTCCACTTTGGCTCTTGCCCAAGGGGTACGTCGTAGGAACTTCAAACTGGATTGTATGGAAGGGTCGTGTGTAAAACAGCGAATATTAATGTTATAGCCTAAGTATTCCCAACCGTAACGTCCCACTAATTCACTTAATATTTGTGCCAGTGTAACTCCATGCAGAGGGTTGTTTGCTTGTGTACTCATGAATGGCTTTAATCCTTCGAACGATTATTTCTGTTCCGATTCCGATTCCTGTTAGGCCGGGGTTTACTCGAGGAATTTCCTCTACCGGCTTCACTTTTGGGTGTCGCATTACTTTTGGGATTCCTATTTCTATTGCCTCCGCCTCCCTGACCTTGCTTGATTGGCTCTGTGGAAGCGTTTGGATCAGGCTCAAACCCGGGAACAATCTCTACCGGTAATTTTTCTCCCACTAATTTTTCAATATCCCGCAAATAGCTGGTTTCGTCCGCACTTACCAGTGATAGGGCTTCACCACTTGCTCCCGCCCTTCCCGTTCGTCCAATACGATGTATATAATCTTCAGCAACATTGGGTAATTCAAAATTAATTACATGCGGCAATAGCGGAATATCTAGTCCACGAGCCGCAATATCGGTGGCAACTAAGACCCGGGTGGAATTATTCTTAAAACCCGCCAAAGCTTTGGTTCTTGCTCCTTGATTTTTATTCCCATGAATGGCTGCCGCTGAAATCCCGGCACTTTCCATTTTTTTACACAGTTTATTGGCCCCATGTTTGGTTCGGGTAAATACTAAAACTTGTTTCCAATTTCCTTCCGAGATAAGTTTTATAATAAGACCGGTTTTTAATTCTTTTGCCACCCGATACACTTTCTGTTCTATAGCATCAACCGTTGAGTTTTCAGGCGTAGCCTCGACCAGAACAGGATGATGTAAAAAGTCGTTTGCCAAATTTTTAATTTCCTTAGAGAAGGTCGCGGAGAACAACAAATTCTGTCTGCGCGTGGGCATTAGACTTAAGATCTTTTTAATATCTCTCAGAAAACCCATATCCAACATACGGTCTGCTTCATCCAAGACTAATATTTCAACTTTTGCTAAAGACAATAAACCTTGATTCTGTAAATCCAGCAAACGACCAGGAGTGGCAATAAGTATATCTACCCCATTGCGAATGGTAGAGACTTGAGGCTTTTGATTCACACCTCCAAAAATAACCGTAGAACGAATGTCTAAAAATTCACTATAGGACTTTACATTGGTATGCACTTGGGCAGCCAGCTCACGTGTGGGAACTAAGACCAGGGCTCTAATGGGACGATGACGTAATTGCTGACCCTGCGCTAAAATTTGAAGCATGGGCAAGGTAAAACCAGCCGTTTTTCCTGTCCCGGTTTGTGCAGAGGCTAAAATATCCTTACCTGATAAAATAACAGGTATTGCTTTTTGTTGTATAGGTGATGGTGAGGTATAGCCTTGTTTTTCAATGGCTTTTAATAAGGCCTCAGATAAGCCTAAAGAGTTAAATGACATAGGGATTGTTAAACAAATGACAATCTTTTAAATGGTGCCATTCTAATTAGACCACAAAGTTATATCTAATTTGTAGCCAAACTTAACTTTTGTACAACTTTCTTGATAGAATGCTTAGATTTATAATCTTAGCGGTAAGATTAACACAGTGTACCGTTCAACTAATTGATGTAAATTAATCTAAAATGAAGAGAATTTTTAGAGATAATGGAGCCATTGGAGCTCTTTTAGATGAATATGAAAGAGCGATCCTTGAACTTGAGGGGGTCGTGATTGATCTGTCAAAAAAAGAATTAATTCATATCGTCGATTCGAAGACCGAAGATCCGGAATGCCAATCCGTTCAAACCATTCTAACGCATGTGGTAAGGGCAGGGTACAACTACGGAGTTACCATTCGCAAGTATTTAGGCGAATCCATCGAGTTCTATCCGAGTAACACCCTTAATTCTGCCAAAGAGTATCAATCCGAACTACGGAAGATGTTTCACTTTAATGAGCAATTGTTCAGGGATTACCCAACAATAAAGCTGGAAGAATACGAATCAGACAAAAAGATCGTCACCCGATGGGGACAAAATTACGATGTCGAACAATTGATGGAACACGCGATTGTGCATATCTTAAGGCACCGAAGACAAATTGAAAGATTTTTACCTGCCTTAAAAGACAAGCATAACTTTTGAACCATGGAACTTCGTTAAATTTGGATCGGAAAGGTTCAAAAAAATAACACTTTGATGCCATATAATTTAAAACTTCCGTTTATGAAACATCAACCATTTAAATACCTATTCCTCTCCCTACTTATCATGTTTGCTGTTATAGCCTTTGTGCCCACACAGGTAGAAGTAGACAACCCTCCCATGACCAAGATAAAACTAACCACCAATTATGGAGACATTGTCCTTCAGCTTTATAACGATACTCCACTGCACCGGGATAATTTCATCAAGATCGTCCAAGATGGGATTTTGGATAGTTTATTATTTCACCGGGTGATCGATCAATTTATAATCCAGGCGGGAGATACCGATAGCAAAAAAGCGAGTGCGGAAGATACCATTGGCAGTGGTGATCTAGGGTACACCATCCCTGCAGAGATCACTCCTACACGCTTCCATAAAAAGGGAGCTCTTACCGCAGCGAGAGGTGATCTTCCGGATCGAGCGTCCAGCAGTACACAATTCTGTGTGGTACAAGGAAAGGTCTTCAATGATAGTTTGCTAAATATGGCGGAAACCCGGATTAATGGATGGTTGGCGGAATATTATATCAAACATGACCCAGCCTACAAGGTACAATTGGATTCTCTACTTTTAGCGTTGGAAAAAGAAGATTGGCCCTCCATGATCCAAATCAACGATCGATTCAGGAAATTAGCTAAGGACTATCAGAATTTTGTACCCTATCTTATTCCCGAAACGCATCGTGAAGTGTACCGAACCATAGGTGGAACTCCCCATCTGGATCAGAATTATACGGTTTTTGGGGAAGTAATTTCCGGTCTGAATGTCGTTGATTCCATCGCCGCCGTTAAAACAAATGATATGGATCGCCCTTTAAAAGATGTCCGTATACTAAGAGCCCAAATAGTTGAAGATTAGTCTTATTTAGGTTAAATTTATAGTATAAAAAACCATGGGCCGTAAATGTGGTGCTTAAAGTACATCTATGCTGACATTTAAAAATTATAATATTGCCGACTGGTTTTCATTTTACCGAGTAGTTGCTGCTCCTTTTCTCCTCTTACTACTCTTCTTACATTATCGTGAATTCTTCACCTGGATGTTGCTGATCAGCTATGCAACCGATATGATCGATGGATTCCTCGCAAGAAGGTTGAACATTACGAGTTCAAGAGGTTCACAATTAGATTCCATGGGGGATCAGATCACTTTTATCGTCGCATTATTGGGGCTGGTGGTGTTTGAATTCGATTTTATGAAGGCCCATTACCAGCTACTTTTGGTCGTTTTTATTCCTTACTTGATCCAAATGTTCTTGGCCTTTAAAAAGTATGGAAAAGCAACCGCTTTTCACACCTATCTGGCAAAATTATCGGCACTTACCCAGGGAGTGTTCATCCTTTGGTTCTTGTTCTTCGGTCCGCTCTATTGGCTTTTCTATGTATTGATCATTTTGGGCGTATTAGAAACCATAGAAGAAATTGCCCTTATTTTTATGTATGATGAATGGGTGTCAGGGGTAAAAGGTATTTATTGGGCTTTGAGAGATAAACGTAGAAAAAACAACTGATTTTGCAATATCCATGAATCATAATAAAAACGCTGTAGCGATATTTAACAAATTGGCGGTAGACTATCAACAAAAATTCATGAATGTTGATCTGTACACCGATTCATTGAATTTCTATTGTGATCATTTACAGGCGAAGAATCCCGAAATACTGGAGCTGGCATGTGGTCCGGGAAATATCACAAAATACCTGCTCACTCAAAGACCCGATTTCAATATCCTAGGGGTCGACCTGGCTCCCAACATGATCGAACTGGCAAAGATCAATAATCCAGGTAGCAAATTTGAAGTGAGAGATGGTAGGGATTTGTCTTTTGTCCATTCTAAATTAGACGGAGTACTATGTGGATTCTTCTTCCCCTATTTAAGTAAGGAGGAAGTACTTCAATTCATGAAAGATGTATCTGTTAAATTGAAGTCCGGTGGATTATTTTACGTCAGTACTATGGAGAACGACTACAGAAAATCCGGATTAAAAAAGGGAAGCTCCGGCGATGAAATGTACATGTATTACCACGAATCCCAGTATTTGATCGATGCGCTCGAAAAGTGTCAGTTGAAGGTGATCAAATTAGATCGAAAGAAATATGATTATCAAGAGGAACCGACTACCGATCTAATTATTATTGCTAAAAGGGCATAACTCTTTATCTCCTATCAAAAGGATTCTTGTGAAAAGTGTATATTCGTTCCTCGGTGACAAATAAAACTGCAAGAATATTCAGAACAAATTTTTTAGCATTGTAGAAATTTTTGAATCAGAACTTGATCCGATTGATTAGAAATTAATAGAATTATATTATTTTTTGCTGAAAAACCAACCTTAGAATGCGCTTAAACAATTATCTCATTTATGTCATCATCTTCATCATCATTTTCTCATTTCGATCAAACGCCCAAAACAACGGCGAGTCGGATCGTGGTGAAATTACCGGTAAATTAATAGATACCGATCAGTTTGAAGTGATCTATGCTTCTGTATCCTTATTAGAAAATGATGGAACCTTTAAAAAAAGTGCGATCAGTACCGCTACCGGCGACTTTAAATTTATCGATGTAGCTCCCGGTACTTATTCCCTCAGGATCGACCATATTGAGCATGAAACTTTTACGACAGAATCTTTTACCTTAACTGAAAATGAAAAGAAAGTAATGCCTGTGATCGTGCTGCGAACGTCCGTCAATAAGCTGGAAGAAGTTGTCATTACAAAGAAGAAGCCGTTGATCGAAGTAAAAGCGGATAAATTAATTTACAATGTTTCCAGTAGTCCAAGCGCTTCAGGTACAAATGGCCTGGACCTTTTAAAGCTATCACCAGGTGTGACCCTGGATATGGACAACAGTATCTCCATCTTAGGAAAAGGTAATGTTCAGGTGTATATCAATGATGTACAGTCAAGACTTTCAGGTAATGACCTAACCACCTTTTTACAAAGTTTAACATCGGATATTGTTGATTCTATTGAAATAATATCGAATCCACCCGCAAAATATGACGCAGAAGGAACGGGAGGGATCATCAATATTCGACTTAAAAAAAATGTCTCTACAGGTTTTAACGGAAGTGCCACTTCCAGCTTTACACAAGGTCTTGAATATAAATCGAGTAATAATGTCACTTTGAATTTTGGGGGAGAAAAAATAAAGACCAGCCTGGATGTGACCCAATCTCAAGACAATAATTTGGAATTCTTTGATGACAAAAAAATACAGAATGGATCGATCCTGTATTTAAATTCTGAAGAACTTCAAATTAGAAAAGGATATAATGTAGGCTTCGGAATTGAAGCAGAGCTCAATGAAAATCATTCCTTGAACCTTAGTGCCAGAGGTACTTTTAACGACAATGATAATTCCTTAGACAGCACAACCGATATTTATCAGGAAGAGCCGTTGGAATTTTTATCGATCCTCTCCTCCCAGTCCTATTTAGACGGAAATTCCAGTAATTACATGGCCAACCTAAACCATCTTTGGAACGCCGGGAAAGCAACCACCATTAGTACAAACGTGAGTGCGGGAACCTATTCTACGGAAAGAAGCACTCTTCAACCCAATACTTATTACGAACCGGACGGAACTACCATCATTGCGCAAGATGACGCCTCTTTCGATGCAGATACCAAGATCGATCTTTGGTCGGCCAAAGTAGATTTTGACAAATCTTGGGACATCCTATCTTTTTCCACAGGGGTAAAATACGCACATATCGTTACACAAAATGGTTTCGCGTTTTATAATATTGAAAATGAAATACCTGTTTTTGACGCTACCAAGAGTAATGATTTTAATTATACGGAAAACGTAGCGGCCATCTATGCGAATGCCAATTTGAAAATTGGTAGCTATGTAGCATTAAATGCAGGATTAAGGGTTGAGAACACCTCCTCTCGGGGGAAATTGATCAGTGATATACCCCTGGATAACAAGGATGTACCTCGTAATTATACCGATTATTTTCCCAATGTGGGCTTGTCCTTTGAGAATGAATCGGATCATAGTTATAGTCTCAATATAGGAAGACGAATCACAAGACCCAATTATCAGGATCTAAACCCCTTTGAAAGCCCGACGAGTCAGCTGGTGGTCTGGAAAGGAAATCCCTTTCTGAAACCAAATTATATCATGAATTATCAAGCTTCATACAGTTATAAACAGAAGTTAGTGGTGATCTTGAGTTATAGCAAAACAACCGACTTCTTTGCCAGAATAGTTGAAATCGTAGAAGGTGATAATACTCAAATTATTCCAAGAAATATGGACAAAGCGCTAGATTATGGCGTTTCCGTAAGTTTTCCGCTTACCGTTACCAAATTCTGGGAGTTGGTGGCCTTTGGCAATATTTCTGAAAAAACCTTTGAGGGAAACCCGGAAGGAACTGCCATCGATATCAAGTCTACCTTGTGGAATTATCAAATTCAAAATAATATCAAACTTCCGAATGATTTTTTGTTAGATATTACCTTTCGACAACAAAGCAGGTGGATCTGGAGGGGTTCTGTGTTTATTGAAGGGACAGAATCATTAAACTTTGGGATACGGAAAGACCTTTTGGATAAGAAGATCCAGATCCGTATCACAGGAGTCGATATTCTTAGAACGAATAGCGATTATCCCTATTATTCAAATTATGGCGGGATCGATCTGGAAGGTACCTATACCGACGATGGAAGAAGATTTGGAATGGGTGCTACCTTTAAGTTTGGAGATTCGAAAGCCAAGATTAGAAAAAGAACCAAGAGTGCATTGGACGAAGAGTTAGAACGACTTCAAAATTAAGATGTTTGGAATTAACCAAAATATAAAACGAACAATCAATTTTCAAATAATATTTTTTCTAAATTGACGAACAAAGATCTTTAAAAATAGCATCCTAAATTAAATTGACTTTCTTGAACCGAAAATTAAATTTTTTAGATCGAAATCTCACTTTATGGATCTTCTTGGCGATGATCTTTGGTGTTGGAATCGGATTCTTTGTGCCTTCCTTTCCGGAAATCATTAATTCATTTAGTACAGGAACCACTAACATCCCTATCGCTATTGGATTAATACTGATGATGTATCCTCCATTGGCCAAAGTGAATTATGGATTGCTCCCAAAAGTTTTTCGCAATACTAAAATGTTGTCCATTTCCCTCCTGCTGAATTGGGTCATCGGTCCGGTGCTCATGTTCGTCTTAGCCATTCTGTTTCTACGCGATTATCCGGAATATATGGTTGGGCTTATTTTAATTGGTTTAGCACGGTGTATCGCCATGGTATTGGTCTGGAACGACCTGGCGGAAGGCAGTAGTGAATATGGAGCAGGTTTGGTAGCCCTAAATAGCATTTTTCAGGTATTTGCCTATAGTTTCTACGCCTGGCTTTTTATTACGGTCCTACCCCCCTATTTCGGATTCGAAGGCGCTATTGTCGATATTTCTATCGGCACCATTGCGGAAAGTGTCGCCATCTATTTGGGCATTCCCTTTCTGTTAGGCATCTTAAGTCGGTATATATTAGTGAAATTCAAAGGGGAAGCTTGGTACACTCAAAAGTTCATTCCTGCCATTTCTCCTTTAACGTTGATCGCTTTGCTATTTACCATTATTGTTATGTTCTCTCTGAAGGGAGAATTGATCGTAGAGATCCCAATGGACGTATTGATCATTGCTATTCCTCTACTTATCTATTTTTGCTTGATGTTCTTCATTGGATTCTTCTTTTCAAAAGCAATGGGAGCTTCTTATGACAAAACAGCTGCGGTAGCATTTACAGCCGCCGGAAACAACTTTGAATTGGCCATTGCGGTGGCCATTGCCGTATTCGGATTAAATTCCGGGCAAGCCTTTACCGGGGTGATCGGCCCTTTGGTGGAAGTTCCTGCATTGATTTTGTTGGTTAGGGTATCCTTCTGGTTACGAAAGAAGTATTTTAAGCCCCAAACCAACGAATAACCGACATTATTTTAACGACTACGCGCCTTTTTCAATCCTATTAATTATATTTATCATCCGGTCAGAATCCATACATGGATTAAATACCATTGCAATGCCCCTCTTTTGCTATTGTAATCTCATCCTACTCATCGATAATGAAGGAAATTGAAAACAGAAAGGATATTGAGTTCCTGGTGGATGAATTCTACCGTCATGTTGTAAAAGATGAGGTAATTGGCTTCTTTTTTACGGAGGTCATCGAATTGGACTTTAGAGAACATATGCCCATTATGTATGATTTTTGGGAATCAAATTTACTCGGAACGATGACATATAAAGGAAATCCCATGACCAAACATATCCTGTTAAATCAAAAGGCATCCTTAACTCCGGAACATTTTCAACGATGGCTTCAGCTGTGGGAGGAGATTATAGCAAAGCATTTTAAAGGGACGATCGCTCAAGATGCACTAAAAAGAGCTCAGCAAATTGCGGGTTTAATGCAATTTAAAATTCAGCAGCATTCTAAATAATAGCTTGCGTTAAGAGAACTGCACTTTATTCAAGGCTGGAACAATGGAACCGAAACCATTACAAAAATACGGGGTGAATCCTGAAAACCTAAATAGAAGGAAAAATTAAAACAAACTAAGATGAAAAAAGGTATGATTAAAGTAAGTGTTCTTTATCCCAATGGAGAAGGAACAAAATTTGACATGGACTATTATTGCAACCAGCATGTATCTTTGGTTGGATCACTTTTAGGAGACTCCGTAAAGGCTGCCACGGTTGAAAAAGGATTGGGGGGAGGCGCTCCCGGATCGGAAGCTACCTATGCGGCTATGGGTAATTTATATTTTGCTTCCATGGAATCATTTCAAAATAACTTCGGCCCCAATGCAGAAGCGATCTTGTCTGATCTGCCTAACTTTACAAATATTGAGCCGGTGGTACAGATTAGTGAAGTGATGATTTAAAACCATCAATATTTAACAACCTAATTAAACAATTTGTGTAGGTTTTAATTAAATTTATCATCGACTTACATAAAGCAACTCCATCAATTAAATTATTTGAATGTATGAAATCCAAAACTAACCCCTGGACCAAAACAGAATTGAACATTTATATTTTGCTCTTATGTGCCAATGCCGATGCGGTTCAGAGTGAAGAGGAAATGAATTTAATCAAGTCGAAGGTCGACGCCGAAACCTTTGAAAGGATCTACAGGGAATTTTCAGGGGATACGGAAGAGGAAGGGATTGAAAAAATAGAGGTGGCTATAGAGCTTCATTATTACAGCACTATGGAACTGGCTCAACTCCGCAAAGAAATGCAGGAAGTTTTCTTTGCCGACAATAAGTTTTTAACGATGGAGCGAAATCTAGATCGACTATTGGGCAATATCATTTATTAATAATCACATTGTTGTTTCTCGGACATTCTTAAATGCTATGCGAAAAGCATGATCAAATTTTTTCGAAGAATTCGTCAACATCTGCTGGTAGATAATAAATTCAGTAAATATTTATTATATGCGGTGGGTGAGATCGTGCTGATCATGATCGGGATCTTTATGGCGTTACAACTGCAGAACTGGAACGAAAATAAACGCAGAGAGAATGAATTTAAGTCTGTTTTGGATCAATTGTACAGTACCATCAGTTATGATATCAAATTTTTAGAAGAATTGCATAAGAATTATACGGATAAATTAGAATTGATCACTATAATTCTTGAAACGCCAGATTCCATACCCTCTCAAAGACTTCCTTATCCTTTGCATTATCTAGCCCAAAGCCCAGGACATCAATACAAATCAGAAACCATTTTCCACGCGAATAATTTAAAATACAATCCTTCACACCGGGAACAAAATGAGCTTATAAAAGAAATAAACAATTATATCATTAATATTAGTGAAATTCAAAAAGTGGATTTCAATCATATCAAATCAAGATTAAATCAACTGAATATACCTCATCCTAAAATAGATCATACAAAGATAATGTCGGGTTGGATCGATTCGGATTCCACCTACTACGATGCGGAAGATGTTTCCAATCTATATAAAGAGATCCGGTCAAAATCCTTTCGAACTATGCTTAGGAATTTATATACGGATTTTGCTTATATACGGGGGTCTTTTTTTACAATATTGTCCAATGGGAAATCCATCATGCAACTCATCAAAACCTATTATCCGGAGGTAAAGATACTTTATATGAATGTGGGTATCATTGGCACCTCCATCAACGGATATGATGATGTGGGTGCAAAATCAACCCCAATGATCCAGACGGATGTAGAGAATAGTATTTGGGAGATCGATCTGTATCTAAAAGAGGGTACTGTAAAATTCAGGTGTCGAGACAGTTGGGCTCAGAATTGGGGAAGCAACGATTTTCCAAAAGGAATAGGATATCAAGACGGTCCAAACATTCCGGTGAATGAGGCCGGGATGTATCATGTGACCCTAAACCTTTCCTCCAATTACTATGAGTTTACAAAAAAAGAAGAATAATGAATCATTGGTTGAATGGGATTATTCCAACCAAAGCTTAAAATCTCTCACTTTTTCCCGTGCCACGATCACCTCGTCTTCCTTATAGCTATTCAGCTTTAACTGTAGACGACTATTGGTATAACTGATGATGTCACGAATGGCGTGGATATTAACATAGAACTTTCGATTGATCCTAAAAAAGTGTTTTGGAGATAGTTCTTCTTCCAATTGTTCCAAGGTGGTTTCCAGTAAATAGTTTCTTCCCTCAAAAGTATGGGCATAGGTTCCTTTGTTCTCACTGTAAAAACATTCGATCTCGTCTATGGGAATCATTTTGATATGTTGCCCTATCCTTGTGGTAAATCGCTTTTTATATTCTCGCTCGACAGGATTGCCCAATAGTTTTTTTATATCCTCAAAATTGAGTTGTACATTCTGAGCCCTTGGCGCTCGTTCTCTGTATTTATTTACAGCTGCTTCCAATTCCTCATCGTCGATTGGCTTCAATAAATAATCGATACTATTCAGTTTAAAAGCCTGCAGCGCATACTCGTCAAAGGCTGTGGTGAAAATAATGGCACTCTTCACTTCCACCGCATCAAATATCTCGAAGGAAAGTCCGTCGCTGAGCTGAATATCCAAAAAGATTAGATCCGGATGCGCATTATTCCTAAACCAGGCTACCGATTCTTCTACGCTATGCAAAAGATGTGGAACTTCAATGCCATGGCGTTCCAGCATTCGTTGTAATCGCCTTGCCGAAGGCTTTTCATCTTCAATAATGAGAACGTTCATGTGATTTAAGTTTTTTAGCGATTCTTAAATGTGTCTTTATACTGCTGTTCTTCCTTCTCCATGTACTCCCTGATCTTTCGTTGCTCCCAATTTTTAAGGAACGGAACCTGATCCTTGAAGACATGAACTCCGTGGAAAAACAATCCGATCCCCCAAAAGAAAGGGGTCGTAAAATAACTCCATTCCGGCATGCCAATCTTAAAGTGTCCTGAGAATAACCCCAATTGAGCGATCAGTAAAAATAAGTTTACTAATAGATAAACGGCAAGATGCGTATAAAAACCTTTGATGTCTTTTACTTTCTTCTTCGCCCTGTCTAGTTTTTCTTGATCAAATGAATCCATAGTCTTATTCTTTTAACTCCAACGATTTTTACCGGAAGGATCTTCTTTATCCATAAATTCCTTGATCTTCTTCTCTTCCCAGCTCTTATTCATAAAAGGTGCCCAGTCGAAGGCTTTAGCGGCCTGAAATACCAACCCTATCCCCCATCCGAAGGCAGCCCATAAAAACCACATATAACGCCACTGATTGGTATAATAATTAAGGGCAGCGAGAAATGAAATAAAAATGATATAGAAAATAAGACTGCTATAGAACTTCTTCATTTCTGCTACGCGTTCTTTAGCGCGGAGGTATCTGTTTTCCTGGTTGTCGAATTGCATTTTTACGATGTTTTAAATTACGTTATAAAAGTAGTCCGGTGTATTTTCTTGTTAAAAATTTGATCTCCGAATTGTAGCTTTTGGATGCTGAATTGTAGGGAAACTAGAAAATGACACTTCCTAATCGTTTTTACGCATCAGCTCCCTGATCTTCCTTTCTTCCCAATCCTTCCCTAATAAAGGGTTGTAATTAAATACCTCCATAGCATGTCCGGCGATCCCGAAGCCCCAACCTACAATTGGAAATAACGCCCAGGGAAATCCGGTCGATTGAATGTTCAAATAAATAAATACGGGAACCATGATCAAATAGATGCTGAAATGCACATAAAATCCCTTTAGATCTTCCACATGCTTCTTAGCTCGTTCATATCTTTTTTCTGAAATATAAGTTGTTTGTGTCTTCATTCCTTCTTGTTTTTGGGTGAGTAATGGGATCGTGATCCAAAACTCCTTTTCATCTTGTTGCACTGTTACCTGGCGATCGGTCAATAAATAATAACGCTGACGAATATTTCGCAAACCTACCCCGCTGCTCTCCTTCACCACTTTCTTAAGTTGTATGTTATTCTTGATCACCAAGTTGCCATTGTCCTCATAAATACGAATATGTAATTTATTAGCAGGTGTTACCTGATTGTGCTTCACTGCATTTTCCAAAAGTAATTGCAAAGACAACGGAACTACCTTGGCTTCCGGGTTGGAAAGTCGTTCCGGTACATCAAAAACAATACTGTCTTCAAATCGCATCTTGATGAGCGACATATATAGGTTGGCAAATTTCAATTCTTCCTCAACCGTGATCAATTCCTTATTCTTCTGTTCCAACACGTAGCGATACACCTTCGAAAGGGCCGTAGTAAACTTGGTAGCAGCCTTTGGGTTCTCCTCGATCAAACTGGTGAGTACATTTAGACTATTAAAGAGAAAATGAGGATCGAGTTGATTCTTCAAGGCATCGAATTGTGCTGATGCAGTTCCTGCAATGATCTTCTGCTCTTTTACTTTCCGCTCTTGGGTATAACGATAATAGTAAACGGTATAGAAAATACCGGTGACTACCAGCGAAATAATAAATGACACATAATAGAATTGTATTCGTTCTCCGGAAAGGAATTCATCGATCGATTCTCCATTAAAACCTACCTGAGTAACGATGCGCAGTAAAAAGATGGTAAACAGGGTGATAACCACTGAACCCATTACGGCTTTGGACAAATTCTCTAATCTGAATATTTCTCCTTTAAAACGCTTTAATAATTTAGTTATAAGTACGGCATTGGCTAAATAAAGCGATACCGAATACAATTGATTATAAGCAAATAGTTTTAGCAATTGCTTCCCATCGGTGATCACTTCTCCATTCAAATATTGAATAATTCCAATAATTAAAAAGATCAATGATCCAATAAAAAAAGCCTTCCCTATTTCCCTGGATAATTTCATTTACTCTTCTTTACAGTTTTGAGCCAACGACTGACGAGCATACTCGGCTCCTCCGTTGGGATAAAATTTTCCTTTGGGTTCATAGGTGTCAAATAAGTTTACTGCCTTCTGCAAATCTTCACAAAATGGTTTTGTATCCTTTCCAAACCATCTTGCGGTACCCAACTCCCATTCTACCTTACCGGAAGCCACTCTGGGGTTGTCCGGTTCTATTTGATAGGCTTGTTCATACAGCTGAGAGATCTTCGGACTCATAGTCATTCCATATTTAGCCCCGTCAAAAACGATCCAGGCAGTATACAATTGTGCTTGAAGTACCAAGATCTCAGCATTATCCTTTGAAAGAGACTTGGCGTCGTTCAAAAAATCCTGAGCTTTATTTAGTTGGGCGCTTAGTTTTTCTTCATTTTTTTCTGAAAAACTATAGAGCACATTGATCTGCGCTACATAAAAGGAAGGAAGCCAATTCTCCTTTTCTGCCTGTGAGATCCGCTCAAACAGATTAGCAGCCTCCCATGGCTGATCGTTTTTCCATAGATCAAAGGCTTGTTCCATTCCTTGATCGAATTTGGCCTGCGCAAAACTACTCAAAGTGATGAATAGGGTCGAATAGAAAAGTAATTTTTTCATAAGTACAAGATATTGAGAATTTATAAAAGTTGAAGTCCTATTCCAAAGGACATTAAAAATAATCTAATTAATTGCAGGAGTACCATGATTGGTTGTCGACACTGTTTCTTCCCTGCAAATTTTATAGGTGGATTTTCCATTTTTAATTCCTTCAGACAGTATACATGGCACAAAGCCTTCTTCTGAGGCAACATTGATCTCACTGTGCGTCCGGCTTAATTGATTGTCAGGGGTCGCCTGCGCATGTAATAAAGTCCCTGTGAATAGAAATAGTAGGTATTGAATGACCGCTTGCATAAGATTGATTTTATAGGTTCAAAATTCGGAAATGGATATTGAGTTTGAAAAATTGGCTGACTGAACTGTCGGATTGGCTTCCTCAATTGTCGGATTATAAATTATCCAACTGATTCTCCTTCCCGTCATCGCTCAATGTCCAAAAGAAACCTACAAAAAAGAATTGATCCGCCGCAGGTTGCAATGCCCGACGATCGTATATTCCATTCATATTTGGAACGTCCGCGTATTGATATCCATTGATGTTTTTAAACCCTAAAACATTGTTGATAGAGAAATACAATATCTTCTGCTGGGAAATAAGATATGCCCAATTCAAACTGATACTGTTGAACGACTTGGTCTGATCCTGTAAAAATCCGGGCATATTTGGATTGGTATAAGCCCTGCCACTGGCAAAAGTATAGCTGAAGCCCACCTGACTCCTCCACTCTCCTATCCAATATTTGCCGACGACCGATAGGTTATGCTTATTTGCAAATGAAGGGGTTACCTGCTCCGGATAGTTATTGTATTTTCTTTCACTGTCCAAATAGGAATAGCTCACCCAATAATCTAAATTTTTAATACTCTGGTTATCGCGCCAAAACAGATCTAATCCTTGCGCATATCCAAAGCCTTCGTTATTATAATTACTGGAGAAATCGGGAAATTCTGTATTGTAGGTTACCAAATTCTTATACTCCTTTCTGTAAACCTCCGCCCTAAATATTCGATCGTTATGGAAATATTGATAATTCAAAATATAATGTTGCGCCTTTTGTGCTTCCAGCTCCTGATCGAACTTTAATACGTCACCAAAGGGTTGCTGATAGAAATCTCCGAAGGCAACGGATAACTGTCCATAGTTTGAAGTCTTATAAGCTACAGAAGCCCTGGGAGATACGGAAAATTGCTGAAAGAGCCCGCTATATTCTCCTCTAAGACCGATCTTTGCCGCAAACTTTCGAGAAAAGATGAGGTCACTTTCCGCGAAAACAGCCGAAATATTATTGTGATAACCATACGAAGTCTCAGGTATTTCAAGATTTTGAAAATCTTCATTGAAATCGGTTAAAAATTGTTCCGCTCCAAAATTTAATTTAAATCGATTACTGAATCGCTTTCGCAACTTCACTTTTAATTGTACCGAATTTTCCACATTTTCGATCTCACTGTCATCAATACCCAATTTATTGGCGGCACGGGTAAAGCTTCCACCTGTTTCTAATTTCCAACTTTCCCCAAGGTCTCCAAAATAACTAGCATTGGTATACAGGTTATCGTTATTCAATTTAAAATATAATCCATCCGGAAAATTAATGTCTTCCTGGGTGAGAGTAAAATTTGTGGCATCATAAGCCACGTACATTTTGAATAGTCCCTTTTCGAACTTTCGTCGATAAACACTCTCTCCGCTGAAAGCTTCGAAGGGTTTTTGCCAGTCGTTACGATCCGGAAATAAAGCTATATAGGGTGCAAGATTGATATAAGAAGCGTTGACACTCAGCGAGCTATTATTCCATTTTTGCGTATTTCCCAATCCAACTCCCACTGTCATAAGGGAAATATCTGTTTTTTCCTGATCTGGTTCGTCTATGGTGTTCAATAAAAGTACAGAAGAAAGGGCTTGTCCGTATTCTGCTGAATATCCTCCGGTAGAAAAAGTAATTCCATCAAAAAGAAAAGGGCTGTAACGTCCTCGGGCAGGAATATTATTGGTAGTGGGAGTATAGGGTGTAAATACACGAATACCATCGATGAATATTTGAGTCTCTCCTGCATCCCCTCCTCGAACAAATAGCCGACCATCCTCTGCCACCGTTGATGTTCCGGGCAAGGTCTGCAAGGCACCCACAAAATCTCCTAGTGCACTGGCTGTAGTGACGACATCCAAGGGTTTTAAAACGGAGACCTTACTGTTATCTCCTGCTTCAAACGTTCCGGCTGAAATAACAACGGTATCCAATGAGTTCACATCTTCCTTGAGAACGATGTTTAAATTCTTGAACTGTTCTATTGATGCGGCCATCATAAATGTTTCAAACGAAATGGAGGAAACAATCAACGTCTGTACCCCCGTTTCGTATGTTTGGAATCGAAATGCTCCATTTTCATCACTGGAAGCCCCATCGTAGGTTCCCTCCAGATAGATATTGGCCCCCAAAACAGGTTGCCCATTCTTTTGTGTAACGGTTCCGTATATTTCTATTTGTCCGTAAAGGGTTCCCATTCCGAGGCATATAAGTAGAAATAAAATTGGTGTTTTCATAAACGATGTCTTACCGCTGGTTCTTATTTATTGGGCTAAATTCTTTTAAAAAGTTACAGATGACAATAAATAAATGCCGAACTGTAATTTTCACCCCCTGAATTGTTGGTACAGTATGCCATAAAAAATGTTATATTTAAAAAAAAATACATCATGCTAAAATTATATACCCTCATTGCACTCTGTCTTTTCGGAATGAACCTTCAGGCTCAAGATACTTTTTCAATCATCGCGGTCGATCCGATTACAGGAGAAGTAGGTTCTGCCGGAGCCTCATGTGTAACAGGTGCTCCCGCACTATGGGACACATGGATTACAAACATGATCCCCGGAAAAGGGGGTGTAAATTCTCAAGCCTATATTTGCCTTCCTAATGTAAACCTGCAAGGCGCCATGGATCGAATGGCCCAAGGAGATTCGCCCCAGGAGATTATTGATTGGCTACTATTGAACGATGCTTGTAGCTCACAAAATTTTAATCCGGACTATCGTCAATACGGTATTGTAGATCTGGATGAAAATGGAGATCCCAGAGCTGCAGGTTTTTCCGGCGTACTTACAGACGATTATAAAGAAGATCGACAAGGTGCTAATTATAGTATCCAAGGAAATATCTTACTAGACGTTAGCGTAATTGACAATATGGAGGAAAATTTTAATGCTACCTCCGGAACTTTGGCAGATAAATTAATGGCCGCTTTACAAGGTGCTAATTTTCCGGGTGCTGACTCCAGATGTTTAGTGAATGGAACTTCTTCTCGGGCAGCCTATATGGTCGTTTACAAACCGGACGACATCCAAGGCCAACCCTATCTCCGACTTACAGTACCCTCTCAAGGTACCGGTATCGAACCTATTGATCTTCTTCAGGATCTTTACAACCAATTTCTCGCAGTGAATGATAACCCACTTTATAATAAGGTAGAGGTATTTCCAAATCCTGCTGTGAACGAGTTGAAACTTCAAGTGGATACGTCCGTTATGGCAGAATCCATGCAAATATTTGACCTCAGCGGAAAACTTTTGCTTTCTGAGAAAATGCAAACAGCAACGAAAACCATTGATATTTCAAAATTCGCAAAAGGACTTTATTTCCTAAAGTTAAAGGCCGGAAACCATGAAATCACTTTGAAGTTTGTAAAAAAATAATAAAGCCAATGTCCGAAGTTGATAAGATTACAACCTTTATAGAGAAGCAATCTCAATGGAAGGTTGAACTGGAAGAACTTCGAAAAATATTTCTACAAACCGAGCTGAAAGAAGAAATCAAGTGGGGATGCCCTACCTATACCCTGCAAGGAAAACTAGTAGCAGGTTTTGCCGCCTTTAAAAATCATTTTGCCATTTGGTTCCATCAAGGGGTATTCTTGAAAGATCCTTATCAAAAACTGCACAATGCGCAAGAAGGAAAAACAAAAGGTCTTCGGCAATGGAAATTTGTGAAAGGAGACCATATCCCTCCCGGGCTGATCCTAGAGTATCTGTATGAATCCATCGAAAATACCAAAGCGGGAAAACAAATCACACCAGACAAGTCTAAGTCAGTAGTTTTACCTCCCATTTTAAACAAAATGCTGTCTGCCGATAAAGCATTGGCAAGCTCATTCCAAAGCCTTACGCCCGGTAGACAAAAGGAATATGCAGAATATATCGCAAGCGCCAAAAAAGAAGAAACACAAAGAAATAGGCTTTCAAGGATCATTCCGATGATATTAAATGGCACCGGACTAAACGACAAGTATAAGAACTGTTAATACTTTTTTCGGAATAATTATTGCCCTTTCAGCCTGTAGATAACTTTTAATTTCTAAAATAAATATCATGAAAACAGATAGCTACACTAAATCCGTTCTTACGATTATTGCCGTATGTTTAAGTCTTATTACTTTTAAACAGTACGACCTAATTCCTGCCCTCTATGCCAACAGTGCCGATGGAATCTCAAACAAAGATTCCTTTGAATACCGCTTAGTTCCAATAAGTGATATGAATACACTGGACGTACGAATTGTCGATATCAATACCTATGACGAATTGAACGTGAATCTGAAGAGCGTGGATACCTACGATGAAGTGAAGGTGAATATCAAAAGTATCGACACCAGTGACGAATTGGATGTAAATATTGATGAAGTGGGTGGAAGTTGGCTTACTTCCGGAAGTTCCATTCCGGTGACCATCAAACAATAAAATTTTCAGGATATCCTGTAACAATTAACAACCTATATGCACTAATTGTGCAGTTAACCACGAACCATTGACCAAAGAACTCGAACATAGTTTTGTGACCCAACTAGAGGAAAATCAAAACATTGTGCATAAAATATGTCGTTTGTATACCAATGACAGCGATGCGCACAATGATCTTTTTCAAGAGATCACCATTCAACTCTGGAAGGCGTATCCAAAATTTCGGGGAGACGCTAAGTTTAGCACATGGATGTATCGTGTAGCGTTGAATACAGCTATTACTTTGTATCGAAAAAGTAAGCGAAAGATTGAGACACAAGACTTTGAAGGGGTAAGTTTCAAAATTACGGCAGAAGAGTACGACCCATTGATTGAAGAACAAATGAAATTAATGTACAGTGCTGTAAAAACACTAAATGACATAGACAAAGCTTTGGTATTCTTATACCTGGAAAATAAAAATTATGCGGAAATCGCAGAAACATTGGGAATCTCGGAAGTAAATTCAAGAGTGAAAATGAATCGAATCAAAGAAAAGTTAAGGAGTATACTTAACCCATAACATATGGACGAATTAGAAATTTTAAAAAAAGGATGGCAATCGAGAGAACAAGAGTTCCCTAAATTGACCTATAAGGATATATATCCGATGCTATTAAAGAAGTCCTCCTCCATGGTGAAGTGGATTTTTTACATAAGTATCGCGGAAATTGTTCTTTGGACCACTTTATACTTTTTGGTTCCGGACTCGAGTAAAAAGTTTCAAGAAGGAATGGGTTTGAACGACCTATTTACCTGGATTAACATTTTTAATTACTTGGTAGTGTTTGTTTTTATCTATCTCTTTTATAAAAATCATTTGAAGATCCAGGCGACCAATTCAATTAAGGAATTAATGTCGAACATCCTTAAGACCCGTAAAACGGTACATTATTTTGTTTACTATAATATAGGAATGGCAGCCGTACTGATGTTCATCGTGAATCTCTATTATTATTATAATCAAAATAAATTACACGAGATTCTAAGAAGTGACGATTTCTATTCAACCGTTCCCGCTGAAATGTTCATTAAATTTAACGTAATTGGAGGAATTATCATCATTGTGTTTTTGATACTCTTTTATTGGTTGATCTACGGATTACTCTTGCGCAGACTAAAGAGAAATTACAATGAATTGAAGAAAATAGAACTTTAATAACGCCATTGCCTGGTTTTGTTCAACTCCTCTTCTTGCTGAATTTCTTCTTTAGGTATTACCTTTAAAAAAGAAGGGTGTTGCTCAATAGCAAATTCCAACTTGCTTACGATTTCCTCTACCGTATCATTATCGTAGTCTATTTCCAAAGGAGCTTTGATTTCCATGGATTGAAGAATCCCTCGTTTTTTGATGCGAATTCCTTTCTTGTCAAAAGATCTGCGGAATCCGTCAATGACAATTGGCACTACTAAAGGGCGGTTACGCATAATTATATGAGCCGTCCCTCTTCGGATAGGTTTCCAGGGGGTGGTAGTTCCTTGTGGAAAAGTGATTACCCAGCCATCATTTAAGGCCTTAGTGATATTACTGACATCGCTCAATTTCACTTGCCTATTAACATCCTTTCCTTCACTCCTCCAGGTTCGATCGATACTGATTGAGCCTGCATAAGCGAGTACTTTTGGAAGCAGACCATCTTGCATAGTTTCCCTCGCCGCCACAAAATATAGGTTCAACTTTGGGTTCCAGAGATAGCCAATATTTTTGATGCTATCTACCCTTCCGCTTAAACTCGCATTAAACACATGAAACATGGCTACCACATCGGCAAAATACGTTTGATGGTTGGAAACAAAAAGAACATTGGTGTCCGGAAGGTTTTTGATGATCTCGCTACCCTCGATATGCAATTGATTGAATCCTTTGAAGCGACTGTGTGTCAAGGCTCCCAGAATACGTATTAGCCATTTTTTTAAGAAAAGAATGTGTCCAAAAGGATTTTTTTTAAAAAGCCCCATAGTTTTTAACCTTTAAATAATGCGTATACCCAAATAATGATCGGCCCCACAAAGATACTAAAAAAGGGTACTTACATCACCTTTTGCAGCAATTCACGTACCTCGTTTAACATCATGGCTGTAGCTCCCCAAACTACATGCCCTTGCAATTGGAAAGCAGGAACTTCGATATCCTTTGCATAACTCGTTGATAACCGTTGAATGATCCTAGCCTCCTCGGATAAAAATTCTAAAAGCGGTACCTCGATGATGGCTTCGACCTCATCCTCTTGAGGAATAAATAAAGGAGTTTGATGGGTGATCCCTACAAAAGGATGTACAAAAAAATTACTGGGAGGAATATATACCTCCGTCATTTTCTTTAAAACCAAAACCCCATGCCGACCTACTCCTACTTCTTCTTCTGTTTCTCGCAAGGCAGTATGTTCCAAAGACAGATCGCAATTTTCCACCTTTCCTCCCGGAAATCCAACCTGTGCTGAATGCACACCTTTATATGTTTTTCGTAAGATCAAAATAAAATGTGTTTCTTCCGAAAAGGACGGATAAAATAAACAAAGTACGGCCGCTTCTTTCGCAGTGCTCATTTCCGACGCTCTTAGCTTTAATTCTTGCAATCGTTCCAAAGGAGCCATCGTAAAATGAAAATCATCGCCCGGAAGATCCAAATTTTTTAACTTTACAACTCGTTTTTCAAAATCAGAAAACTGCATAAATGAAATACTCCTTACTCTTACTAATTTCTATCGCTCTTTTATTAGGTGCTTGCGACGGTAAAAAAAAGTCTTCTACCATTCACGAAAAGACTATACAAGATACTCTTAAAGTTCCTATTTATGAAGAATCTGAACCCAAAAAAGAGGAGCCGGAAACTATTTATCCTTTGATCACACAAAAAAACGTAGTCACATTTCTAACAGAATACGGTAAAAGTAATCCCGAAACGCAAGTTCAAATCAAGACACAATACGGAGCGATCGTGATCCAACTGTATGAAGATACGCCCTTACATCGCGCTAATTTCATCTATTTAGTGAAACAAAAATATTTTGATGACACCTTTTTCCATAGAGTTGTGCCAAATTTCATTATTCAAGGAGGTAATAGTGATCATGTGAAAACCTCAAAGAAACGGAATAAATTAGGCCCGAATTATTTGCTTCCCGCAGAATTGACTAATGGGCGTAAGCATACTTTCGGAACCGTATCGGGTGCCAAAGAATATCGCGAAAACCCGGATAAGCAAACCGCTCCTTTTGAATTTTTTATATTTCTCGGACCGGATAAGAATGCGGCCCATTTAAATGGCAACTATACCATTTTCGGCAGAGTGATCCAGGGAATGGATGTTGTGGAAAAAATTGCTAATCTACCTACAGATGACGGAGAGTGGCCCAAACAAAATGTGTTTATCACCGCTGAAATAATGCAGTAATACTTGTTGAATACGAACAATTTCTTACTTCCTTTCGTGGCAAGGTAACATATACCGAGCTGATTCGTCTAAGAAATATGACTATTAGCAACTACCTTAGAAACAAACGATTCTTCAGATATTTATATGTAATTTCCAAAGTATGCCTGGGTTTGGCCTTTATTCTTTCGGGTATTCGTAAACTCCCCGGAATAAAATTTACGGCCTTATCTATAGATAATCCTGTAGGTCTCTTCTTTGAAGGAATGTATGCGGCCGGATTCTATTGGAACTTCATCGGAGTGTATCAAATATTGTTAGGTATGGTAATGATCACTCCCTTTTGGCCGCGATTGCTCCCGATTCTTAGTATGCCGGTTACGGTAAATATATTTCTGGTTTCGGTAGGACTTTCGATGACAGGCACTCCTATCATTACCGGTTTAATGTTACTATCCAATTTGTATCTTCTATGTTTTCATTGGGATAGTTATAGCGAAATTCTTAAAAAAAGACCACAGCATACGATTCAGGAATGAATTTCAACAATTGAGTAGTAAATTTTAAAAAACATTCCTATTTTACGTCAACTTTGAGGTGTACAAATTAATTACACTTTAATCTATTCAATTATGAAAACACTTATTTTAACTGCAGCCATCCTTCTATCAGGTTTATCTATGTCTGCCCAATCGAATGAATCAAATAATAATATAGGTACTACCATTACCGTCAATGTTCCAGTTCCGGGTTATGGAGGAAGCCTGATCGCGGGATTATATAATGAAGACACTTTTATGAAAGCAGCTCCTTTACAAGGTAAAGTAAGTGACGTCAATGAAGGATATGCCTCAGTCACCTTTACCAATGTACTTCCGGGAACTTATGCTATTTCGTTATTTCATGATAAGAATGATAATAAAGTAATGGATTTTGAACCCAATGGAATGCCCAAAGAACTGTTTGGAGTTTCAAATAATGTAAAGAATTATGGACCTCCTCAATGGAGTGATGCAAAATTTGAGGTAGGATCTACCCCCGTTGAAATGGAAATCCGTTTATAATTTTATATTCTTTCATTTAAAAGCCGGTGCAATGCATCGGCTTTTTTTATAGATAAAACTTTAGACAAGAAGTTAATCGATAGTTTTTATCTATATAATTCGTATTTTTGTAGAAACAACTTAAGCATGACGATTACTCAATTAAAGTACGTTCTCGCTGTCGCCGAACATCAGAATTTTACCAAAGCAGCTGAAAAAACATTTGTCACCCAGCCAACCTTAAGTATGCAAATTCAAAAGTTGGAAGAGGAATTAGCCATTTTAATTTTTGACCGCAGTAAGAAACCGATCGAATTGACCTCTGTTGGGAAAAAAATTGTCAGTCAGGCAAAAAGTATCGTGAATGAAGCTAATCGGATGCAAGATGTAGTCGATCAGGAAAAAGGTTTTGTAGGAGGCGAATTTCGAATAGGGATCATTCCCACTGTAATGCCTACGCTACTTCCCATGTTCTTAAAAACCTTTTCTACCCGATATCCAAAAGTACAATTGAAAATCGAAGAGCTTTCAACGGAAGAAATTATACACAAAATGTTAGACGGCCATCTGGATGCGGCAATTGCGGCCACACCTTTGTATAATGAAAAGATCAAAGAGCGAGTACTCTATTATGAGCCCTTTGTAGGTTATATCCCTGAAAGTCATCGATTGTTTTCAAATAATAAAATAGTCCCGGGGGACTTGGATATTGATGACATATTGTTATTGGAAGACGGACATTGCTTTCGGGATGGAGTTGTGAACTTATGTAAAGCTTCTAAGTTAGCGAAAGACGATTCTTTTCAACTGACCAGCGGAAGCTTTGAAACCTTGATCAAACTTTCTCATGAAGGACTCGGTATGACTTTATTACCTTTTCTGCATACCTTAGACCTAAAAGAGCAACAGCAAAAACATTTACGGTATTTTCAAGATCCGCCACCGGCGAGAGAAGTGAGTATTATTTACCCTAAGAGTGAGTTAAAACTTCAAATAATTGATGCTTTATATCAAGTGATAGCGGGGATCGTGAGAGGAGCCATCCGTTTTCAGGATGTTAAGATAATAAGTCCTATATCTTAAAAAAGGCCTTCGTGAAGAAGGCCTTTCTGTTATTCAGGTAAATAGATTAAACATTGGTTCAACTGCGGATTCTGTTGAATGAGTGAATTGACCCAGATTTTAAGTTCCTCAATTTCGTGGGGAAGTAGTCTTTCAAGTGCCTTTTTCAACTCCTTACAGAAAAGATTAACATCAAAGCTTACCTTTTTTAGTACAGCTTTAGTGTAATCAAACATTGCTCTAGCCATAGTCAAATTATTAGAGTTAGGTTAAGTAAATGTGTCTATAAGCAAATAATTTTAAGATTTGTGCACTTAAAGATAACGAAAATTATGTAACATAAATTACATAAAAAGCAATTTTGATAGCTAAAATTTACTTAAAAGTTGTTAAGCCCTCAATTTTACAGACCATTCGAAGTGAAATTGAGAGACTATATTTCCATTTTCGTCCCTACCTTCCGCATACATTTTACAAATTTGACCCTCTCCTGTATGTAAGGTCTTTTGTAGTACAGAGGCAAAATGCGCTCCATCTGAACAAAGAAATGTAATTTTTCCTGTTGCCTTTTTTCCAAAAGTCCCCTGAGCATTCACCAGTAACATGGAGATAGATCGTCCACTCGCTCGAACACCTTGCATCACCAATGCTCCGGTGGCCAGTTCCGCCGCCATGCCCTGAACCGCCCAAAAAAGAGAATGAAATGGATTTTGATTGATCCATCGATGCCTTACGGTTGTAACACAATCGGTTTCCGTAATGCTTTTGACCCTGACTCCGCAAAAATAGGCTGCCGGAAGTTTCGAAAAGGTGAAAAGATTGATTTTACTTGGAGTTAATGTCATATTACGACAAAGGTAAACCAATATTTCAACTTATTTAAGTTAATCATTTTGTTAAAAATATGTTAAATTTAGGTACTATGCGTAACATAATACCAAGTTAAAGACATATATTTGTATAAGAAATTAATAAGCAATGGAAACTAACCCTTCAGAAAACCACAAGAACATCGCAGCGTTGATTCATTTATCAACCTTTTCGAAGTTCTTCTTTCCTTTCGGAAACTTTATAGTTCCTCTATTATTATGGGGAACCAATAAAGAAAAACCATTTGTGAACGAACACGGAAGACAAGCCGTCAATTTTCAATTGAGTCTATTTTTATATGTGATCGTAATTGGTTTGATATGTCTTCCCTTTATTATTGCTTTCGCGTCAAATTTCGTTTCCTTGGCAGAAGTGATTCATCAACACTCCCACCAAGTAAGTTTTAACGAGATTCAGAATCTGTCGGGATACCTCACTTTATTTTTCGTGGCGGTCGTTTTATTATTGGGTCTTTTCGTTTTTGAATTGTACACCGTAATTACAGCCACTGTTCACGCAAGTAGAGGAGAACTTTACCGATATCCTTTAAGTATTTCATTCATCAAAAAATCGATTCCCGAATTCATCGGAGGTCATAATCAATCAGAAAATGAGCACGTTAGTTAAATTTTTGTTGGCAGCAGTTTTAAACATCATGCATGCCGGAGAAGTTCCTGTCATTGTGGACCACTTCTCCACCCTTGAGCAAAGCACCTGTCAAGCAGGTTTACAACAACTCAATCCTGAATTTTTAGTTACAAGAGAAGAATTGTTGTACCAATTAAATGAAAGAGCACTATGAAAATTGAAAACACAAAAGCCCAAATGCGCAAAGGGGTCCTTGAATTTTGCATCCTGTCCATCCTAAAAGATGGGGAGGCCTATACCAGCGATATCTTGGAATCCTTAAAAGAAGCGAAATTGCTTGTCGTAGAAGGAACGGTATACCCGCTTCTCACCCGACTTAAAAACAGCGGATTACTTAACTATCGTTGGGAAGAATCTACAGGCGGACCACCACGGAAGTACTATGAACTTACCGAAACAGGAAAATTATTTTTAAAAGAATTGATCACGACTTGGGACGAATTACAAACAGCCGTGAACAGAGTAACCAGTGAAAAAACCACAAAATGAACAAGACAGTAAACATCAATTTAGCGGGAACCTTTTTCCACATCGATGAAGATGCTTTTGGAAAGCTGCAAAGATACCTTGATGCCATTAAAAGATCACTTAGTGACCCACAGGGCAGTGATGAGATCATCAAGGATATAGAAGCCCGTATCGCAGAACTTTTTTCTGAAAAGCTAAAAAGCCCTACCCAAGTGGTGATGCTGAAAGAACTGGACGAAGTTATTGCCGTCATGGGACAACCGGAAGATTATGCCGTGGATGAAGAGATCTTTGAGGATCAACCGAAAAGTTCGAACAGAAGAAGTTCCGGGCACAAGCAACTATTTCGTGACGTAGATAATAAATTCATTGCGGGGGTCGCTTCCGGATTGAGCTATTATCTAGGGATTGATACTATTTGGGTTCGTTTGATCTGGATCCTATTGACTATCTTCTCCAGTGGTACTTTTATCATTATCTATATATTGTTCTGGATCTTAGTTCCCGGTGCGGAAACCACTTCAGAAAAATTAAAAATGACGGGGGAGCCCATTAATATCTCCAATATTGAAAAAAAGTTCAAGGAAGGATATGAAAATGTCGCGGAAAAAGTAAAAAACGTAGACTATGACAAATACGGGCAGCAAGTAAAAAGGAGTACAAACAACTTTTTCGACACGCTTGGTAATATCTTTCTGACGCTTTTCAAAATATTTGTCAAATTTTTAGGAGCCCTGGTGATCATCATTTCTTTGAGCACCCTTGTAGGACTTATAGTCGGTTTGTTTACAGCAAGTTCTTTGGGTGTCTGGGGTCATGGAGAATTCATGGATTGGTACCAAATGGTGGATACAACGAATGCTCCGCTTTGGCTCATTTCACTCATGGTTCTTTTTGCCGTAGGGATTCCCTTCTTCGCCTTATTCATATTAGGATTGAAAATGCTTGTGACCAACCTGAAATCCATTGGTTTAGTTGCCAAGATCGCCTTATTCGTGATCTGGTTGGCCTCCATTATTACCTTGGGGATCTTCGGAATTCGTCAAGCAACCGAAACGGCCTATGAAGGAGAATCAATTCAGGAAGAAGTGCTTCCCGTAAGGATCGGAGACACCTTAAAAATTAAAATGGTATCCAATGAAGATTATGAATACGATGCAAGACGCAGAGGAGGTTTGGATATCAAATACAACGAACAAGACGAAAAGATCATCTATTCGACCGATGTTCGGTTAATTGTTCGATCTACCACCGACTCTGTAGGTAAAATAAGAATTGCTAAAAGGGCCGAGAGCTATGATAATTTAAACGCTAAGCGAAAAGCTGAAGCGATCAATTACGGGTATACAATTGACAACCAAACCTTATCGCTGGATGCTTATCTCACTACTGATTTTGCCCAACAATACCGCGATCAAGAGGTAGAAGTTATCGTCTATCTGCCGGAAGGCACCATCTTATTTGCTGATGAAAACACATATTCTTTTCATAGAAATGATTATTACCATAAAGATATACTGAACAACGGTGATGAAGAACATTTTCTGTTAATCGAAAGGAATAAAACACATTGCTCAGATTGTCCGAATGAGGTGAAAGAAGATTGGGAAGATGCACTCGACAAAAAACTGGATGGCAATACTGAAGAAGAAACCGTCACGGAAAAGATGACCGATACTATTAATTAAGAACATCAATCAATAACAACAATCATATGAAAACTATTAAAATTTTAATTGCCTTTTTTGTCGCCACCCTGGCCACCGGCTGTCATTTCGATTTTAATTGGGGACAAGTCTACGGAAATGGTAATGTAGTCACTGAAGAACGCCCGGTAGGTGATTTTACAGCGGTCCGCGGAAGCGCCGGAATGGATGTATTCTTAACCGAAGGTAGCGAGAACAAAGTGGTCGTAGAAGCCGATGAGAATTTAATGGAGGTGATCGAAACTTCGGTGGAAGGTCATACTTTAAAAATTACTACCGATAAGAGCATCGGAAGGTCCAAGTCAAAAAAGGTCCATGTAACCTATATTAAATTGGAAAGTGTTGAAGCTTCCAGCGGTGCCGATGTGATTGGGAATTCGGTGATCAAGAATGAAACCTTGTCGTTGGAAAGTAGCAGTGGAGCGGATTTGGAAGTAGAAATTCTTGCCAAAGAAGTGTATATCAATACCAGTAGCGGAGCCGATTTGAAAGTATCGGGACGCGCGGAAAGACTAGTGGCAGATGCTTCCAGCGGCAGTGATCTCAGAGCAAGACAATTAGAAGTACTTAGCTGCAAAGCAGAAGCCAGCAGTGGCGCCTCTATTGAAGTGACCACTAAAAATGAAATGGAAGGAAACGCTTCCAGTGGTGGCGATATTCGCTATTACGGAAATCCATCCGATGTTTCGGTGAGGGATGGTGTTTCCGGGAATGTCAGAAAAATGTAACCGTAAGCACTTACCAACCCAATCAAGCCCGAAATGAAGTCCATAGCATTTCGGGCTAATTTTTAAAAAATATGAAAAAATATATTTTATTTCTTTTAGTAAGTATTACTGCCAGTTATTCTTTCGCCCAAGTAAGTCAGGATGCTGAACTTTTTAAAACTTTGATGGCAAACGATAGCATTTTGTTTGAACTTGGTTTTAATCAATGTGAATTAGAACCCATGAAAAAACTGCTCTCAGAAGATCTGGAATTTTATCATGACAAGGGAGGTTTTCAAAATAAAGATGCCTTTATAGAAGCCATGAAAGCAAATATTTGTGGTAATTCGGAACAAAAACCTATTCGAAAGTTAGTTGAAGGCACTATGAAAGTTTATCCACTGTACAAGGGTGAAGATCTATATGCTGCCCTTCAGGAAGGGAAGCATGAATTCTATATTAAAGAACCTAATAAAGAACTATATATTACAGGCGAAGCACTTTTTACCACTTTATGGATTAAAGATCAAGGGCAATGGAAAGCAAAAAGAATTTATAGTTATGATCACAAAGCGTCTAATTAATAATGTGAACATTTGAAGATAAATACCGCTGCGCACTTTAGCATGAAAACACTAAAATTGTAATAAATCTATAGTTGCCATTAAAAAGAAGCCCGAATGAATCATTCGGGCTTTTCTATACCTGCTTGATTAAGCTTCCACTTCTTCTTTGCTTTCCACCGCCGCTAGATAACGCTCTGCATCTAAAGCGGCCATACAACCGGTTCCTGCAGCGGTAACCGCCTGGCGATATTCTTTATCCTGAACATCACCACATGCAAAAACACCCGGTTTATTGGTTTTGGTTGATTTGCCCTTCGTGACGATATATCCTGTATCGTCCATATCAATTTGATCCTTAAAGATATCCGTATTGGGCTTATGTCCGATCGCAATAAACAATCCGGTGATGGCAATTTCTTCTTTTTCTCCGGTCACATTATTGACCATTCGTAAGCCTTCAACCACTTGATCTCCAATCACCTCATCTACTTCGGTGTTATATCTTACCTCAAGGTTTTTGGTCGCATTTACACGGTGCTGCATGGCTTTAGAGGCACGCATTTGATCCTTTCGGACTAACATCGTCACTTTATTGCATATATTGGCCAAATAGGTAGCTTCTTCCGCTGCCGTATCCCCTGCTCCAACTATGGCGACATCTTGTCCGCGGTAAAAAAATCCATCGCAAACTGCACAGGCGGATACTCCCCCTCCTCTAAGTTTTTGTTCACTGGGCAATCCCAAATATTTTGCCGTGGCTCCGGTCGAGATGATGATGGTTTCTGCTTCCATATGTTTGTCCCTATCGACAACCACTTTATGTATTCCGCCAACCTCATCGCTTAAGACTACCGATGTAACCATTCCTATTCGGACTTCCGTACCGAAACGCTCGGCTTGTTGCTGTAATTGAATCATCATGGTGGGACCATCAATTCCTTCGGGGTAACCGGGAAAATTGTCAACTTCCGTAGTTGTGGTCAATTGTCCTCCGGGTTCCATCCCTGTATATAAAACAGGTTTTAAATCGGCTCTTGCGGCATAAATGGCTGCTGTGTACCCTGCAGGCCCGGATCCTATGATCAAACATTTAATACGCTCGGTGGTTTCAGACATGGCTATGAATTATCTTGATTTCTGTGTATAAAAGTAGGGACTTTCGACGAAAACTTACAGCAAAAGTTATTAAGAATTGTTATTAAGTCATTGTCGAAAATGATAGGTAGCACCCATGAATGAACCTACTTCAAAACACTCCGCGGAACTTGAATTCTTATTTAATAAATTATCTCCATGACTTGATAGATTCCAACATAATGGTTTACAAAAGACTATTTTTACTGGCATATGTTTTGTATTTTGATTCCCTATTAATGCCACTTGCTATGAAGCCGTTTACACTACAAAAAACCTTGGTCCTATTTCTTATTCTCTGCAATACTGTGAGTTATGCTCAGCCTTATTCGAGCGACTTCTTAAAGGCTCAAGTTGAACTTTTTAAACAAGATCCTCGCGGTCCGTATAAGGATATTCGATGGTTTTGTACCGATGGAAGTATTCGCGATCCTAAAGATCCTTGTCCTCAAGAGATTGGCCCCGGATTTCAGCATGCACGCTATAAAGATATTGTTAAAAAGATGGCAGAGAAGAATCATCTTTATTTCGGTCAGATTTTGGCTTTTACGGACCCTGCGGATCTCTGGGACAATGAATTTTATAATTCCCGATTGAAGCAGTATGAATTAGGCAAATATTTATACAATGTGGATGATGGATGGATCCTAAACAAGGGGCAATATTATCGTGGCGCACTCCAAATAGAAGATGAAGAGACAGCAGGAAAGGAATTTTATAAATGGTTATTGGCTCAGGACAAAGAGATCATTCAAAAATTCTATTTGATCCGTGAGTCTTTGAAGAATATTCCTCATAGTGGCGATAGTAACTTGTCGCAATTAATGCGCAGTCAGTCGAAAACGATCAGTGATCTCGAACCTCGCTTTATGAATGCCCGGATCAAGATTCACGGTCGACCGGAAGTTTCTGATATTGATATGGTTAAATCATTCAAGTTAAATAATCAATCCAATTTATCAAGCGATCTTATACAACAACTTGACGAGCTTATTGTCACGATGGGTCAATTCTACGAACCCGTTGACGGCTCTACCCTAATGAATAAGGATACCTTGCTTAAAGGTTCTGAAATAGGTGAATCAATAAGAAAATATACCCAAGAAACTGACTTTAGCAACCCGGAAAAGGTGACCAGGGAAAGCGCAAAACTGCTTTATGAAATTCGTTGCAACCTGCTTTCAATAAAAAAGCCTCTGGCACGGATTAAACTTCTGAATATATCCTTAAAATTGGAAGAATACATCTTTAAGATGGCGCCGGATTGGACTCCCTTAACTGTTTCAGAACTGTTACACAAGATCTATTATCTGGGAATGGCCAATGCAGGGGCCGGTTATATTGAATTATGGGAGTGGGAAGAAATTGAAGGGATACTTACCGTCCCGTCAACCTCCGAAATGAGTCTTGGGGAATTGACTCATTTCTTGGACACCTCCCGCGGGCAAGTAGAATGGTGTGCTTCCATGGTAAAAGCGTATTACCAAGAAACCGTTACGACCTACGGGGCATTTGAACCTAAGAGTTTTGGGTTCATTGATGATAAGGTTCGTGGATCGATCATGTTGCCTTTTGGGGAATCGGTGGCAGAATTAGGTAACTTTTTGGCCGTCCAAGCAAACTTAAAAAATGAAGTGTTTGATTTTCAAAATACAACAAGTATCCGTGGTCTGAATCCCGGCTATGCTTTTGGAGAATTGGTCGTTGTTTCCGATAATCCCGACAATGTTGAGGTTAATTCCAATAAAATCTACATTTTCCAACGCCCTCCCTCCGATTTAAAGCCGATTGCCGGAATTGCAACCGTAGAAGAAGGAAATATGGTTTCCCATGTACAATTACTGGCTAGAAATTTGGGCATCCCGAATGCATCCCTATCCGCCGAGAATTTAATAAGTCTTAAAAAATTTGAAGGTCAAAACGTTTTTTATGCCGTATCAAACAAAGGGACCGTGATCATGAAATTGGAAAAGGATATGACCGATGAGGAAAAATTATTATTCGAAAAAAAAGCACAACGTAATGAGGAGAGAATTGCGGTACCCATTGAAAAAATTAGACTTGATCTAAAAGAAGTTTTAAATCTACGGGAAGTGGATGCGTCGTCCTCCGGAAGCTTATGTGGTCCAAAGGCAGCCAATCTGGGACAATTGAAAAAATTATTTCCGGATCTTGTGGTTGAGGGATTGGTCATACCATTTGGAATATTTAAAGATCATATGGACCAAAGGATGCCGGAAAAGAATACAAGTTATTGGGGTTTTCTAACGGATATGTTTATGGAAGCCGAAAACATGCGTACCAAAGGGGTTTCTGAAAATGATGTTGAAAGTTTTCAAATCGCCAAACTGGAAGAATTGCGGGCTGCGATTAAAGTGATGCCACTCCGAAAGGAATTTATGATAGAATTGCAGGACAAATTCAAAGCTGCCCTTGGGGGGCCACTTGGGGATATTCCGGTATTTTTACGAAGTGATACCAATATGGAAGACTTAAAAGATTTTACCGGCGCCGGGTTAAATCTTACTTTATTCAATGTATCTGGGGCAGAAAATGTTTGGAAAGGAATTAAAGACGTATGGGCATCTCCCTATACGGAAAGAAGCTTCAAATGGAGGCAGAAATATCTATCCAACCCAGAAAATGTATTTCCTTCCATCTTATTAATACCCGGGGTGGATGTAGATTACAGTGGCGTCTTGATCACAAAAGGCATCCGTTCAAACATAGAAAACGATCTCACCGTCGCTTTCAGCCGTGGTGCCGGGGGAGCGGTTGACGGTCAGATCGCAGAAACTTATTTAATACGGATGGACGAGACCTACGACCTTATTGCACCTGCCCGAGAAAGTAAGTACAACGCTCTCCCTAAAACAGGAGGTACCTTAAAGAAGTCAGCGACTTTCGAACATAGGATCCTTACGGAAGAAGCTATCCATAAGATCTGCCTCCTGGCTGAACAAATCCGAGAACTACTGCCCAAGGCCTCGCAATCGGATTATACAGGTGCTTACGACGTGGAATTAGGATTCAAAGAGGGTGACATATGGTTATTTCAAGTACGCCCTTTTGTGGAAAATAAAAAAGCACTTAGTTCAAACTACTTGGCGTCGATTTCTCCAAGCGTTGATATTAATCGAAGTATTTCACTTAACACCTCTCTGTAATGAATAAAATTTTCCCTTTACTTATGTTATTGTTATTCGTATATGCCTTTATCCCGGCAGTCAATTATCCCATCGACGGATATGAATATTCGGGCATCAAAAGATTAAAAAGATTGGAGTTGATAAAAAATGGTGAAATAAAAGATCCGAAAGCCCTGCCTCCCGGTGCATTGAAGGCTATGGGAGATATTCAGTTGAATTTATTGAATCACAGTGAGGATAGTCTTTCTGAATTCCTAAAAATAAACGAAGATTTTCAAAAAGAGATCTCTGCGTTATTTCGAAATCTGGACAGCCATTACTCTATTTCGGTATTGGACATGACAGATCCCGAAGCGTTAAGATACTCTGAGTATAATCCTCTGGCAGGCTACCAGCCCGGAAGCGTGGGGAAACTTGCCGTACTGACGGGATTATTCACCCAATTGGCCAACATTTATCCAAATTCCTATGAGGATCGGGTCGCCTTATTAAAATCTAAAAGGGTTACCTCCGGGAAATGGGGTTTGACCGATTCTCATACCATTCCCATTTATGACATCGAGACTAAAAAACTAACCAAGAGGCCTGTCATAGCCAGTGACGAATTTTCCCTTTTCGAATGGACAGATCATATGGTATCTGTTAGTAATAATGGGGCCGCCAGTATTCTATGGCGTGAAGTTTTATTGATGGCTGCTTTTGGAGATAAGTATCCTGCTTTGACCCAAGAAGAGACGGACGATTACTTCAGGAATACACCTAAAAAAGAGCTGACCGATCTAGCCAATGATGTTGTGAACCTTCCGTTGAGAAAATTAGGAATTAGTAGCGATGAATGGCGCTTGGGGAGCTTTTTCACTTCAGGGGCCAATAACTATGTAGGAGATAAAGGAGGGAGTATAGGAACAACAAAAGGGGTGATGAAATTTTTGGTTCAACTGGAACAAGGGAACATTGTCGATCGCAGGTCTAGTTTAGAGATGAAACGCATTATCTATATGACGGATAGAAGAATTCGTTATGCAGCCTCTTCGAGTCTAAAAGATGCTGCCGTTTACTTTAAATCTGGAAGTCTTTACAAATGTGATAAAACTAAGGGGGAAGCTTGTGGAAAATACATGGGGAATGTAAATAACTTTATGAATTCAGTAGCGATCATTGAGCATCCCGACAACTATTGCTATATGGTGGTATTGATGAGCAATGTCCTTAGGAAAAATTCAGCTTCAGATCATATGGCGCTTGCTTCCAATATTGATAGAATCATTCGAAAGTAATTAGGTGTGAAGCATATTTTCAGCTCTATCCCGAATCTTTTCGTTTGAATCTTTTAAGGCAAATTCTACGAGCGATTTAAACTTTGGGTTATGAGACTGTTCAATTAAATATAATACCGCTAATTTCAATTTCACATCTTTTTGTTTAAGCAGGAGATGATAGCATTCCACCTCACTCAGCATTTTTAAATTGAAGTTTTTGAAATTGTCTTCTGTAATAGTTCCTGTGATAAGAGATTCTGCTACCGGAATTAATTCACGTTTTAAAGGAGCCTGTAAAATATTATCCAAAAATTCTAAGGCATTGACCCGTTGTTCTTCTTCTCCGGATACAATATTCTGAAAAATAGGATCAATGTCTTCAGGCGGATATTTGATTCCTAAGAGTTTAAAAATACGGTGAAGCTGTCGGTCCAATCGATGCTCCATAATATTCATTAAGCCGTTTCTTGCTTCAGTTAACTCCGGATTTTCCACGCTATGACTCATGGCCTTATGTTGCAACACGATTTGAGAATGAATGACCGCAAGCGTATTTTGATATACTTGACATTCGTTCAATACTTTATCAACTATAATTCGATCCTTTACTTCCAAATTATTTTCAGCCCATTTTAAACGCTTTAAGGCATCAATAGCTGCTATCACTATCATGTGATCCGTTTCATCCATAAGCTTTAACAATATGTTAACCGCCTTTTGATTAGCAAATCTTTCAATCACCGAAATCGCATGCATCCCTTCTTCCGAAGAAATAACTTCTTCTTTTATGTCATGATACAGAATGTCTATAATAGGTTCCCCGTATTGATAAAGCCCTTCAATTACTGTTTGACGGGTATCTTTAATGATGATATGTTTTAATAAGGTTTCAATTAATTGTCGATCAAGCGTAGTGGCTGCACCTTTCAAAGCTGAATTTCGAATAGCTAAATCTGAGGATTGAAGTTGTTCCTGTAGGAATGGATAAAAATTTTCCAGACGTGATTGCCCAATGGAAGTTAAAACTGCTTTTATTCTATTATTGCGATCGATTGGAGATGTGAGGTCATTTATTCCTTCTATGGTCTTTTGTATTTCGCTGGCTAGTCTATTAGTGCGGAATTTCTTGGGTTTAGTTCGAAACTCTTCCGACAACATGATCAAGGCCGCGTTAGATATGGTTAAATCAGAACTATATAAGTATTTGTCAATGAGTACAAATGTGTCTCCCGGATAATGTTTAGCCAAATAATGAAAGGCAGCCGTTGTTACTTCCTGATCACTATCCTGTATAAGCAATTCCATATCCTCACTCAGGTTCTCCGAGCTTAGGTAGTACAAATTCTGTATGGCAAGAATGCGAACTTCTGGTGAGATGTGCATCAATAAAGGCTTAATGGAATTGAAAAACCGTTCATCCTTTACCTCTAGTGTTTTGTTCAGCATATGAATTACCTGACTAACCGATCCTTGTTCTAAAACGTGCTTCACTGTTTTTAAGATTGAAGTTGCGGGAACCTCTATCCTTTGTTGCTTTTCCTTTTTGTCACTCGTTATTTCTAACAATTTTTTAAATGCTACGATATATTCCTTTCGAAGTTTAAAAATGAAAATCACCCAAACCAGAACGAGGGCGATGACAAAAAGACTCACCAACGTAGATGAAATATCTAGTTCATTGATAAAAAGATATAATAGCAGCCCTGCCAGACCGGTTGCAATACTGTCTATTACCACATCGGTAAAGGTTTTCGTTCGTTTTTTTATTTCAATGGGGATGGGAATTGACAACAATTCGGTTGCCGCCTTGTTTACTGACTGCTTAAGGCTTCCCTCCGTAATTTTAATCATTAATACTACCCATAGTTCAGGAATAAAAAGAAGCAGTGCTGAACCCGCTAAGATACCTGTCGGCATCCAAAGTAGTGATTTTCCTATACCAAAGGTTCCTACCACACGGGGAGTTAGAAACAATTGAATCAGTAATGAAATCAAACTTAATGTTGAAAACCAAAACCCAAAGAAAGAAGCCAGTTCATCGGCATCGTCAAAATAATGAGATGCATAATCGCTATATTGATAATCAATTAATTTTGCTACCAAAACACTAATCCCAATGACAATGGCAATATGTGAAAGCAATTTCGATTTCTTGATAAGCTTAAAGGGAGAGACCGTTTTTGGTTGTGTTCGTTTTGACACCTGAAACATATTAAGTTTCACCACCTCGCTCTTCCAAATGTATCGAGTAATGGGTAAACAGAAAGAAAGCAAAAAAGCGGCTACAAAAAGTAAGCCTTCTGCAGTAAGTAAATTGGCCAGAATCGAGGTTAGATAACCGCCAAAGATACCGCCTGAAATCGCCCCTGCTCCAATAAATCCAAAAACCCTTTTAGCGTCTCTGGCATTATAGACCAAGTTTGCCAATATCCAAAATTGTGAGGCGGTGAGTAGGCCGAATATAGCAACCCAGGTATAAGGAATATATAACAAGAACCCCTGTGCTAAATTAAATCGAAAAGCCAGACCAAACAACACTAAGCTTAAAATGGAGAAAATCAGGGTCATCTCGATCATTTTATTCAATGGGAATCGCTCCAAGGCTTTATTGTACATGAACGAACCTATTAATGCGATCAAAGCAGTAAGGACATAACCTAACGGTAGCGCATTTGATGTCAATTCCGATAAGAAAAGAGAATTGATGGTAGGTTTAACGATTAAAAGAGTGGAGATAAGTAAAAAAATATTCAGTTGCAGCAGCAATGTTTTCTTGATCTCATGTTCCTTTAAGTCAAAGACATTTAATAAATATGTTTTTAGAATTTTGATGATCACGAGATCGTAATTTATCTTACAATTTAAGAAATAAAAAAGGAGATTAAAATCTCCTCATTATATAATTTCCAATAAAAACAGTTACCGTTAATTTGCCGTAATATATTGTTGTTTCTTTAATATTTTTTCAACCGGAACCACCAGATTCCTAATAATTTGCTCGCCACTAGGATCATCGATCAAAGCGACCAGAATATATCTTCGATTAGGGTCTTCTCCCCAAACCAAAATGGAGTCAGAATGATAGGACTCCCATGATCCAGATTTTCTAAACAATCTTGCGTTCGGCGCAATTCTTTCCAAGGTATTTACAAATTTATGGTGGAGCTCCGGATGCTCAAAAATATCGAGCATTTGCTTGGACCGCTTCTCATTGACCAACTGCCCAAAAGCCAACATATAATAATACTTACATACCTGATTGACGGAAGCAGCGTGACTGAGATTTTTTAGTGGCTCTCTGTTTGTCTTACCTCCTTTTCCGTAACGCTTTCCAACCCATAGACCCCCGCCTAATTTTTTGTTATAAAATTGATACCGAGGATTTGTCATCACAGCTTCGATCCTTGCGTATCCCAAAAGGTCAATAAGTCTCGTAGAAGCTTGATTATCGGACTTACTGATCATAAGTCTCATATCCTTTTTTATGGCAGCTGTCTCTTTGATCTCTCCTTTTTCAATGGCATCCATGGCCGTCAACAAAATTGCAATTTTCGGGAGGCTTGCCGCGTACATCATATAATTCCCATTGACCTTGGCATATTTCACTTGATCGGGATTACTCAAATCCACCACCCCTACAGCCATCTTTTTCTCTTTGATCAATTTTCTCCAAAGTGGATTTGCCATTAGTTCTTTTTCCAATCCTTTTTGCAATTCCTTATTCATTGAATTCTCAAGCGGGATTATTTTTGCATCAGACATATGCATTGGTAATTCCTGTTGGGAAAACACTTGCAGATAACACAAAAGAAATAAAAGTAAATACGAAAAGGAGTTTTTCATTTAAGGATCAATCGATTAGGAAAACACAAAAGTAGTAAAAGATAACTTTAAATTCTGTTAAATATTTCAGCTACCACAAATTTATATTCATCAATAGAAACGAGACTTTTAGGCCGACTAATGATAGAATTTGTTAAAATAGTTGGCGACTCTAAGTAGTTGAAAATCAAATTTTAGATAACTGATATATATCATATTCTCCATGATAACATTGAATTATTTTTATGTATGAAATAAATCGCTATGCCGGATAATGATTTATGGTTAAAAATAGAATACTCCCGAAACAAAGTATACCGGTTATTCTTCGGTACAATTTCGGGATGAACATACTAATCACGGGAAAAGGGACAGCCCTTTGTATGAAACATGTATAATACGACCGTGTGACGATTGGTTTTTTAGTTGAAAAGGCGGGTGCTTCCTTTCATAGGAAGGCCCGCTTTTGATTAGATTAGTGATTAGTATTGCGTTACTCTTTCTCTTCCTTGTTAGAACCTTTGGTAACAAAATAAACGAGCCAGCCAATCAAAAGGACACAAACCAAGGCAAATACCCCAATCATTATTACACCTGTTCCCCAATCTACTAATGGAATTTTTGATACTATCATATCTTTATATTTTAACTATTATCTTTTACTAACTCGATAGATGTAGGGCAATCATAGGTCGCATCTATCACTTGATTTACGGGTTTGGGTGATACATAGGGTATCCCAAGTCCCAATCCACGAAGTATGAACAATACTCCCACCAGCACCACAAAAACAGGAATTAACTTACGAATTCGACTACGGACTCCTCCTTTCAGAAAGTTCCCCAGATAAATGGCTGTGGTCATTAGGGGAATGGTACCTACTCCAAACAAGATCATGTACAAACTGCCCTGCCAAACGTTTGCTTCTCCAACAGCGCCTAATAGGGCCATGTACACCAAGCCGCAAGGTAAAAATCCATTCAAAAATCCGATGGTGAAAAATGTATCCGGTGTACGTTTCTTCAGCTGTGATCCTAAGGCTGATTTTACTTTGGCGATCAATCGGTAAATGGGTTTTGAAATCGTATATTTTTTCAACAAAGTCTCAGGCAACAGAACAATCACTATCATCATGATCCCAATGGCTATAGATAAATGCTGTTGAAAACCAAATAGATACAGACCTTTACCTACAAGACCAAACAAAATCCCTAAAATGGAATAGGTTGCTAATCTACCTATATGGTATAAAAAAAGCTGACTGTATTTTAAAAAAGAACTGCTGCGATCTAACGGCAATAAAAAGGCAATAGGGCCACACATTCCAACACAGTGAAAACTTCCCATTAAACCTAATATAAACGCCGTAACTAACATCTTAATACTCCATTTGTTTCTTGAAAAGATATTTTTGACCCTCCATTTCCCAAACTACTGTAACTTTCCACTGCCCTTCCACTAATCTTTGGGCAGGGATGATAAATGTAGTGTCGCTTAATAGAAGAGGCATTTGAAAATCCATGTTTTGATTAGATGGACGGTACAATTCAACTTTTCCGATAACCACTTTCCCTAAAACCTCCTCCGGAAACTTAATTTCCAATCCCTCGGCAGTTTTATGCACCGTTATTGCTGTGGAAAGGTTACCCGAATTTGTTTCGGCGTCAATTTCATTCTGATATACCAAATCCTTTTCATAATATCCTTCGGTAACCAAGTCGTGATCAAATTCTTTATTGGTCATCATGGTAATTACCAAGACCATAATGAAGGCCATAAAGCTGATCATTCCAATAACTATTCCTGTTCCCCAATTTATTTTCATCAACTGCTATTTAAAAGTTCGTGGTCCCAGAAATGAGGTCGTCGTAGATTCAATAAGCTTGTCACCACTATAAACTCCTATCTTGATCTTATCTTTGTCACCGGTTAAGCTATTGGCACTGATCTCAATAAACAACGTGCCTTCTTCCATTCCTTGTTTAGGAACTGTAAACCGTTCATTGGTGACCAATTTTATAGTTCCTTCATGCGAGATTAGCTCAAGATGGACATCCTCGACATCCTGACTTGTTTTGTTCACCAATTTGTAGGTATACACATTACTGATGACATCATTATCCTTATGTTCATATAGTTGTCCCGGTAAGCGGAGAACACGGGCCTCAACATCGTTCCTTAAAAATAACATTCCGCTGAATACCCCTAATAAAATAACCAACACGGCCGTATATCCTTTTAAGCGAGCTCCAAATTCGAATTTTGCCTTTTTCGCTATATTATCTTCACTGGCATAACGTATAAGTCCTTTAGGTAAATTCACGGACTCCATCATATGATCACATTCATCGATACAGGCAGTACAATTTACGCATTCCAGCTGGGTTCCGTTCCGAATGTCTATCCCTGTAGGACATACATGAACACACTGAAAACAATCAATACAATCGCCTTTTCCGGTGGTACTGCGATCCTCCTTTTTATTGAACTTTGCTCTCCCCGCTTCTTTCTCGCCTCGCTTGTGATCATAGGCCACAACGATCGATTTATTATCCAGAAGCACTCCTTGTAATCTTCCATAAGGGCAAGCAATCACACAAACCTGTTCTCGAAACCATGCAAAGATGAAATAGAACACCCCGGTAAAGATCAATAATGAAATAAGGGTACTAAGGTTTTCAAGTGGTCCGCCGGTGATATCTTCCAACAGCCGATCACTTCCAATAAGATACGCTAAAAAGACATTCGCAATAAGAAAAGAAATGATAAAGAAGATCAAATATTTAAGAAATCTTTTTCTAATTTTTTCCGCATTCCAGGCTTGTTTGTCCAATCGTATTTGTTTCCCTCGATCTCCTTCGATCCAATATTCGATGCGCCGGAAAACCATTTCCATGAATATCGTTTGAGGACAAACCCAACCACAGAAAAGACGTCCAAAAGCAACGGTGAATAGAATGACAAAAACAACCCCGATGAGCATCATAATTACCACCAAATAAAAATCTTGCGGCCAAAATGGAAATCCGAAGAAATTGAAGCGTCGTTCCAAAACGTTCAGTAAAATAAATTGGTTGCCATTTACCTTAATAAAGGGAGAAACAAATAAGATGGTTAATAATACATAGCTTATTAATTTCCGGTATTTATAAAATTTACCCGACGGTTTTTTTGGGTAGATCCAAGCGCGCTTACCTTCTTTGTTAATGGTGGCGATACTGTCTCTGAAAATTTCTTCTTCCGGTGTTTCCACAACTATTAGTTTCTAAGTTGAAAGCCCCCAAAAGGGGGCTTGGTAATTAATCTATTCCAGTGACAACGGCCTCGGTTGAATCGACGACCGCTTCCGGAAGCTCATTTGGTTTAGGAGCATCGGGGTCAAGCCATATTTCTCCTTCGGCGTCTTTTGGTTCCGCTGGAGTTGTTCCTTGAAAGCTCAACACATAACTGGCCACTTGTGCTCTTTCGAGTGGTTTTAAATCATTCTTCCAAGAAACCATTCCTTTTCCATCGCGTCCTCCCTCAGATATCGTGTTAAATACGTTCTTGATACCCCCGCCCAGGATCCAATAAGAGTCGGCTAAATTGGGACCAATACCTCCGCCTCCATCAGGTTTATGGCAGGCGACACAATATTGATCAAAAATCACCTTCCCGGCATCTAAATCGGCTGTTTCTGTAAGGAGCACCACTGAATTTACATCAACCAGATCTTTGGCGGTTTTTTTGTATTCTTCGATGGCGATACGAGCCTCCTCCATTTCAATTTCATACTCTTTACCCTGTTTGGTACCGTCAAAAATGTGATACCGCACTAAATAAACCGCTGCAAATACAATCGTAATATAAAATCCGTAAACCCACCACGGCGGAAGTTTATTGTCCAATTCACGTATGCCGTCGTAATTGTGATCCAGGACAATTTCTCCTTCTTCTTCAATGGGTTTGGAACCCGCCATTTTGTTATACCAATTTCGGATACCTGAGAATTTTTGCGCATTACGCTCTTTTTCAGCCGCTGCATATCGTTGACGAGCTTCTTCAGTTAAACTTCGAAACAAGATACTTCGCAGAGATGCTGCTATAATTTCTACTGCGATGGCAAATAGTAAAAGCATGGCGAGAACTCCCCAAATGATCGGGAATTGTTGAATGGCCATTTGATCACCTGAATCTATGGACACTTCCATAAGCAGGAAGGCTAAGACCATAAAGGCTATGACTCTAAAATAGGATGCTACTGATTTCATAGAATGGTATTGTGGTTGGTACTATCTTCTTCTAACGGTATTTTGCTCACTTCTTCAATATGAGATTTACTGGCAGTGAATACCCACCAGAATAACAATAAGAAGAAAACAAAAAATATAAGTAAGGAAATAATGGGGTAGATCGCTACCCCGTCTATTTGCTCTAAATTACCTTTTATAAATTTTAACATAACAAGATCATTATTGCTGACTTCCTAGGTCATCGTTAGACTTCACTTTTATATCGGTACCTAAGCGCTGCAAATAAGCTATCAGTGCTACTACTTCCCGGTTGCGCATCTCTACAAAATCTTCTCCCTTCTGCAAGGCATCCTGTTTGTCGGTTTCATAACTTTTTACAAAATCAGGATCTTTCAATAAATTCTGTTCGATCTGTGTTCCTTGTTCCGACATCCAATCTTGAGCATTGGCTATATCCTCCTCGGTATAAGGAACTCCTAGGGATACCATGGCTTTTAACTTGGCCTCTGTTAAGGATTTATCTAACTCATTTTTAATCAACCATCGGTACGAGGGCATAATTGAACCTTCTGATACGGTTTGAGGATCATAAAAGTGATTGAAATGCCAGTTATCACTATACTTCCCTCCTATGCGATGCAAATCGGGCCCTGTTCGTTTACTACCCCAAAGGAAAGGATGATCGTAAACAAATTCTCCGGATTTGGAGTATTGCTTGTCGTTGGTCCAATCATATCGCTGCACTTCACTTCTAAAAGGACGGATCATTTGAGAATGGCAGCTATTACAACCCTCTCTGATATAAATATCTCGCCCTTGTAGTTCTAAGGGAGAATAAGGTTTTACACTGGTTATCTTCGGCACATAATCGTCCACCATTAAAGAAGGAATAATTTGCACCATTCCACCAATTAAAATTGCGATGGTAGCGTAAATGGTAAGTTTTACCGGTCTTCTTTCCAACCATGTATGATATCCTTCCTTGGCCGTTCTGTGACGGGTCACTTTTTGAAGGGGAGCTGCTTCCGCTAATTCATCGGTAACATCTTGCCCGCTGCGTATGGTTTTAATGATATTATAGATCAATATAAGAGCTCCAATCAGATATAAGGTACCTCCAATAGCGCGCATCCAATACATCGGCATTATCTCTTTTACGGTTTCCAGGAAATTCCCATAGGTAAGGCTTCCATCAGGTTCAAATTGTTTCCACATGAACGCTTGTACAAATCCGGCTACGTACATGGGTAATGCATACATAATGATACCCAAGGTGCCAATCCAGAAATGGGCATTCGCCAACTTATTTGACCACAGCGTTGTTTTAAACAATCTGGGGACCATCCAATAGACCATACCAAAGGTGAGGAATCCGTTCCAGGCTAACGCCCCAACATGCACGTGAGCAATGATCCAATCGCTAAAGTGTGCGATGGCATTTACATTCTTTAACGAAAGCATAGGTCCTTCAAAAGTTGCCATACCATATCCGGTAATGGCGACCACCATAAATTTCAATACAGGACTGGTTCGAACTTTATCCCATGCTCCTCTCAGGGTTAATAAACCATTGATCATCCCTCCCCAAGAAGGTGCAATTAACATGACCGAAAAGGCAACTCCTAAACTTTGCGCCCAATCCGGTAAAGCGGTGTACAACAAATGGTGAGGGCCTGCCCAGATATAGATAAATATCAATGACCAGAAGTGCACAATGGAAAGTTTATAAGAATATACAGGTCTGTTCGCGGCTTTAGGTACGAAGTAGTACATAAGTCCTAAGAACGGGGTCGTTAAAAAGAACGCTACTGCGTTATGTCCATACCACCATTGTACCAAGGCATCTTGTACCCCTGCGTAGGCAGAATAACTTTTGAGGAAGCTCACGGGTAATTCGATACTGTTCACGATGTGTAAGACAGCAACGGTTACGAAAGTGGCGAGGTAAAACCAGATCGCCACATAGAGATGACGTTGCCTTCTCTTTAAAATGGTGCCTATCATATTAGCACCAAATGCCACCCATACTAAAGCGATCGCAATATCTATAGGCCATTCCAATTCCGCATATTCTTTGGATGTAGTAATACCTAAAGGAAGGGTAATTGCTGCCGCTACAATAATAAGCTGCCAACCCCAGAAATTAAATTTACTTAATAGATCACTCCACATTCTCGCCTTAAGCAATCGTTGCAAAGAATAATAAACCCCTGCATAAATAGCATTCCCAACAAAGGCGAAGATCACCGCATTGGTATGTAAGGGTCGTAATCGACCAAAACTAAGCCAGGAAATTCCATCGGTGAGATTGGGAAACATAAACATAAAAGCCAGGGTCAGACCTACAGACATCCCTATGATTCCCCAAAAGAGTGTTGCATAGAGGAAACTTTTAACGATCTTATTGTCGTAATAAAACTTTTCTACTTCCATAAATTATTGGTTATCGTTTTTGGTTTTTGGTTTTTCAGAAGAAACTTCTTCAATCAATTCATCTTCGAACAACATTCGTATGGAAGGCGTATAAGTGTCATCATATTGCCCGTCCCTCACGGAGATGACAAAGGCTATAAAAAAAAACACCGCTACAAGGACACTGATGGTTAGAAGTAAGTAAATGATTGTCATAAATAATATTTAATGCGTAAAATTATAAGTAGCACCGAACTGAAAATATGATATATGTCAGTTTGGTCTTATTTCATTTTTCTAAAATACGATTTTCGTAATAACGTGTTGTAATTGTTGTAAACAGCACAACACTTATGGAGCTCAGAGGCATCAAAATAGCCGCGACAACAGGTGATAAATAACCCGAAACTGCAAATCCCAAGCCGATTACGTTATAAAAAAACGACAATATAAAACTCCATTTAATGATCTTAGTTCCTTGCTTTGAAAGTTTGAAAAAATCGGCAAGCTGGTAAAACCTGGAGGCGTCTAAAATACCATCACAAGCTGGAGAAAAAACATTTACATTTTCCGATATCGACACTCCCATATCGCTCTGAGCCAAAGCTCCGGCATCATTTAATCCATCGCCTATCATCATTACCTTTTTTCCGCCAGATTGTAATTGTTTGATAAATTCCAACTTATCATTCGGCTTTTGATTAAAGAGTAATTGGGAATCTTTTGGCAATACTAGCTCTAACTTTTCTCTTTCGCTGTCGTTATCACCGGATAAAATAATAAGCTCCTTATCTTTGCCCAGTTGTTGAAATACGTCTACAATTCCATCGCGGTATTTATTCTGAAATACAAACCGACCCCTATAGCCGTCATTGCTGCTCACATATACGGAAGTCCTATTCGATTCCTTTGCGGACAGCGGAGGTGAAACAAAAGCGGAGGAACCAATTTTAATACTTTGTGCCTTATGACGGGCCACAATTCCTTCTCCTGCTAGTTCTTCAAAACTATCCAGTGTTGCAATATTGTTTTTGTCTAAAATATCATACAATGCACGGCTTAGAGGATGATTGGAAGCTCTTAGCGAACTGGTGAGCAAGATAAGCTCCTCTTGACTCAACGGAATGCCTTCATAAGAGATACTGGTATTTTCGTGCGTGGTGAGCGTACCTGTTTTGTCAAATACTACGATATCGATTTGAGCCATTTGCTCTATGATATAAGATTCTTTGAGATAAAATTTATGCTTTCCGAAGGAACGCAATAAATTTCCTAAGGTAAAGGGTGCTGCCAATGCGATGGCGCATGGACAAGCGACGATCAACACAGCTGTTAATACCTGAAATACCTTCGAAAGGTCAAAAATCATCCAAAATAGACCCGACAATAAAGCGATACTAAGGATGGTAACTGTAAAATATTTGCTGATTTTGTTCGTCAACGACTGAAAAAGATGCTGCTTGTTAGTTGAAAAAACCTCGTTGCTCCAAAGTTGTGTCAAATAGCTTTGTTCTACTTTTTTGATGACCTCAACTTCTATAATTCCCCCTGTTTGTCGCCCCCCGGCGAATAATTTATCTCCTGAAAATTTATACACCGGAACGGCCTCACCGGTTACAAAACTGTAATCGATCAGTGCGTTCCCTTTCAATAAAATAGCATCTACAGGAAGTAATTCTTTATTCCGAATAATCAATCGATCCCCTTGTTCAATCTCATAAACAGGTACTTGTTCCTCTTTTTGATCTTTTGAAATTCGGGTAATGGCGATAGGGAAATACGATTTATAATCTCTTTCAAAGGAGAGATATGCGTAAGTTTTTTGCTGAAAATATTTCCCCACCAATAAAAAGAAGACTAAGCCCGTAAGACTGTCAAAGAAACCGGTTCCCCAATTCATGATGATATCCAAGGTGCTTCGCACAAACAAAACTGAAATTCCCAATGCAATGGGAACGTCTATATTTAAAATATGGGATCGAAGGCCTTTAAAGGCAGAGATAAAATAATCTTTTGCCGAGTAAAACACAACTGGCACTGAAAAAGCAAACATGAGCCATCGAAACAAAGGACTAAACCGATCTAACCAAAATTCCTGCACCTGAAAATACTCCGGAAATGACAGAAACATGACATTACCGAAGGCAAATCCTGCTATTCCTAATTGATAAATAAGGGTACGGTTGATCCTGGGTTTCTTTTTATCCATGTTTTCCATGGAGATATAGGGCTCATACCCTAATTTGGCTAGTAAAATCACCAAATCTTTCAGCGTTATTTCTCCTGAAACAAAAGTGATCCGAACCGTCTTCTTTGGAAAATCGACTTGCGAAGTACGAATCCCTTTATTTAATTTTTGTAAATTCTCTAATACCCAAATACAGGAAGAACAGTGAATACTTGGAATTAGGAAGGAAATGATCTGCGTACGTCCATCATCAAACTCCAACAACTTTCCAATGATGCTATTGTTGTCTAAAAAATCATACTTTCCGGCTATTTCCACAGGAGAAATACCGGGATTCTTTTCCAGCTCGTAATAATAATTTAAATTGTTCTTGTCGAGAATATCATAGACCGTGATACATCCCTGACAACAAAAACTTTTGTCGTCATAATGCAATTCTTGGCGCTCACAGGAATCACCGCAGTGGTAACAGTGGGTCATTGACTTTTTAGTTGAATTAAATTCAAAAATCTTAATTAAAGATATCGAAAACAATGACATAAATCACCTATCGGTTCCCAGATTATGAGTAAAATCATGAATCAAACCCAAATTCATATCTATCTTAGATTAGTAAACTTATTCTCGATGAAACGCATTTTACTCCCCACGGATTTCTCAGAAAACTCGATCAATGCGATCGACTATGCGATGTCTTTATTCGAAAATCAATCCTGTGATTTTATCTTTCTGAATGTTCAAAAGCCTTCAGAATATATTACGGATGACATCTACACCGCTTCCCCGGATTATAGTATCTATGAAGCGATTGCCAACGACAACAAAAAAAAACTGAAAGACTTAAAAGAAGGTTATGCCAAGAAATACGAATCCCAACCATTCTATTTCGAAGAGCAATTTGATTTTGACAATTTCACGGATGCTATTCAACAATTAGTAGCGGCAAAAAATATCGAATTGATCATTATGGGTACCAATGGGGCGACCAATGCTTCCGAAGTGTTGTTCGGCAGCAATACCTTGCAAGTGATCCGTCAAGTTCGTTGCCCTATCCTCGCCATTCCAAAAGGATTTCAATTTAAAGGATTATCTTCTATTCTCTTTACGCTTAGAGAGCAAGACCATTTTCATCCCAATGCTTTAGCTCCCTTGGGGGAATTAGTAAGAGATCACAATGTGAGTTTGGAGGTACTACAACTTGATACCCATAATAAACTACTCCCCAACAAGGTATTAGAGAAATTTTCAATGGTTAACTATCACAGTATAACGGGAGTTCCTTCTCCCGAAGCCATCAGTAGTTATGAACAATTACTACCCATCGATATACATGCGATTTTTATACGACCCAAATCATTCTTTGAAAGAATATTTTCAGGTTCAGATACTTCTAAAATAACCTATCAAAGTCGGGTGCCTTTGCTTGTTCTGAAATAAATTAAGGTGTAAAAATGGGGCATAAAAAAAGGCAGGAATCTTATTCCTGCCTTTCTTTACTTCAAGTTAGGCAATTTCAATTAATTTCTTTTTCGAAATTAGCGCTTCTTTTTTCTTTGGAAGCATTAGTTTCAAAATTCCATTTTCGTAAACTGCTTTCACTTTTTTTTGTGGTTCCACAAAAGAAGGTAATGTAATGAGTCGTTCAAACTCATTGTAAGAGAATTCTTTACGAGTAAAGCCCGTAATGTCATCTTCTACTTTTTCAATACTTTTTTTTGCAGTCACATGAAGCTTGTCATCTTCCAAGGATACTTCAATTTCTTTTTTTGAAAATCCCGGTATGGCCAAATCGATCTCAAACTGATGTTCATCTTCTTTGATGTTCATCGCTGGCACATTCTTTCCGTGGTTGAAGAAATCATCATCAAACCATTCGTTGGTTTCAAACCAAGAAGGCATTATCCCCTC
>JAHEMZ010000002.1:0-12587 GCA_024643385.1 Flavobacteriaceae bacterium | reverse complement strand
AAAACCTGAAGTCGTTCTACAGCAAAGGAAGGAATAATTAGCGTTCCCCTCTGTTCAATCGTTTTTTGGATCAATTCAGCCAGTATGCCTGAAATATCATCATCCGGATGCAGTTTATTTCCATAGGTACTTTCCAAAAAAAGATAATCGGCCCAACGAGGTCGTTCCGGAGGCATTAATAAAAGGTCGTTTCTTCGGCCGACATCCCCTGAAAAAACAAATATTTTGTCAAATATCTTCAATTCAATAAAGGTGGCGCCCAAGATGTGTCCGTTATACCTGAACCTGCATTCCACATGATCGGAAAGAGAGATCCATTCGTCTTTTCGGACATTTTTAAAATACGTTAGCGTTTCTTCCGCTTCTTCTAATGTGTAAAAAGGCAAAGCGGGGTGGTGAGAAGAAAAGCCCTCTTCATTTGCTCTTTCAGCCTCCTCCTCATGAATTTTAGCACTATCTCTAAGAATGATTTCAGCAATATCTAAAGTAGGGGGCGTTCCCATGATCTTACCCTGAAAGCCTTGTTGCAAGAGTCGTGGCAGATATCCGGAATGATCTAAGTGTCCGTGTGTTAACAGAACAAAATCGATTTTAGAGACATCGAAAGGAATTGGTTCCCAGTTATGTAAGCGAAGCTCTTTAAGACCTTGAAAAACGCCACAATCAACCAAAATATTTATTTCGGGGGTTTCCAAAAGGAATTTGGATCCGGTCACTGTTCCGGCAGCACCAAGAAAATGAATCTTTGCTGTTCGCATGACTTATAAATTACAGAGCATCTTGACTTCATTCATTATTCTTTCCTTTCGATTCTCTGAAATACCTAAATGGTCCATATAAAAGGAATCTTTATGCAATTGTTTTAATAATACCACATCTCGACTTAATAGAAACTGTTTTTCTCTTTTGGTCATGAGGGTAGAAACAGTGATCGGATAGAGCCCTAAACGATCGATACGATCCTTTAAACTGTCACCGACAGGGAAATCCCAGCTTAAAAGATATAAACCAACACATTTGCCATAATCGATAGCGTCCTTAGTGAATTGAGTGTTCGTAGCTACCCAACATTCATTTGGGGGCTCTTTTCGGGGATAACCTAATATATCTTGATACCTGGAATGTATGTACAAAGGAACTTTTACATCGCATTTACGAGAAGGGTCACTGTGAAACTTACATTCAATAACCACGTGATCACCATCCTTTTTTGCAATTACATCTAACTCATGACTTACACAGCCACCTTTCATAAATTGGCCTACTTGAACTTTATAACCCGAGTGCTCAAGTAAGGTTGCTAAAAACTTTTCAAAAGGAAAGCCGGTGGGGCCTAATTCATAAATGGCCTTCTTGAGTTTGTATTTAGAAGCAAATACCGCCTTTTTCTTTTTCAATAAAGCAAAGGCTCTATTATAAATTGATTTTGTAGAGATCCCTTGATACAACTCGTCTCTGACCACCGAAACTATCTCTTTCACAGTTGCCTCATCCGCGCCACTTCTTTGCAACGAATTTCGAAGCTTCTCAATGGAAAAGACAGCTTGTTTTCCGGATGACTTTGTTATTGTGATAGGTGCTACAGGCATATCTAATTATGATGATCGTGCAAGGCGAGTACAGGAACCCTTGCATGCATCCCTAATTCCCTTACCATCGGCTTTGTGAACAAATTGGAGAACAAGGTGTGCTTTTTATTGATAAAGGCTATCATACCACTGTTTCGACTTTGTACAAAAACATCCACCGCTTCATTGATATGGTCACTTTCCAAAAAATGATAACTAAATTCAACGCCTTCCAAACATTCTTCCAACAATTCCCTAAAATTGCGTTGTTCCTCTGTAAGATTGTCTTCTTTGATAATATGGACAATTCTAACGGCCGCCTTTGTGATCTTAGCGAGGTACACAAGATATTCCAGTTCCATTTTCTTATAATGTGTTTTGAAACTGGTAGGAAATACAATTTCCTCTACCAAAGTGTAAAGTGCCGTTGGAGGAATGGCTAGAACCGGACAATTCCGAACTTTCTCCATTACCATGACCGTATGAGAACCAAATGTCTTGTTCAGTGAATCCGTATCTCCCTTAGTCCCCATAACAATTAAATCGATCCCTTTCAGCTCGACCACTTCTCGAAGGGCATCGATCAGATTGTTCTGCTGTGAGAGTGTGATAAATTGATGGTCGAAGGACTGATCTCTAAAGGATAGACGTTGGAGTAGTTTTTCTAATCCTTTCTCCGAATTGCCTTTCAGGGTTTCAAATAATTTATCATCCAATTGAGGAACCATGATATTATCGGTTGCATAATCGGCATAATCATAGACATTCAGTAAATAGAAATCACAGGATTCCTTGTGAAACATGTCTGCTGCATAGGAAATCGCATCCCAAGCATTTCGGGAGAAATCGGTGGGAATTAAAATTTTCTTTCTCATAATTCAGAAGTTTATCGGGGTAAATTTTGTAGTACCAAAAATGGAATGGAAATTTGTAATCCTAACGTGTCGATCTTTGAGGTGACCAATAAATTCTCCAAGTAAGAATGACGTGTATTAACCATGACCAAAAAATCGATTTGCTCTTCTTTTAAATAGTGATTAATGGCCATCATCACATCGTCCCCATCAAAATGCTTGACTGCACTATTATTTTCCTTTAAACAATCAAGCAAAAATGTCTGGTTATCTTCCTGACGGAAGGATAACTTTTCAAACTTTGAAACATGAAGTAAAGAAATACGAGCCGCCAAATTCTTAACCAAAGTGCTTAACAATTTCAGCTCTCGTTTGACATAGGGTACGAGGTAATCTGTTGGAAACAGAATATGCTTTGGATTGAAATCTTTAAAACAAGCAGGTACCGCCAACACAGGACATTTCACATATTTAATAACTTGCAAGGTCTGACTTCCAAAGGTTATCGCTTTGTCTCGCGCTGCTCCTTCAGTTCCCATGACCACAAGATCAATATTTTCAGCTTCGATAAAATCATTCACTGCATCGATCATCACACCAAATACGGCTTTCGAATGAAAATGATGCCGAGGATTGGGCGCCAACCTATCCATCCGTTCTAAAACCCTATCCAGTTCCTGTAAAGTGTGTTGATGAATATTTTTCTTTACTTCCTCAAGACCCGTTCGATCTAAAACCGCTTTATCTTCGTATACCTCATCTGCATATGCGTGCAAGATGTAGACCTCACTTCTGTCATACTTAAACAGCTCCATCGCATAACGAATGGCATTAAAGGAACATTCTGAAAAGTCTATAGGAATTAAAATCTTTCTCATGGTTTCCGCGTCTTCAAAGGTATGCTCAAACGTAAACTTTTTGCGAAAAAAAAAGAATGATAAATATCAGTAGACGGCGGTAAAATCTGCCCTAATCCGAAAAAACAAACTACTGATTTTAACTAGATTAGACAGTCATAAAAAGAATCCCCGCCTACTCGTGTAATACCAAAAACGGAATTTTAGTGTGATAACTAATTTTAGCGATCATGGGTTTAAATAGTAGACGCTGGAAAAAGTTTAAATTTTTACCCACCATTGCGATGATCTTGATTTCCATAAGATCAATAAAAGTTTGCAAACCTTTCTCTAATTCCGGATTTTGTATCCAGTGGAAACTATGGGGTATCTCATAGAGGGCATCACTTAAAAAATCCTTATTCTTCAGTTGTTCATTTTCCAGGGTTCCTTCCCTCACAGCTACTCTTAACACCTTTATGGACGAATCGTGATAGTTTGAAATCTGTTTGAGGGTTTGTAAGACGCGATCCTTGTAGATCATATTGAAGTCGGTTGGAAATGCAATACTTTCCGGGTTTTCATAGGCAGCATTTTCAGGAATGACAAAGGTCGGACATTTCACACGGGTAATCACCGATCCTGCATGGCTTCCAAGGGTAACTCCTTTGATATGTGAAGCTCCTTTTGTACCCATAATGATCATGTCGATCGATTCATTTTTTATGATTTTTCGAACACTTTCAATAAATAAATTCGCCTCGTAGTGAGTATATATATTATGTGTGTGATTAGGGTAGGTCTTCTTAATCTTCTTGAGCAGTCGATCAAATTTAGACTGGATCCCTTTGGTAATAATACCCGGGATCGCAATTCCTTGAAGGTGTAAATCCTCAGTTGCCTCTACACTACCGCTAAATCCCACATGTAAAATATGGAAATCCAAAGAACATCCTTCAAAAAATGCAAAGGCATATTGAATCGCGTTCCACGAATTCTCTGAAAAATCGGTTGGTAATAATATCCGTTGCATTCCTTCAACTTTCTGCACCAAAAATACTTGGCTAAGCAGCTAGAAAGAATGACAAATATCAGTTTTGAATATTATTCCATACGTTCCAAGGCAGCGAGGTCCAATATTCGAATGTTTCGACCTTCTATCTCAATAAGACCTTCTTTCTTAAAACCGGACAAAGTGCGAATTAAACTTTCGGTTGCAATTCCTGCTACATTAGCTAGATCGTATCTCGAGATCTTGATACTTTCGTCAGGTTTTTTATGCAATACTTTTGCAAATTGCAGGATGGTCTTGGCCGTTTTCTTACGTACAGAACTATAGGCCATTTGCAGTAATTGTTGTTTTATTTCTGAGAGGTTTTCAGTAAGTACACTCACTAATTCCAGTGTTACATCTTTACTTTTACCTAGAATCTCCTTGAGGTCCTGTTTGAGAATGGCGGCTAATTCTACATTTTCAACCGCAGAGGCAGATTCTTGATAAGGCATGTTCTCTTCAAAGGATGTAAACCCTAAAAAGTCGTCCGGTTCATACAAAGCCGTAATCAACTCTTTGCCATTTTCATCCATCTTATGGGTTTTTACAATTCCTTTCAAAATTAAATACACCTTATTGGAATGCTGTCCTTCCTCATAGATGCTTTCTCCTTTATGCATCTTGATGATATCCCCATTATCGTCAAAAAAGTTTTTTAACTCGTTCAGATCGCGTAGTGAGGTTTCCTCTTGAACCGGTACTTCCTTCACATTGGACTTGGCCATTTGAGCAATGATCTCAGATTTGGCTAACCTGCTTTCAATAGCACTCAACAACTCGCTCTCCTCGTAGGGTTTGGTGAGATAATCATCTGCTCCCAGGTCCATTCCTCTTCGGATTTCCTTGTGCTCTGTTTTCGCGGAAAGAAAAATAAAAGGGATATGTTTTGTTCGACTATCCTGTGAAAGGTTTTCCAAAACTCCATATCCATCCACTTCCGGCATCATAATGTCACAAACTACTAAATGCGGCAAGAGCTCTTTGGCCTTGTCGATTCCTAACCTTCCGTTTGGAGCGACGATTACATGATACCCGGAAAGCTCCAGTATTTCCGCTGTATTCTCACGCAACGCGATGTCATCTTCAATTAATAAAATAGTCTTCATAAAAATAATCAGGTTGAAATTGGAACAAATACTTTAAACGAACTTCCGCGATTTTCCACACTTTCAAAGGTAATATCTCCACCAAGGTTTTCCAAATGACTTTTTGCAATATTAAGACCAATTCCGGTTCCTTGATTTAGAAGCGCATTTTCAGCCCTGAAGTATCGGTTAAAAATAAACTTTTGTTCCTTTTTCGGAATCCCAATACCCTCATCTGAGATCACTATCTCCAGTTCCTTCTCTGAACTAACAACCGAAATATCGATCACCGTATGTTCAGGAGAATATTTAATAGCATTATTGACCAAATTGGTCAACACCAATTCCAATACTTTTTCGTCAAATTTGAGCTCAATTTCATCGATCTTTTCAGGATAATTGATCAATTGTCCCTCCTTCAATAACATATTAGCATTATATATTACTTCGTTGATCACCTTACTCAAAGGAAAAGTGTTTAACTTATAATTCACCTTTCCCGTTTCAAGTCGTTCAACAGACAGGAAATCGTCTAGGATATTGTTCAAGTATTTGACCTTACCCGTGATCGTATTAATATGCTTTTGTCGTTTGTCTTGTTGATCTTCTTTTACATATTTTCCTATCAGCGTAGAGGAAGTCATAATTCCACTCAGTGGTGTTTTAAATTCATGAGATACTAAAGACAAAAACTTTGTTTTCAAGTCATTAAGCTCTCTTTCCTTACGTAAAGCTTCCTTAATTTTATTTTCAGCTTCCTTTCGTCGCTCGATCTCTTTTTCCAACTTTTTGATCCCTTGCTGAAGGGCAGTGGTTCGCTCGTTAACCATTCGCTCCAATTGAGCATTCAGGTCTCTCATCTCTTGCTCCTGCGCCTTTCTTAAGGAAATATCAATGACCATGGCCATAACAAACTGTTCCTCCCCTGCCGTAAATGGTTTCAAACCCACTTCCACCGGAAATAAAGAACCATCTTTCCGTATCCCGAAAAGCTCCCTGCCTTGCCCCATGATTCGCTTTTCTGAATTCTTAAGGAACTCACCTACTTGCTTAACATGTGTATCTTGAGCCTTTTTAGGTATAAGCATATGTAAAGAACCATCCGTCAATTCTTCCTTTTTGTAACCAAACAATTGGGACAAAGTTTCATTCACAGCAACCATTTGCTGTTCCTTATTTACAATAACAATTCCTTCTGAAATTGCTTCGGTAAGAATGTTGAAAATTTGTTGCTTGTTATCGTAATATACCACAGCCCAAAAATAGGGTTTTTCTAGACAATAATTGAACTGATAATTATCATTGTACTGCCAAAAGGGTTGATATAACTTTATATCACTAAACATAACGGGTTATGAGCTCAGCGGAAAAATCATCATTAACATTTTATCAAAAGACCGGAGAACTTTTCTATTCCATTGCTGCTGCTGATAAAGTTGTGCGCAAAAGTGAGTATAAAAGCCTTAAGGAAATGGTCCAAAGTGACTGGAAAGATCTGGACAATTTACAGGACGATTATGGCGTAGATGCTGCCTACCAATTGGAAATCGTTTTTGACTGGCTGGATTACGAAAGTTTAGAAGCGAATCTATGCTTTGAAAGCTTTAAAGAGTTTTACCAAGAACACCCTGCTCTTTTTACTAAAAAAAGGAAAGAGCTAATTTTAAAAACTGCACATTCAATTGCTAATGCCTTTTCGGGGAAAAATAAAAGCGAGCTGATACTGCTGGGAAAACTACAACTGCTATTAAATAATTAAAATGCGACATTATATTTGGCTTTGTACACTGTTCATCCTGCTGATAGGATGTAAAAACGATACAAAAAAGGAGCAGGAAATTATCGAAACTCCTTCAGAAACTACTTTGACGGATACCTTAACGATCATTGATGCAGACCGGGATCTGGAGACCCAACAACGTATTGAAATTATCCGAAAGGAACTTAAAGATAAACCGGATGAGCGTCTACAATTGGATCCCTTGTTGGATGATAAAGATTACTATAAGGAAACAGATTTCTATGTGATCGACTTCAATTATCCTTATTTGAATGAAAATCGAAAACCTACCAATGTCAACTTTAATACATACATCGCTAAGAAATACCTAAACATCAAAGAGGTCGAGGCTCAGATCCTGGAAGATAAGGAGCTGTTGTGTGATACATTGCGCATCCGTCAAATTCGCGAAAAACGTATTGTGAACTACAAGATCTATCATGTGAATGAACAATTGATCAGCGTCTTATTTTATAAGGAAAATTACTACTCCGGAGCCATGCATCCTGCTTATACATTCGATTGTTTGAATTTCGATCTCGACCGAGGAATCTTTATGAATTACGAAGATTTCTTTGTGGAAGGTTCCGAAGAAGAATTAAGAGGTATCTTGAATGAACTGATCAGCAGCAAAATTAAATCGGGAGATCTCTTTTACGAATGTTGGGAGGTAACTCAGGATGACTTCTTCAGGTACAAAAATAATTTTGTAGTCAATGACGATTCTGTGGAATATTATTTCGAAGATTGTATTGTGTGTCCGGCCTATACGGGGGAATATTCTATTCAAATTCCATTGTATAAATTATTACCCGTACTTAGACGTTATAATTTGAATCCGTTAAAAGTATAAAGCATGAGTAGTTTTAAGGATATCGTACAATCTAATCATTTGGTATTGGTCGATTTTTCCGCGGAATGGTGCGGTCCGTGTAAAGCCCTTGCCCCTATTTTAAAACAGCTTAAGGAAGATCTGGGTGACAAAGTAAAGGTGATAAAGATCGATGTGGATAAAAATCAAGCCCTTGCTTCCCGTTATAAAGTGATGGGTGTTCCCACGCTGGTATTATTCAAAGAGGGTAAACAAGTTTGGAGGCAATCGGGTGTTCAGTCTAAAAATACCTTATCTGATTTAATACACTCCCATACCTAATGGAATTGCGTCAATTCATCGATCACACCCTTCTTAAACCCACCGCAACGCCTGAAGATGTGGAGCAACTTTGTAAGGAAGCGGTTGTTCATCATTTCTATGCAGTTTGTGTAAATAGTTGTTATGCCTTAACGGCTGTAAAGCGCCTTCAATTTGAGCGGGTGAGGGTGGCCGCTACGGTAGGATTCCCCTTGGGAAGCATGTCGACCGAGGCCAAAGTAGCTGAAGCAGCGTATTGCATCCGTATGGGAGTCGATGAAATTGACATGGTAATGAACATTGGATTCTTGAAAGCAGGACTGGTAAAAAGCGTCCGTGAGGAAATAGCGGCCGTTAAAAAAGCGGTCGGCTCAAAAATCCTGAAAGTAATTATTGAAACTTGTTCCCTTTCGGAGGAAGAAAAAAAAATAGCCGCCTCCCTTGTTGAAAAAGGAGGGGCCGATTTTGTAAAAACATCCACCGGTTTTGGAAGCGGCGGGGCCACCTATAAAGACATAACCCTACTTCGAGAACTTTTGCCTCCTCATATACAGATCAAAGCTTCCGGTGGAATTACCACAGGAAAACAAGCCTTGGAATTGATAGCGGCAGGCGCTGCTCGTATCGGCACTTCAAACGGCATGCAACTGCTCAAAACTCAATAATTACGAAAGAACGACAGACTTCGTTCACAAAGACAATTGGACCCCTAACTGTGCATTTCTTCCCTTGGTTTGGTACCGATACAGTTCTTCAAAATCAGTATTAAATAGATTAGAAACTCTCGCAAAGAAGGTAAGGATATTATTTATTTTCCGATCTATGGTTAAATCGACCAGGTGGTAAGAGTGTAAAGAAACCTTTTCAGAAGCAAAAGTGTCAGAATTGAAAAAAGTATCTTCTCTATCAGAAACATATTTATAATTCACACCCAAACTTGTTTTGATATCCGGAGTATATAATAAACCGACATTTACTTTATGTTTTGGAATGCGAATCGCAAAGCGATCATCCCGATATGTGTAGGTATAGTTAGCATTCAACAGTACTTTCTGCAATACGGGGACTGCCAGTTCAACCTCCAACCCACTCACGTTAAAGTCATCCCCTATATTTTGGTATTGATACAAATATTGATCAGGATCTACCAATACAAAGTCGATAAATTGTTTTTCTTTTCGCTGGAAATATATAAGGGATAATCTTGCCTTTGAATCGTTCGTAAACTCGATCCCTACTTCGACTGAAGTGTTTTCTTCAGGATCAAGTGCCTGATTGCCATATAACGGATCATAGATCTGGTATAATGATGGGGTGATATAGGCCGTACTCAACGACCCCATTAACTTCATTCCAAAGTTTTTCAAATCTACATAATAGGAAGGATTAACCTGATATACCCAATGAGTATCATAAACACTGTGGATATTCATTCGCACTCCCGTGTTAATCGTCAATCCGAAAGAGGAGGTATATAGAAAGTTCAAATAAGGATCAAAATTATTCATACGTGCTAAATCATTGTTCACTTCTTGGGTGAACTCCTGAGCTCCGTAGGGCAAAGTATATGAGTTCATTTTACTGAAATTGCCATTCAATCCTAAAATGACTTTCAATTCAGTTCCCAAAACATGTTGTACATAGTTGTCGAACGTATATGATCTAGAATCGTATTTTGCGGGATAGAACGAACTGATCTCTCGTTCTAAAATGGTGAAATTATCATTAAAGATATAGATCCCCTTTTTGTATTTCCACTCAAAATGCCCTCCCGTGCGAAACTGCTTCGAGGTGCTAAAATGTGGGGCATCGCTATAACTGAAATCATCAAAACCACTATTTAATAGTTCCCCGGAAACAAATTGACTCAAGGCAATATTAGAATTGATCTGGATCCCAATGTTAGCCTTGGCGTGAAAGGCATTAAAGGTGTCCGCATCGAAAGGCTCAGTACCTTCGGGAGCAGCAATGGCGGATAATCCGTCACTGAATCTATGGTTCAGTTCCGCCCCAAAAGTGATTTTACCAAACGAACCGGAGAGGTTGACATGATTGGTTATAGCTTGTACAGAGTAATTTGAATCTTCGGCTGCCCTGTCCGTTCCTAAAACGGTAGAAACGTTCAATTGAACAGGTTTCTTTGACAAACCCTTGGTGGTAATATTTATCACAGCCGTAGCGGCTCCACTACCATAAAGAACACTCGAAGCTCCTTTTAAAATTTCAATTTTTTCCACTTGATCCAAAGGGATCAACCGAAGATCATAATCGTTGGAAATTTGAGAGGCATCTGTAAGCGGAACGCCATCCATCAAGATCAGCACTTGCCGATTTTTGCCTCCTCTTACAAAATAGCCTAAATTTTGACCGTTATTGCTAGAACTCCCATTAATTTCAAACCCAGCGACCTCATTGAGAATTTGTGCTACCGATCCTCCTCTATGTTGATCCAAAACTGACTTTGAGATTACTGTTACTGTTTTCCCGCTATTCTTTCGGGAAATGTTCACCTTAGCGTCAATGTAAACAGAATCTAAATGTTCAAACCGTTGTTCGGAATCAGTATTTTGTGCTAATAGAAGACTTGTGCCCAGCAGGCTAATAAAGAAAAGAAATTGTGTTTTCATTTTAAAAAATTAAAACGGTAAAAAAGCAAGAAATAACCTTGGAATGTGTTAAAAACATTAAATTATCTCCCAAACCTTTGATCCCGAAAGTTTGACCACGCGTTGAATTCTGGCAGGTCTCCTGGCTCACCTGGCGCGCTTACCTTCCCGTGTTACTTACACAGTGGTCGAAGTTTTGCGCTATCTGATTGTGACAGACGGCTTACAGTTGCGGGAACAGCTTCGGTTTTTCACCGAATTCCCTTTTAATTTTCCCTTCTTTGTGAGGGTAAAACCAAAATCCAAAACGAAAATACATTTTTATACCTTGTGAAAGCCCCATAAAATCCTTTATTTTTGGGAATGCTAAAAATGTGGACCCTTATCGGAATTTGCTTCCTATTTACAGGTTGTATAGATAATTCAAAAGATGTTTCTGAATCAATAAAAGCGGAGGCTTCAGAGATCCTCTATGCCAAAGGTTTTCGTATGGAGAACTTTGAAACCCACACCATAATTACCATCTCTGATCCATGGCCCGAGAGCGACTTGGAATTTCGATATCTGTTAAAAAGATCTGATTCACTCTTGGCGGGGGAGGAAAATTTTGAAGGAGTATTACAAATTCCAATTCAATCCATTGTAGTTACATCAACGACCCATATTCCCTCCTTAGAGATGTTGGGCGAAGAGACCGCACTTATTGGATTTCCTAATCTGGACTATATTTCCTCGGAAAAGACGCGCGCCCTTATCGATGCCGGTAAAATAAGGGAATTAGGAAAAAATGAGGAGATGAATACGGAAGTACTTATAGAATCGAAACCTGATGTGGTGGTAACTTTTGCCGTTGAAGGAAAGAACAAAGCGGTCAATACCATACAACGAGCGGGCATCCCTGTTCTTTATAACGCCGATTGGACAGAAACGCATCCACTCGGGAAAGCGGAATGGATCAAGTTTTTCGGTTTACTTTTTGGAAAGGAGCGAGCTGCAGACAGTATTTTTTCTGTCATTGAAAAAAATTATAATGAGGCTAAAGCACTGGCCGACAATGCCCCTAATTATCCCACCGCACTTAGCGGAGCCATGTTTAAGGATGTTTGGTACTTGCCGCAAGGAGATAGCTGGGCGGCACAGTTTATCGCAGATGCTCACGGGAATTACCTTTGGAAGGATCGAAAAGGAACCGGTAGTCTGAGCTTGAATTTAGAAAGTGTGCTGGAAACCGGAAAGGATGCGGATTTTTGGATTGGACCCGGACAGTTTACCGCTTATCAACAATTGCAGGACGCACATTCAATATATGCCGAATTTAAAGCCTTTCAGGATAAAAAGGTATATAGTTTTACTAATAAGAAAGGAGCCACAGGAGGAGTGATTTATTATGAATTAGCGCCAAATCGTCCGGATTTGGTATTAAAGGATATCATCAAAATATTACATCCTCAACTATTGCCCGATTATGAACTTTATTTTTTCGCACCTTTAGAGTGATGGAGATTACAGGGAATTACAACAAAACCTTTTTCTTTCTAATCCTTACCATGCTTTTGCTGTTTCTGGCAAATATCAGTCTAGGATCGGTGGCAATACCCTTAGATGAAATAATAAAAAGTATTTCCGGAGGATCCACCACCAACCCCTCCTGGGAATATATCATTACCCAATA
>JAHEMZ010000049.1 GCA_024643385.1 Flavobacteriaceae bacterium | reverse complement strand
AGGCGTGTATATGGTACAGATCCAAGGTGAAGGAGGTCAGACTGTGAAAAGATTGATCAGAGAATAATTAATAAGTTAATCATAAAAAACCCCCTCCAAACGGAGGGGGTTTTTGTTTTTAATAACTAGGCTTTCTTTTTTGGAACCTTGATGTTCTCTCTTTTCTTCTTTTTTCGAAGCCTTAGATTTCCGTAGGTGCCTCTTATAATTTTACCTCTTCTTGATTTTTTGTCGCCTTTTCCCATAAATTATAGTTTTAGTTATATCCCATAAATTTACGAAAATTAGAAATAACCTATTTTTGGGAGGCGGTTTTGATCGATCTGATGAACGGAACAATGCCATCCTTACCTTCTTTGTCAAGCATTTTGATAAAGGCACTGCCTATAATAGCTCCTTGCGCATATTTCGTGGCGACTTCGAAAGTTGCCTGATCACTGATGCCAAAGCCTACCACCAGGGGATGGATTAATTGCATTTTAGCAATACGCTCAAAGTATTTTTCCTGAATGCTGCCAAAACCGGATTGTGCGCCGGTCGTACTAGCACTACTTACCATATAGACAAAACCATTACTCGCTTGATCGATCTGCCGAATACGTTGATCTGAAGTTTGAGGAGTGATCAAGAAGATATTGATAAGACCATAGTTTTCAAAGATGGGCCGGTATTCTCGCTGATATTCAGCTAAAGGAAGATCGGGTAGAATGAGTCCGTCGATGCCAATTTCCTGACATTTTTTACAAAATGCTTCCACCCCGTATTGTAATACCGGGTTGAAATAGCCCATCAGGATGAGTGGGATATCGACTTTTTTTCGAATGTCCTTTAATTGTTCAAAGAGTACTGAGGTGGTCATTCCATTCCGCAAAGCCCTAGTGGAACTTTCCTGAATGGTGGGTCCGTCGGCTAAGGGATCACTGAACGGCAACCCAATTTCTATAAAATCCACCCCCTCTTTTTCCAACTCCTGAATAATAGGGACGGTATCTTCAAGATTGGGATAACCGGCCGTAAAGTAGATGGAAAGCAACTTTTTGTTTTCTTTTAATTTTTTCTGAATGCGATTCATAGTTTCAATTATTGCGTTAGGGATAGAGGCAACTACCTTGTTGTGCCGAAAGCCCGACCCTCACGAGCGATTTTTCTATCGCGAATGAGGGGAACGCCCAAAGGGTTATAAGTTAAAATAGTCAATATAGGTATTCAAATCCTTGTCACCTCTTCCGCTGAGATTGATCACGATCACCTCTTTTTCTTGAAATTTACGCTCTTTAAAAATGGCCAGGGCATGGCTGCTTTCGATGGCAGGAATGATTCCTTCCAGTTGACTCAGTTCCAGGCCGGCTTGCATAGCCTCATCATCGGTAATGGAGATGAATTCCCCTCTACCACTTGTGTATAAATTTGCGTGCATGGGGCCAACCCCCGGATAATCCAGTCCGGCTGAAATGGAATAGGGTTCTGTAATTTGTCCGTCGGGTGTTTGCATGAGCAGGGTTTTACTGCCGTGGATGATCCCTGTTCTTCCCAATACCGAGGTGGCAGCACTTTCACCCGTATATATTCCTTTTCCGGCGGCTTCCACGGCGATGATACCCACTTCCGGTTGGTTGAGATAGTGATAATAAATGCCGGCGGCATTACTACCACCACCCACGCAGGCCACGACATAATCGGGGTTTTCCCGTTGTTCCTTTTCCAACAATTGCTTTTTTACTTCTTCCGAGATCACGCTTTGAAAACGAGCCACCATATCCGGATAGGGATGCGGTCCTACCACGCTTCCGATGATGTAATGGGTGTCCACCGGATGATTGATCCAATCCCGTATGGCCTCGTTGGTAGCATCCTTTAAGGTTCTGCTGCCACTTTTCGCGGGGACCACTTTGGCGCCCAACATTTTCATTCGAGCCACATTGGGGGCCTGACGTTTGATATCCACTTCCCCCATATAAACGATACATTCCAATCCCATCAAGGCGCAAACAGTTGCGGTCGCCACTCCGTGCTGCCCGGCTCCTGTTTCCGCTATGATCCGGGTTTTACCTAGTCGTTTGGCCAATAAAATCTGACCAATAGTATTATTGACCTTGTGTGCTCCTGTATGACACAGATCTTCTCGCTTTAGATAGACTTTGGTATTGTATTTTTCTGAAAAACGCTTGGCAAAATAGAGTGGGGTAGGACGTCCTACATAATCTTTCAGTAATTGATGAAAGTCGTTTTTAAAACTTTCTTCGGAAGTGATCTGAAGGTAATTTTGACGCAATTCTTCCACATTGGGATAGAGCATTTCAGGAATGAATGCCCCGCCATATTGGCCGTAATAGCCGCTGGGATCTACGTTATAGTTCATGGATAAATGTTTTTAATTCGTTCAAATTCTTTCGCCCCGGTTCCGTTTCAAATAAACTGTTCAGATCTATGGCATGCAGTGGAAGGTCCAGGGCCGCAAATTCTTGAAGGTCCGAAACGGAATTCGGGCCAATGCCGCCGCTTAAGATAAAGGGCTTTTGTGAAGGGTACGATCGTAATAAATTCCAATTGAACGGAAGGCCATTTCCACCATAATGTCTCCCTTTGGTGTCAAATAAATATTTATCTACATAGGGTTCATATACCATAATGGATTCCAAAAGAAAGGAGTCGTTAACGGAAAAGACTTTCCATATTTCTATCGGTGTGTTCATTGATCCGCTTAACATGTTCTTCAGCGCTGACAAATATTCCGGAGACTCCTCCCCATGAAGTTGAATGACATCCAAGCCGCACTCCTTGATTTTGGAACCAATGACCATTGGATCCTCGTTCACAAAAACGCCTACTTTTTGAATGGTGTCGGATATTGTAGGTATTGTGGTTGTAAAGTTACGCGGACTTTTTTCATAAAAGATAAACCCGAGATAATCGGGCATCAAGGATGCCACCTCTTCGGTGTTGAACTTCATCCCACATATTTTTATTTTTAGCCTCATTGCAAATGTTTAATGAATTCTTCGGCAGCAAATCCGGGATCGTTATTTTTCATGAAGTATTCTCCCATCAAAAACCCTTTATACCCGACATCCTTTAACTCTTTGATGGCTTTTGGATGATCGATACCACTTTCCGAAATTTTGATCCAATGATCAGGAATCAATGCAGAGAGGTGTTTACTTGTTTCCAATGAAACGGCAAAGGTTTTTAGGTTTCGATTATTGACGCCTATCAAGTCGATGGAAGCGGAACGTATTTTCGCCAATTCTGCTTCGTTATGAATTTCAACCAATACTTCCATTCCCAGGTCTTTTGCCAGTTTGGCAAAGGTTTGAATTTCAGTTTCAGCGAGACAAGCTGCGATGAGTAAGATCACATCGGCACCATAGGCCTTGGCTTCAATGATTTGATAGGCATCTACGATAAACTCCTTGCGCAATAGTGGTAGGGTAGTAGTTTTTCTGGCTAAAAGCAGATCGTCCAGCGATCCTCCAAAATACTTTGTATCTGTAAGAATCGAAATTCCACTCACCCCTGCTTTTTCATATCCCATTACTACATCGGGTAACAGGATCCTGTCATTGATGACCGATCGACTGGGCGATCTTCTTTTGTGCTCGGCAATAATTCCCGTTGTTGAATTTTGTATCGATCTTGCCAGCGATAGGGGTGTTCGACCAAAATACCTAGATTGTTCCAAAAGAGCAATGGGGAAAATATCTTTTCTGGCGGCCACCTCCTGCAGTTTATAGGCGCATATTTCTTCGAGGATGGTCATTAATTCTTACTTAAAGATTGTAAAATAGTGAGGGATCTGAGTGCTTTGCCGGAATACAAGGAATCTTCCGCTTTCTGCAGGCACTTTTCAAGGCTTGCATTTTCTACAGTTTGAATGGCCAGCGCAGCATTTGCGCACACCACCCGGTTTTGAGCTTCTGACCCATTCCCTTCTAAAATAGATCTGAAAATAGCAACAGATGCCGCTACCGAATCTCCTCCATAAATGGATGATGCTTGGACCGGAGTACATCCGAAATACTCGGGTGCGATGAGCTTTTCAGTTTGACGGGTGATCAATTTTACTTCCCCGGTCAGTGAGATCTCATCATAGCCATCCATCGCATGAACGACGGTATAATTTTTTGTTCCCTTTTGATAGAGGTAACCATACATACGTGCCAATTCCAAATTGAATACCCCGACCAGTTGATTTTTTGGGAAGGCCGGATTTACCATCGGACCCAACATATTGAAAAAGGTTTTAACTCCTAGCTCGCGGCGTACGGGTCCTACATTTTTCATTGCGGGGTGAAAAAGGGGGGCATGTAAGATGCATATACCGGCTTCGTCCAAGCACCTTTTTAAAAAATTGATATCGTCACTGAATTTGATTCCCAATCCTTCCATCACATTGCTACTGCCACTGATAGAGGAGACTCCATAATTTCCGTGTTTTGAGACAAGAACTCCAGCACCTGCTGTGATAAAAGAGGCGAGGGTAGAGATGTTGAAAGTGTTCTTCCCGTCTCCGCCGGTTCCGCAGAGATCTACGGTATTGTAATCTTCTATAGGAACCTTTGTGCATAATTCCAGCAAGGCATCCCGAAAACCTTCTAATTCTTCTAAGGAAATACTCCGCATCATATAGACGGTCATAAAACTGGCTATCTGGCTCGTATTATAGACCCCTTTAGAAATTTGAACCAATACCTCCCTAGCCTCCTCTTTGGAGAGTTGTTCATGTTGGATCAATCGATTGAACAATGTTTTCATATTAACTTTCTACCCAGTTTTTAATCATCTGTTTCCCCTTCGGAGTGAGCACGCTTTCCGGATGGAACTGAACTCCGCGCACGTCAAAAATGCGATGGCGCAGAGACATGATTTGATTATTTTCATCTACAGAAGTTATTTCCAGTACGTCCGGAAAATTTTCATGGGAAACGACCCAAGAATGGTAGCGTCCAATTTCAATTTCCGTTTCCAATCCTTTAAATAAGGGTTCATCGTTCACGAGGATGGTAGCTGTGGTCGCCACGCCGTGATATACTTTCTTTAAGTTGATGAGGGAACCTCCGAAGACCTCTCCAATCGCTTGTTGACCCAAACATACACCTAATATGGGCATTTTGTCTGCATAGGTCTCAATAACGGCTTTAAGCAAACCTGCTTCCTCCGGTATACCCGGTCCGGGAGACAACAAAATTTTGTCGTATGCGGTAACTTCTTCCAGGTAGAAATGATCGTTACGCCTCACGGTAACTTCACAATCCAGTTCTTCCAAGTAATGAACTAAGTTGTAGACAAAACTGTCATAGTTATCAATCACTAATATTTTCATATCAAAGAGTTTCGGCCATCGTAAGGGCTTTGGTTAGCGCCCCTAATTTGTTATATACTTCTTGTAATTCTTTTTCTTCGTCACTTTCTGAGACAATTCCTGCTCCCGCTTGAAAATGAAGGGTATGATCCTTACTCACAAAAGAACGAATGATAATTGCATGATTGAAATTTCCCTCAAAATCCATAAAACCAATCGCGCCACCATAGAAGTCACGGTTAACGGTTTCATATTTTTCCAGCAATTGCATGGCTTTGTGTTTTGGGGCTCCGCTCAAGGTTCCGGCCGGAAATGTATCCGCAACCATTTGTAGCGCGATGACCTCCCGATCAATCTTTGCTGTGACCTTACTCACCAAGTGGATCACATGGGAGAAGAACTGTACTTCTTTATACGTTTCTACCGTTACATCCGAACCGTGTCTGCTAAGATCGTTGCGTGCCAGATCCACTAGCATTACATGTTCGCTATTCTCTTTAAGGTCTTCCGCTAATTGTTTTGCCAGTGCTGCATCTTTTTCATCATTTCCCGTTCGTTTAAAAGTGCCGGCGATGGGGTGTATTTCCGCTCTGCCATTTTGAATAACTAATTGGGCTTCCGGAGAACTTCCGAAGATTTTGAAATTCCCATAATCAAAATAAAAAAGATAAGGCGAAGGATTGATACTGCGCAAAGCTCTATATACGTTGAATTCATCGCCTGTAAATTCTTGCGAAAATCGCTTACTGGGAACGATTTGAAAAACATCTCCTCGGGCACAATGTTCTTTACAAGTTTGCACCAATTTTTTAAAAGTCGTATCGTCCATATTGGATTGTACATCTCCGGATCTATGAAAGGGATATTCCGCAAAAGTTTTAGAATTTAGTAATTGTTCAATTGCGGGGATATTGTTTTCCGAAGCATAGCAATGAGCAAAAATATACGCTTCATTATTGAAATGATTGATCGCAATGATATTTTGATAAATGGCATAAAAAGCATCCGGAATATCAAGGTTTCCCGGTTTTTTGGTCAGGGAAATCTCTTCAAAATAACGCACCATATCGTAAGATAGATACCCGAACAGCCCATTGTTCATAAATTTCAATCCGTGTGATTTCTCTATGGAAAATGCTTTAGAAAAATTTTGAAGAACTTCGACCACATTTGTCTTTTCGTCGATTGCGGTTCTTTCTGAAGTACCGTCCGGAAATTTTTTCACGATCGATTCTTGTTCAATTTTAAATGTAGCGATGGGGTTGCAACATATATAGCTAAAGCTATTATCATTAGCATGGTAATCACTGCTCTCCAATAATAGACTATTCGGAAATTTATCCCGTAACCGCAAATAAACCGATACAGGTGTTAAGGTATCCGCGAGTCTTTTTTTGGAATAGGTTTTTAAAGTATACTGTTTCATAATAAAAACAAAAAAGCCTGTCGTGAATGACAGGCTTTTGTATTAAATACATACAAGAGGGTCTAGCTCACGACTAATGTTCGCAAATTACTCCACCACCAAGTATGTTGAGTGTTTAATTTCATCGATTCAAATATAAAAATCAATTTGAATTAAAGCAATGAAAGTTTATTAAAATTTCAAATTGATATCCAAATCAAAGTTATCATAAATTGTTGAGTCTCCTAAATTGTCAAAGAAGCTTCCTGACCCGTAACGAATACCAAACTTTGTTCTATCGATGGTCAATAGGGCAGTCGCTTCACTTCCATTCTTAATTAGATCGAAAGTGATTGGCTCGGTGATCCCTTTAATGGTAATGTTTCCATCAATGGTGTAAGTATTCCCTTTTTTCACGGCTTTTTTTACATCCAAAGTGGCGGTTGGAAAATTATTGCTTCCGAAGAAGTCGTCAGAATTCAAATGACCTTCTAATTTTCCTTTGTATTCACCGGTTAGGTCGGTAACGGTGATCGTAGTCATATCGATCACGAAATGTCCGCCCACGATATTTTCACCTTCCATTTCGAAATGGCCTTCTTTTAGTTCAATGGTTCCGGTATGCTTTCCGGTTACTTTTTTACCCGTCCAAGTGATGCTTCCTTTGGATACTTCCATTTTCTCTGAAGGAGGAGTATCAAAAGCGCTGGTTGCGGTTGCCAAGGCTAATACTAGTACATTTTTTACTGTCTTTTTCATAGTTGTAATGTGTTTTTTGTTTTTAATTATTTTCTCAATTTGTCTAAAAGGGTATTCAATTTTTCTAATTCATCGTTAGAGAGATTCTCCACAATATGGTTGTTGAAGTTTTCAATAAGTGGATCCATTTTTTTTAAGAGCTCCAATCCTTTTTCGGTGATGAATACTTCAATTTTTCTTCTGTTTTTTTCACAAGTTCTCCTATTCACCAATTCTTTCTGAATGAGTTTGTCGATCAAGCGGGTTGTGTTACTGCTTTTATCGATCATTCGTTCTTGAATGGTAGATAAGTTTGCAGGGTTCCCTTTCTGTCCTCTCAGGATGCGCAGCACATTGAATTGGGGTGCAGAAAGGTCGTACTCCTTGAAATTCCCTGCTGCGATTTCTTCAATATGACGAGAAGTGTACATAATGTTTATCACGGTCTTTGTGCCCGGGTTTAACGGACTCGTGTTTTTAATACTTTCTTCGATATTCATATTTGTAGTAACAATATTTGTATGTACAAATGTAATGCAATTTTCTGGAATGAAAAACATTTAACAAAATATTATTAATCATCCTGGGGTGCAAATCCTAATCAAAAGTTAAAGCAGTTCAATTTTTGTAACACATTCGTTAGATTTAAACGATGAAAATAATGGGTCTCATTTGTATGGTATTTTTTTCTTTGGGAGCGTGTAAAAATCCTGAAGATAGATTAAATAATGACTTAGAGGAGGCCTCTTCTTTGAGCTCTCTTGTTGATGTGCCTGTGATCACCTTCGACGAACTGCAGGAAAGAATTTTTGCTCTTGACAATGATACGCTATACGTCGTTAATTTTTGGGCAACTTGGTGCAAACCGTGTGTCAAAGAATTACCTGCCTTTGAAATGGCCGACAGCGTATTTAAAGATAAGAAGGTTAAAGTAGTTTTGGTGAGTCTGGATTTTCCTGAACATCTTGAGCAAGGGGTTCGTCCATTTATCATGGATCAGGGTTTGAAAAGCGAGGTGGTCATTCTGGATGATCCGGACGCTAATACTTGGATCCCATTAGTGAGCAATGAATGGAGTGGTGCGATCCCGGCCACTGTAATTGTAAAGAAAGGAAAGAAGCATTTCTATGAGCGATCGTTCACCGTTGAGGGATTAGACAGTGAGGTAAGGAAATTTTTGTAAATAATTGAGAAATGAAAAACGTATTGAATACCCTATTGATTCTAACCACATGTCTACTGGTCCTCAGTAGTTTTACCGAGAATGATAATTCCGGAACTGGTTACCAAATTGGTGATGTGGCAACTGATTTTTCCTTAAAAAATGTAGATGGAAAGATGGTTTCACTATCCGATTATAAGGATGCAAAAGGTTTTATAGTGATTTTTACATGTAATACTTGTCCCTATGCTGTTGCCAGTGAAGACCGGATCAATGCCTTGGATGCTGAATTTAAGAAGAAGGGGTATCCGGTAATAGCCATTAACCCGAACAATCCTGCGATACAACCGGCAGATACGTATGAAGCCATGCAGCAGAAATCGGTGGAAAAGGGATTTTCCTTTCCTTATTTATATGACGAGTCACATACCATATATGCCATTTATGGAGCGAAAAAAACACCACATACATATGTGCTGAAAAAAGAGCACAATAAATTAATCGTAAAATATATGGGTGCCATCGACGATAATGTCCGTGATGGCAGTCAAGTGAAAAAACGCTTTTTGGCTGAAGCAGTGAATGAATTATTGCATGGTAAGGAAGTCACTGTTTCAGAAACCAAAGCCATTGGCTGCGGAGTGAAAGCGTAGATTAGTAGTTTTATTTTTTCCACAAATCCGAAACGAGTAAAGCGTTTCGGATTTTTTTTAATTTACTGAAATACCGCTATTTAGATTAATTATTAGTATATTTAATTCGAAAATTCAAAGGTAATTTTCCTCCTCCTCCTAATCTACTCTTGTTCTGCCCGACTTTGAAGGTACTTAATTGACCAATTTCAAATGTTGAAGCAATCAGGCATGCAGGGAATAAATAGCATTATCCGTACGATATTTTATTTTTTTTCAGGAATCGTGACGGTTTTAGTCTTTCTTTTAATTCTAAACAACTACAGCTTTGGCTCCGTAGTTGAAGATATTTCAACAAGAGATCTGGGCTTTGGCCCCAGCGATATTTATTTTAAAGACTATGATGTGAGCCTGCTTTCAAACTCACCGGAAGACCTCGAAGTTAAATATGGTTATGAAATTTTTATAAATACCCCAAAGCATTTAGGAGTCGAGTCGGGAAATGATGTGGGTTATGTGGGAAATAGCTTATCGTGTAATAATTGTCATCTTCTTGGAGGTACCAAGGCCTATGCAGCACCCCTGATAGGTATTACGAATAGATTTCCGCAATTTCGGGGGCGAGAAAATAGAATAGGTACCATTGAAGACCGAGTGAATGGTTGTATGGAGCGCAGTATGAATGGTCGTATGATGTCCGTGGATCAAAAAGAGATGAAGGCATTGATAAGTTACCTCACATGGCTGGGACGATTTGCACCTAAAGACGGAAGGATAGAAGGGGAAGGTTTTGTGGAGCTGGAATTACCGGATCGACCGGTTGATATGGAAAATGGGAAATATATATTTTTAAATACATGTATCGAATGTCACGGTTCGGATGGTCAGGGTAGGCGCTGGAAAGGATCAAAACAAATTCAATACCCGCCACTTTGGGGCCCAAATTCTTATAATAATGGCGCAGGAATGGCAAGGGTAATTACATCCGCCCAGTTCATAAAGGCCAATATGCCTTATGGGACTACCTATCTAAAGCCCTTCTTAACGGATGAGCAAGCTTATGATGTGGCAGGATATATCAATCAACAATCAAGACCCGTCAAACCAAAATTGGATCTGGATTTCCCGGATTTGACAAAAAAACCGGTGTCAACTCCCTATCCTCCATTTTTGGATAGTTTTTCATTGGAGCAACATCAGCAGGGACCATTTCTGGCGATCATGCAATACTATGAAAAGGAATATGGCCTAAAGAAATCAAATTAGTAACCAATAAATAACCAATAATATGAAACTAGAAGACTCAAATTCAAGAAGGAAATTTCTAAGCACAGTGGCTTTAGGGGCCGCTGCAAGTAGTTTTGCGTTGCTTACGTCACCGCTCCATGCGGCAGCTACTTCCCTTCCAACGATCGATTTAAGCACCTCTGAAGATGCAGATGAGTGGTTTAAAAAGGTAAAAGGATCCCATCGGGTAGTATACGATGGATCCACTCCGCATGATGGGTTTCCCGTTATTTGGACCTGGGCATTTTATATCACCAACAATCAAACCTTTACACCGGACGAAGATATGACCGCCGTTTGTGTGATCAGACATTCAGCTATTCCTTATGCTTTTAACGACGCCTTATGGGAGAAGTATAACTTGGGAGAAATGTTCGATATCAAGGATAATTCGACAGGAGAACCCTCCAAACGAAATACAGTTTATGAGCCACAGGTTGGAGATTTTCCATTACCCGGAATCGATGGAGTGAAACGAATGCAGGAAAGAGGTGCCATGTTCTGTGCTTGTAATTTAGCCACAATGGTGTACAGTTCAGTTGCAGCAGCAAAATTGGGACTCGACGCTAATACTGTATATCAGGAATGGGTAGATGCACTATTGCCCGGAATTCAATTGGTCCCTTCCGGTGTTTGGGCATTGGGAAGAGCTCAGGAAAAAGGATGCGGATATATATTTGCAGGAGAATAATTGAATTCAATTAAACATAGAAAGATGAAAAAATCACTTATCATTTTAGCATTACTGTTTGTAACGATCGGATTTGCTCAGGAGAAACCCGTAAAAATTGTATTCGATGTAACCAGCTCGGACCCTGCCACTCATAATTCGACCTTGCGCCATGTAAAATTCATGTCTGAAGCTTATCCAGAATCTGAATTTGAGGTTGTGGGTTACAGCGGTTCACTCGATATGTTCTTAACTGAAAAATCGAGCGTTCGGGAAGAAATGGAAGCATTGATCAATAAGGAGAACGTGAGTTTTAGGGTATGTGCTGCCACGATGAAGCGTTATAAGGCTTCGGACGACGACCTTATAAAAGGTGTAAAGTCTGTTCCTGACGGTATCATGGAGATCATTGTTAAGCAACAAGAAGGTTGGGGTTATATTAAGGAAGCCCATAATTAATCTTGTTTTTATCTAAAAAAATACCCGAAATGATTTTAACAACGTTTCGGGTTTTTTTATCGCTATTATTTGCTGTTTTAGTATTTTTACATAAAAATAAAACATGCAAGAACTTTCTCAATCCCAATGGGCATTGCAGTCTTCACAGGATGAAAATGCGGTGATCATTGATGTGCGCACTGACATGGAAGTTGCACAAGGGATGATACCGGATGCTGTACACATTGATATTATGAATGCAGTACATTTTATGGAACATGTGAAGCGTTTGGATCCTGATAAATACTATTACATCTATTGCCGATCCGGCGCAAGAAGTGCCCAGGCATGTATGATTATGAATTCACTAGGCTATCCCAATACATTCAATCTTATAGGAGGAATCCTTGATTGGGAGGGGAAAACCGTTTAAATATCAATTATGAAAAAATCAGCCCTTCTTTTGTTATTCACCCTTGCGTTGTTTTCTTGTCAGGAAACCAAGGAAGGAAAAATTGAAATGATCACACCCGAGCAAGTGTATAATGCGGTACATAGTGATAGTTCAATACAATTGGTGGATGTTCGCACGGTGGAGGAATATTCGGTAAGCCATCTACAGAATGCCCAAAATATTTGTGTGACCAACGATGATTTTGAGAAAAAAGTCGCCGGCTTAGACAAGAACAAACCTGTATATGTTTATTGTCAAAAGGGCGGAAGAAGTGCCCGGGCCGCTGAAATTTTAAAGGAGTTGGGTTTTACCAAAGTATATGATCTCGAGGGAGGCATCGAGAATTGGGAAGAACAGAGTCTTCCCCTACAATGAAGGAGTATATAAATCCGCCGCCTTCCATTTAATTTTAATCAAATCAATTTAGTTTCTGCTTTATGCGGCAAAAATCTTTTTTAATGATACGAATCTATTTTGTTGCCAACTTGTTTCTATTCATAAGTTTTGGTTGTAGTGAACCAAAATTAGAATATTCTGTAAAAGCAACGCTTGATCCCAATGGAATTGCTCCCTTAACTGCACTTCTTGAAATTACAACCAATCAGCCTTCTAAAGCCTCAATAAAAGTTTTGGGAGATAGTCCCATGGAACAATCATTCGTTGAGTTCTCCGATAGTTTACAAGTGCCGGTGGTCGGTTTATATCCGGACAGGAAAAATAAAGTGTTACTTACCTTATCTAATGAGACTGCTACGATTACGGATACCGTGTTTATCACCACGAAAAAACTTCCAAATTACTTTCCAAGAATTGAAATAAATAAATTGGACCGTGCCCGGATGGAACCCGGAATGCATTTGTGCGATATGCATTACGCAAAACAGGGTACCTACGATTCCCGACCTTTTATCTTTGATGATCAAGGTCAGGTGCGTTGGTATTTAAATCTCGATTTTTTCGGAGATATTTTATGGCCTATTCAGCGCCTTAAAAATGGGGCATTGCTGGTGGCCGGTAGAAATGAAATTTATGAATATGATATGCTGGGTAATGTGCTAAGCCATTTTGTTATCGATGAAAAATATAGAATTCATCACGACATCGTTGAACTTCCCGGTGGCGATTTGCTCATGGCTGTCCGCAAGGGAGGAGAATACATATTAATAGATGGAAAAAGACAAGAATCGCTGAACGATTTTATTATTTTATTTAACCCTGTATTGGGCAAAATAACAAAAGAGTGGGATCTCGCCAAAAACCTGGATGTAAAAAGACATGACTTGAATCATCTCACAAAATCAGACTGGCTGCATATGAACGGGCTCGCTTTTAATGAAAAAGACAGTACTATCATTGTTTCCGGGAAAAACCAGGGATTGGTGAAAATATCCTGGGATGATGAGTTAAAATGGATTTTGGGCCCGAAAATAAATTGGGGTAAAGCGGGAAGAGACAGTAAGGGGTTTGAAACAAAGAAATTTTTGTTAACTGGAGTAGATAACGAAGGAAACCCTTATCCGGATATGGTTCAAATAGGAAATGAAAGCCCGTCAGATTTTGACTTTCCATGGGGACAGCACGCTCCTGAGATTCTGCCAAATGGAAATATTATGCTTTTTGATAATGGATGGTCCCGGAATTTTCAATTTAAGGGGACTTACTCAAGGGCGGTTGAATACAAAATTAACGAAGAAGACGGAACGGTTTCACAAGTTTGGCAATATGGAAAAGAAAGGGGTACAGATACTTTTTCTTTATTGATTAGTGATGTGGATATGTTGCCAAAAACACAAAATATTTTATTCACCCCCGGTTTTATTAATAACAATGGTAAAATTATAGAAGTTACCTATCCACAGGGAGATGAAGTCTTTGAGGCCACGCTATATTTCAGTACGCTTAATGGTAAAAGGATCCTTGCCTGGGGAGAGTTGGATATTATGTACCGTTCGGAGCGTTTTGAGCTAAAGTATTAATTCTTTTTAGCGGCATTTTCAATCATTCCTGCTACCATCTCGTGGAAATGTTCTTTTTTATTCAAATGTGGAAAAGGTTCCTCTGGGATTTCAAGTGCAAGAAACCGACAAAGAGGTTCCCATCCTTCTTTTACATCATAGACCAATAGTTGGCTTTTTGGAACAAAGGCACAAACTTCTTGGATATGTTCTTCAAACACCTTTACTGCGAGTTCTTTCGTATTGAAGTTACCGTTAAATTGCTTCTTTAAAAAAGTTTTACGCATAAACTTAATGCACATAAAGGTATTTCTGAGTCTGGTATTTACAAGCATTTTAACAAGTAAAATTATCTTTGCTCCCACCGTTTGCGGACCTGCTTGCCACACCGTTTTATAAGTGCTCTCATACCACGCATTAACTTCTCTTTTGGTTAAAATGACCTTTGCTTGCGGATATTTTTTCAAAAGGATCTTATAATAAGGATACCCGGGAAAATCGACGGTGGCTTGGTACCCTTCAAAAAGCAGATCAAAATCAGTATCTCCTATTTCTTCAAGTTCTATCCAATGCTTTAACCGCTCAGGTGCTGCGATCAAGTCTTTAAAATGATATGTTTTTTCAAAACCAAGAAGTTCCAATGCCTTCTTAAGAGTGGTGGTACCTGTACGTGGAAAACCGGCACCGATAATTTTTAATTCCATAGCATGTCGTTACATGTTTAA
>JAHEMZ010000100.1 GCA_024643385.1 Flavobacteriaceae bacterium | reverse complement strand
CATTATTAACGTTCGTATTGTGCATGTAGGAAAATTCGAACTTCATTTTGAAATGCTCACTAAAAAATGAAGAACCACTACGCCAGTTGTATTGGCTACCAAAAAACTTCAAATAATAAGACAGACCAAAAGATAGTGTGGCCTGATTAGCACTGGGAAACTCTGTACTTAAACCAAAATCCGGTTGAAAAGAGGCAATCCCAAAAGTAATGCCTGCTTCATGACTAAAACTAGTTTGAGCATTAGTATTCGTAAAAAAGAAGAAAAGTAATGCAACACAAAGTTTAGGTAAAAGTTTCTTCATTGTTCGGTTAAAATTTAGTACAATTTAGCACAAATATAAAAAAGAAAATGCGTAATTAACTTATTTAAAATCAAAAAACTCAAAAATTTGTCAATTATTGCATCTTAAGTTCAATATTTGGGTCCCAGAACAATTTATCAAAGTTGACGATCACATTATTTTCCACCCTCACATTTTCGTTTTCCAAAAGTTGTTGCATTAAATTTGAACCCTTGAAATGATGTTTCCCGGACAGGAGCCCTTTTCTGTTTACAACCCTATGGGCCGGAATGGAATCATCTAGATGTGAAGCATTTAAAGCCCAGCCAACCATGCGCGCCGATCTGGGTGTACCCAGGTATCTTGCTATGGCACCATAGGAAGTTACCCTACCGAAAGGAATTTGTTTCGTTATACCATATACCTGGGAAAAAAAACCTTCATTTGTCAATTTTGATTTATTTAAAAATGATGAACTGTCGATAAAAATAAAAAGAATATTTAATACCTTGTTCTAAACTTTACATAGGTGATGGCCTTATTCCCTTCCAAATATTGTTTTTCATAAAAGGTTTGAATTGAAGTAGCTTCAACAGGCGGGCTTGAACTATTGTAAATGTCATGATGCGCAAATAAAACCTCGTGCCGTCCTTCATGCAGCAGACCTAACAGATAGCCGTGTAAAAATTCACTATCCGTTTTCAAATGAACAACTCCATCCGGTTTGAGAAGAGATTGATATTTTTTTAAAAAGGGTTTGGTTACAAGACGGTGTTTGGTGCGCTTGTATTTGATTTGAGGATCGGGAAAAGTGATCCATATTTCAGATATTTCCTGAGGATCGAAGCAAAAATCAATAAGTTCAATCTGGGTTCTTAGAAAGGCAACATTTGTAAAATTCTTTTCCATAGCCGTTTTAGCACCCCGCCAAAATCGAGCTCCTTTGATATCGATGCCAATAAAATTCTTATCCGGGTTGTTTTGGGCTAAAGCAACGGTATACTCTCCCTTTCCACAGCCTAATTCCAAAACGATGGGATTATCGTTGTCGAAGTGTGAATGCCATTTGCCTTTTAGCGGAAATCCTTGTAAAACCTCGTCGCGACCAGGTTGAATTACGTTTTCAAACGATGCGTTCTCTTTGAATCGTTTTAATTTGTTTTTGCTACCCAAGGAAAATTGAGTTTTGAATGTTGGTTTATTCTGTATTTGCTTTTCTGAACTTTTGCAATTGACCCAACCAATAAAATAACAAAATAAGGGTTAAAGCAAACAGAATAGCATTGAAGAAGTTAGACGCCCACCAGTTGTCAAAAGACCTGATGGTTCGGTATGGGCTGAATAAAACCTCTGTAATAAATTCGGCCAGGGCTCTGAAAAAATTATTTGAAATCATAGTTTATTTTTTAAAATCAACTTAAACCTTTGGGCTTATGTCATAAAGTTTTTACATTAGCTTAACTTGCAGCAAATATAACAGAGATTCAAATACTCTCGGGCAAAAATAAAAAATATCAGCATGATTGCCAATTTTTTTGATCAAACCAGGCCAATTAATTTTTTGGCTCTTTCCATTTTGGTTTTTATCATTTTCATTATTTCTTTGATGCACGTCAATACTGATGCGATTGACTTTTATTTTTTCATAAAGAATGGATTGTTTCTTACTGCTGCCATTATCATCGTTTTCGTTCTTAATTTTATCATTCGAAAGAATTCTCTGAGTGATGATAATTCCTATGCCATATTCTTTTATATACTTTTATACGGTTTTTTCCCTAATACCTTTTTGAACGGAAGTATTTTTATTTCCAATTTTATTTTGCTTTTCGCGTTTAGAAGAATTTACAGCCTTAGATCATCAATTAAAATCAAAGAAAAGATATTCGACGGGGCATTTTGGATCGGCGTCGCAAGTTGGTTCTATTTAGAGAGCCTGCTTTTTGTAATTTTGTTATATGCTGCGATTTTGATCTTTCGAAAAGCAGATTTGCGTAATATTCTGATACCGATTATTGGTTTGGTCACACCTGTTTTTCTTTCATACGTTTACTTACTTGCCTTTGACGATGTAGAAAGTTTCAGAAGAATATGGGAAATTCATTATGAATTTGATCTGGGGGTTTATTATTCTGCCAAATATTTAGTTCCTTTGACCCTTGTTGGTCTTTTGATCATAATCTCCATTTTCCCGACAACCAATAAATCCTTAATCGCTAAAATTGATATCAAATCAACCTGGTTTTTATTAATTGCCCACATCGTTGTTTCCATACTTATGGTACTTGTGGCACCTGATAAAGATGGGTCAGAGTTTGCCTTTTTCTTCTTCCCGGTGAGCATTTTGTTCGCAAATTACCTGCAAATAATCAATAAGTATTGGATCAAAGAAGCCATAATTTACGTATTCATCCTGACCTTTTTCACGGTATATGTATACCTCTTATAATTTATTGCCAAAAGCAAGATCACCGGCATCGCCCAGGCCAGGCACAATATATCCGTAAGTATTTAGCTCATTGTCTACCGTGGCTACCCAGAGATGGGTGTTTTCGGGGAATTGTGATGTAATATGATCAATTCCTTCCGTAGCGGCTATTACGGCAACAATATGAATTTCCCTTATTTTCCCCAGGGTCTTCAGTATTTCATAAACCGCTGACAGGGAGCTTCCCGTAGCAAGCATAGGGTCGGCAAGGATTAATATTTTATTATCTAAGGAAGGCGAAGCCAAATACTCCACTTTAATATCGAATGCTTCGGGAGAAGTGTGATGTCTATAGGCAGAAATGAAAGCATTTTCTATTTTGTCAAAATAATTAAGGATTCCCTGATGAAGGGGTAACCCGGCCCTTAAAATAGAACAGAGCACCATTTTATCCGATACAAGGGGAATAATTTTATCTCCAAGTGGCGTCTTCACCGTATGGTCTGAAAAATCGAGTTCTTTGCTTAATTCGTAACATAATATCTCTCCTATTCGTTCAATATTTCTCCGAAAACGCATGGAGTCTTTCTGAATTTCAACATCTCTGATCTCTGAAATAAAATGGTTCAATACCGAATTGGAGCTGTCTAAATTATGTATGATCATTTGCGCATAAATGAATTTAATTGATGATATGCATTCTCTTAAATGTACTGAACATCAATCCTTCCCTATCGTTGGTTTTCAAAGTTATTGAACCATGTAACAGGGTTCATCTGACCAAGAAAGTTGAGTTAACACATTTTCAAAGGGATTCTTTCACAAAGATAAGAATCCCTTTGAAAAAAGATCAATTCAGGGGTCTAATTATCCATTGATAATATTTTCCTGATGCGCTATTGATTCTTCATGAATGGCTTTAAAGATCTTTTCAATAAATGTTTTGGATAATCCGTGTTCCTCTCCTTTTTCAACTACTTTTTCCAAGATCTCATGCCACCTTGAGTTCTGAAGCACCGCAACATTACTAGCCTTTTTTGCTTTGCCAATGTTATCGACGATCAGCATTCTTTCAGAAAGAGTCTCCAACAACTGATCATCTTTAGCATTGATTTCTTGTCTGAGGGCATTGAGTGCAGAAACTGATTCCTCTTTTTCAAAACTTGGTTTTCTTACTTTCAGATC
>JAHEMZ010000099.1 GCA_024643385.1 Flavobacteriaceae bacterium | reverse complement strand
AAAGGAAAGAGCAAAAAACTGGCATTGATAGCAGTGGCAAATAAACTATTAAAACAGGCTTTTGCAATATCAAAAAGTGGATTGCCATATGATAAGAACTTTGTTTCAAAATTAGTTTAAAAAAGACTTGTTTTTTAGCTCAGTTCTTTGTTGTGCTTTCGTTATTTTTTAATTTCCTGATTTAACAAATCGATTAATAATTCAATTCTTTTTTTTAATGCCAATGCCTGCATATTCGTCGAATGACATTGACGAATAGCATTAGCCATCATAGATTCCAGTTGCGCATTTTGCAATATTTTTTCTGAGCTTGGTGTTTTCTTGGATTTCCCAATAAATAATCTTCCGTCTATATCAATATTTTTTTCTACTAGATAAATCGGTGTTCCACTAGATTCGTAAGATGAATGTACCATATCTCTAAAAATCCCTAGACTTATTTGATACGGTATATTCAAATCTGTTTTTAGAGTTTGCCATTGGAGTTCCATCTCTTGTAAAGCAAGTATATCAGAAGTCCAACTTGATAACAGTTTACGCAATGGCTTATTCTGTATCAGTCTAATTTTGCCCGAAGTGATAAGATCATTTTGGATAGGATCAAAAGTTGGGTCTAATCCTAGGTATCTTATTTTATGAATAAGTGTGTCTCTATTAACATCAAATTCCAAGTTATCCACGTAGTTGAGAACATCTATAGAATTTTGAATAATTGCATTCCGCATATCAATCTTTTGTTCAAGTTGCGATAGATTTAAAACGTATTCTTCTTTCAAATCCTTAAGAACCTCTTGCTCTAGTATTCGGTTCTTTCTGTTTTCATTCCAATTATTGATTGATAATGCTATTAAAATTCCAATAACGACAAGAATTATTTCGCCGACAGCATATTTCAAGTACTTACCAGTTTTGTTTTCACTCATGAGGTTGTAGCGTATTTTGCGAAAGAATTTTATCATCGATTATTGTTGGTTATAATGAAGCACAACTAGTGTGTATGAAATCGTTTTAATGTTTTATACACGACGTTAAACGAAGTTCAACTATTTTTTTGAGAATGTCAAGGTTTGGGCATAAGTTATTTACAAGTATTAAACCTAAAACCCATCCAAATCCTCTCCGAAACATGACTATACTTTTATCTGCCGTCTAAAAATTTGGGGACCAAGAATAGAACAGAGCTGATTTCTTCCTATTTTTATAACCAATCACACTATTAAAGATGAAAAATTTCAGATTAAAACACTTTGAGGCAACAGTCGTTGCTTTGTTCCTATACGGAGCATGTTTCGCACAAATGTCTTCAGCTGCAGTCGACTCCTTGGTCAACTATGCCATGGGCAAATTTAATGTCGCCGGAATGGCAGTGGCTATTGTCAAGGATGGCAAAATCGTACACGAAAAAGGCTATGGCATCAAATCGGTGCTCACCAATAGTCCTGTGGACGAACACACCAATTTTGGCATTGCTTCCAACACCAAGGCCTTTACCACTACGGCTTTGGCCATTTTGGTAGAAGAGGGCAAATTGTCGTGGGACGACAAGGTAAAAACACATATTCCAGAGTTTACCATGTACAGTCCTTACGTGGCCGAAAATTTCATCATCGACGATCTGCTCACTCACCGCAGTGGTCTGGGTTTGGGTATGGGCGATTTGATGTTCTTTCCCGAAGGGGCCGATTTTACCATTGACGATCTCCTGTCCAGCTTTCAACATTTTAAGCCCGTATCGCAGTTTAGGACCAAGTGGGATTACGACAACCTATTGTACATTGTGGCAGGCGAAGTCATTGCACGGGTTTCGGGCATGAGCTGGGAAGATTTTATACAAAAGCGCATCCTCGACCCGCTTCAGATGAGCCAGACTTATCCGTCGTTGGATCGGGTAAAGGACAAAAGTAATATAGCCACGCCTCACGATTCCAATTCAGGCGAACTGAAGCCATTGCCCAATTTTAAGGAAATCATCAACGGTGCCGCGGGTGCCATTATGGGCAATGTGCACGATTTGGGCAGTTGGATGCTCGTGCATTTGAACCACGGAAAATATGGCTCCAATTTGGAACATCAATTGTTCAGTGAAGATAGCCAGCGCGAAATGTGGAAACTCCACACCATTCAGGAAGCCAACCGAAACCCGAGATACAACTCGCATTTTGCGGGCTATGGCCTAGGTTGGGGTTTGACCGACGTTCTAGGGAATTTGCAGGTTTCTCATACAGGTGGTTTGCCAGGCATGTTGTCAAGAACCGTGATGATCCCCGACATTAATCTTGGGGTTGTGGTGTTGACCAATACCAGTGATGACGGTGGGCCAGTGTTCAGTGCGGTTTCGCAAGCCATTGTGGACCGTTATTTGGGATTGGACGATGCCCATTGGGTGGATAGGTATTACGACTTTTTTCAACGCCGAATGACCGAAGGTGATAAGGTGACCGAAGCGGTTTGGGAACAGGTGAAAAACGCCGATGCTTCACAAATTGATGTCAACAATTATATCGGGATGTATAAGGACGTTTGGTTTGGCACTATGGAAGTCTTTATGAAAGGCGACCAGTTGTGGATAAAGTCGCACCGATCGCCAAAATTGAATGGCCCAATGAGTTACTATGGTGCGAACACTTTCGCCATAAAATGGGAATACCAAGATATGAACGCCGATGCCTTTGCCATGTTTACCATGGATGAGAACGGAAAAGGAGCAGCCATCAAAATGAAAGGCATTTCACCCAATATTGATTTTAGCTTTGATTTTCAGGATTTGGATTTGAAGAGGGTACTTGATTGATCTTTTCCCTGTTTCAAACTATTTAGTTTTCTAGTTCTGAAAGGAAATCTCCAATAACCGCAAGGACTTCTTCAGGATTATCGTGTACGGTTTGATGCCCGGCATTACTGATGACATGGAGTTTTGAATTGGGAGTCAAATCGCTATAATGTTTAACGGTTGTTGGTCGTGCTGCATCAAATTCGCCTGTGAGGTATAACGTTGGAATTTTTATTTGTGATAGTTTGGGCGTAATGTCATAGCCCTTTAGGGTTCCGGTAACCACATAATCTTCCTTGCCCCACATATATTCGTACACATTGAAGCCCACTTCGTCAATGGTTTTTTGCATATCTTCAGAAATCGGTTGTTTAGTCGTGTAGTAGGTATTGTAAAAAAGATTGATGGCCTCCTTCATTTTCTCTGGATTGGAATTCTCGTTCCGGATGCTTTCATTGATATAAAACTGGGTGCTATCAGGCAATTTCGAAATAAGAATGTCGGCATCCTTTAGCCACAAGTCCAAATCCAAACATGGGCTGCTCAACACCATTCCTTTAACCCGATTGGGGTGTTTGATATAATATTCTACCCCTAAAATGGTGCCCCATGAATGCCCGTAAAGGTAAACCTCTTTTAGATCAAGTGTGTTTAAGAGGGCATCGAGCTGTTTTGCGTAGGACGCAATAGTCATCAAGGTGGTGTCGGTAATCCGGTCTGACCTGCCGCATCCCAACTGATCGTAAATTACTACAGGTCTATCGCTGCCCAATTCCTTCAATCCTTTCAGGGAATAACTCGGATAACCAGGGCCACCGTGTAGTATGACCACAGGCGTTTTTTCAACTAGACCTGAAACTTCATACCAAACTTTTCCACCTTTAACCTCCAAATGACCTTCACCTGATTTCAGGTTATTTTGAGTGCAACTCCAAATTAAAATGGGCAAGAAAAATACTAGAAGTTTTGTTTTCATAGGTAAAAGGTTCGAATGTTGTTTAAATTCTTTTGATTATAATCCTAAATCAAACGAAGTTCGGCTAAATTTTTGAGAAAGAAAAGTTTAAGAGTTGTGAGCTTCATTTTCTAAAACCTATCCAAATCCTCTCCGAAGATGACTTTGCCTTTATAGATTTCGGCTATCTCGT
>JAHEMZ010000098.1 GCA_024643385.1 Flavobacteriaceae bacterium | reverse complement strand
AAACAATCAATGTTTTATGTATGAAAGGAGGAATTTAAACAAAATTCTAAGATTCTTTAATAGGGATTTTAACTATTATTAATGTGCCTTCATTTGCCGTTGAATCCGCCTTTATTTCCCCACCATGCGCTTTCACAATATCATAACTCAATGAAAGTCCCAAGCCGGTTCCTTGTCCGGTGGGTTTGGTAGTAAAGAACGGTTGAAAGATTTTTTCTTTGATGGAATCAGGGATACCGTTGCCGTTGTCTTTGACAGAGATTAGGACCTCCCCCTTCCCCCCTCCAGAGGGGGACAATTTCTTCGTAGTGACAATTACTGTTGGTTCGAAGTGACTGTCACCCTGAGCCTGTCGAAGGGTTGTCGTACTTCGACTTCGCTCAGCACAGGCATAAAAGGCATTGGTGATCAAATTCAAAATCACTCTTCCAATATCTTGTGGCACTACATTTATTTTTTCAAGTGATGTATCAAAATCAGTTTCGAATTTTGCGTTGAAGCTTTTGTCTTTTGCGCGCAAGCCATGATAGGCTAAGCGTAAGTATTCATCACATAACGCATTAATGTCGGTGGGTTCTTTTTTACCCGAACTACTCTTCGAATGCTGGAGCATTCCTTTTACAATGTTGTCTGCTCGCTTACCATGATGATTGATCTTTTCTTCATTGCTAATCACATCCGTTGCGATTGCTTTTACTTCATTAAGATTTCCTTTTTCAGCTTCTTCTTTTAATTCTTCCAGCAACTCTTTATTGATCTCCGAAAAATTATTCACGAAGTTCAACGGGTTTTGAATTTCATGGGCTATGCCGGCTGTGAGTTCACCCAGGCTGGCCATTTTTTCAGATTGGATGAGTTGTGATTGTGTCGCTTTAAGTTCGGTATATGCTTTTTCTATTTCTTTCGCTTGTGCCAGTTCCTTTTCCTTCGCATCAGCCATGGCCTTTGCCAATAATCTTTTCCGTTGTACACGATCTGTCAAAAAAATGCCACCGATGAACATAAGGCCATACGCTCCATATGCCCACCAGGTTCTCCACCAAGGCGGAAGAATGACAAAAGAATAGCTTGCCACCTTGCTTTCTACCCCAAGCGAATTTGTTCCTTTTACATTAAACGTATACGCTCCCGGGGCTAAATTTGTATAGGCTTTAAGTGTCTCCAATGACCAAGGAGACCATTTTTCATCAAAGCCTTCAAGAAATGTTGAAAACTGATTGGCATTTTTCCGCTCAAAGCTTGTAGCGGCATACCTGAATTTTAATGCATTATTTTTGAATTTTAATTCTGGAGTTGGAAGACCTTCAACCTTTTCTCCAAAAAATATGGTCGAATCATTCTCTGTTAAGACGGAGCGGATAATTGTTGAAAACCCAGGGTTGCCATTTTTTCTTTTTTCAAAATGGTATTTAATAAATCCTTCACCTGAGGCAAACCAAGTGTTGCCGTTTTGTTCAGCGTAAAGTGTGTAGATAGCCTCATCCGAAATTCGTTTAAATGGGAAACTATTCCATTCCCAACTCCCATCTTGGGTAATTTCTCCTACCGCAATTTTTTTCTTGTTTCCAAGCCAGATACGACCTAATAAATCCTCTTTGAGGGGCACCCAGTCAAGGATGGCTCCTTGTTCATAAAAAGTTGCGACTACATTATCAGAGATATCTACATAAAATCGCTTTTCCTTTTCATTGAATTGGTAAATACTGTCGGTAGTCCCATAGTATATTTTACCACGAATTTTTTTTGTAAAGGCAATGCCGTCCTGCAAGCCATTTTTCTTATCATAATTTTTAATGACAGGATTCTGCAATTGGTTATTGTTTCCTGGGAAACTGACTTTAAATACTCCGTTGGAAAAAGTACCCATCCAGATATTGCCCTCATTGTCTTCTTCCAGAGAGGTAGGCTGATCAAAGACTTCCAAAATTTGGCCTTCATCTATCCATTCATTTCCCTCTTTTAACATAGACCATATTCCGCTATTTACTCCGACAAAAATCCGTTTTGGGTTAACTTTTGATTGAATTAATTCACTGACTAAAAATTCATTTCCGATCGTTCTTTTTATTGGGACAAGCATTCCGGATTCGATTTTATAAAGACCGTCTGAGGTGCCAATCAATAAATCATCCTCCACTGCTAAAAAAAACCAAGACTGTTTATTGAAGTCATTTAAGTGATGGAATATAGAAGTTTTGGGATCTAGGGTATACACCCCATTAGCGGTGGCAGCATAGATAATACCTTGGTAACGGATAATGTCATGGGAATAGGTGGTGATATTACTTCTGGAATCGAAATAGCTAATTGGTGAGGAGTAATCTATTCTCGAAATACCATTTTCAGTAGCCAACCAAATCCCTCCAGCACGATCCTGAAAAGTGAAATAAACTGTATTGTTAATGATTCCGGCCTCATGGTTGTATCGGCTAATTTCTTTTCCATTTTTGTCAATTATAATCACTCCTTCGTTCATGGTGCCCAATAAAATAGTACCATCCTGAAGGATAGTTCCTGGGAAATAGATCAAGTTTTCTTTAATGAATTGATCTGCCTCAGTTTGAAATGGGGTAATGGCAGTGCCATCATACTTAAATAAACCCATCGTTCGGGTCACGAGCAACAGCGCATCATTTTCATCTGGAACCGGCAGGATTGAATAGATACGTTCATTTGCAAATTGTTCTCCTCCATTTATAAGACTGAGGGAACCATTTTTCAACACTTTTAATCCTGTTCCCCACTCTCTTACATAAATAGTTTCATTTGCTTTAAAAAGAATATGAAACCCGTTTTCTGATGTAAGGATTTCAAATTCTTTTTTTTCAATATCCCAGATCAGGAGGTACTTTTCACAATTGAAGTATACCTTTCCTTGGCTAACATAGGTTTCTATCACATTTGAAAAATTACGTTTATCCTCTGGGAGGTAGTTAAGGAGAGATGTGAAGGTCAGCTGGCCGTAGGAATTGGACAAGAAATAGCCTAATTCGGCTTGTGCCCCGACAAATAATTTTCCATCATTGCTAAAAGCCATTCCAAGAATTCCCGATTTGTTTGGGACTGTATGGAGTTGCCAGTCGTTACCATCATATTCAAGTAATCCATCAGTGTTTCCCACATACATTACGCCTCGATCATCTTGGGCAATTGCCCAATTTTGCCGAAAGGCATCATATTCTTTTGGAGTAAAATTAGTTATAACAGGAAACCCATTTTCTACTTGCTTTTGCGCCAGGATATCCGCTGAAAAAAAGCAAATCCAGAAAAATACGTATAGAAACTTTTTCATAAGCTGTAAAAGTTTGTGTCTTATTATTTAGGCAGCAGTATTTTAAATGTGGTACCAATAGGACTGGATGATTCTATTATAATTTGCCCACCATGCGCCTTCACAATATCGTAACTTAAACTCAATCCAAGACCCGTTCCTTGGCCGGTGGGTTTGGTTGTAAAGAAGGGTTGAAAGATTTTTTCTTTGATAGAGTCAGGGATACCGTTACCGTTGTCTTTTACAGAGATTAAAACTGAGTTGCCTTCTTTCTTTGTGCTGACAATTACCATTGGTTCGAAGTTGTTGTCAGGCTGAGCCGGCCCGTCCGGCAGGCGGGCTTGTCGAAGCCTTTCGTTTACGGCATAAAATGCATTCGTAATCAAATTCAACACTACTCTTCCAATATCTTGGGGTACTACATTTATTTTTTTAAGACTGGCTTCAAAATCAGTTTCAAATTTTGCGTTGAAGCTTTTGTCTTTCGCACGAAGACCATGGTACGCGAGTCGTAAGTATTCATCGCACAAAACATTAATATCTGTGGGTTCTTTTTTACCGGAACTACTCTTTGAATGTTGGAGCATACCTTTAACAATTCCATCGGCACGTTTACCATGATGAAGAATTTTTTCAAGATTACCTGCGATGTCCTGTAAAAGT
>JAHEMZ010000097.1 GCA_024643385.1 Flavobacteriaceae bacterium | reverse complement strand
ACTTAAAAGAACAAGTCTACGAGAGTGACAAGATGCGTAATTGATCGTCCAAAAATAAATACTGTCTACAACAACGGGTATAGTGCATGCCTTGCGGGACACGCACCATACCCAAACCGTTGTGCTTCATATGACTAACCAATAACCAATGATAAAATTCTTTAGAAAAATACGTTACGACCTTATGGGGAAAAACAAAACTGGTAAGTATTTGAAATATGCTATAGGAGAAATTGTGCTTGTTGTTATTGGTATTCTCATTGCGTTAAGCATTAATAACTGGAATCAAAATAGACTGGAGAGAATGGAAGAAATTACGGTTCTAAAATCTATGCGTACAGATTTTTTACAGACCAAAAAAAGAGCAAATAAAACCATTTTAAAAGAATCAGAAGTTATTGATTATTGTGGCAAAATGATGCGTTTGATGATAAAGAAAAGTGAAGAATCACATTCAGATTCCATTGCCGATTATCTGTTTAGTGGCACCTTATCATATTGGCGAATAGAGCCTGTAAATGGAACTTATGATGCACTAATTGGTTCCGGAAAAACGGGTGTCATACAAAACCAAAACCTTAATAGACTGCTCGCAGAATATTCGGCAGAGGTTAAATATGGCTTTGAAGACGAAAATTATAGTATCGATTTAAATTCAATGTTAACAGAATCGTGTAGTCCATATTCTGCCTTTTTGTTGGATGATAAAAGACTATTAAGAACTGCTGGTTTAAAAACTGCTTTTAATGACACTCAAAGAAATAAGGCAGTTTTAAAACATTTAAATAACGATATCTTTTTATCTATTTTATATGAGAAAATTGTAATTGAAAAATATAGGCTAGAATATCAGCAAAGTATATTAAACTATGTTGAAAACATACTTAGACAAATTGAATCTGAATTGAAATTAAAAAAAGGAGAACAACCAACTGATGATTAAATTCTTTAGAAAAATCCGCTACGACCTTATGGAGAAAAATAAAACTGGAAAGTATTTGAAATATGCTATTGGTGAGATTGTACTTGTAGTGATTGGAATTTTAATTGCATTATCAATTAACAATTGGAATGAAAACCGGAAATTAAGAAATCAAGAATTCAAAATATTGACTGAAATAAGGTCGAATTTAGAAACGACACTAGAAATTTTCGAAAGCGATACATTATTCAATCTAAAAACAATTCAACAATTCAATAAAATAAAACGATACATAATTGAAGATTTACCTTATAACAAAGAGCTAGATAGCGCTTTCGGATATTTACAAAACTGGGCTAGTCCATATCCTATATTAACTGCATATAATACGCTTCAATTAAAGGGCTTAGATATTATTTCAAACGAAAACCTAAGAACTGACATCAGCGACCTGTATGAATACGAATACAATGTGCTTAGTATGGATTATGACAAATCAGAATGGGAAATAATGCAAGCTGTCGTGTATCCTTTTGTATCTAAACATGTAAGAATATTCAAAGAAAATTCAAAACGACGTGCCAAGCCAAATGATTTTGAAAGTTTGAAGGAAAACGATGAGTTTCTTAATATTTTAGAAATGATAATTTCTAACCGAGAATCTGGTTTAATTAATTATAGATCTATCATGAAATCTATCAAAAAGCTAATAGATAACATTGATGCAGATATAAGTTCATGAAACTAGATAAAATAACGAAAGCACAACAACGTGTATAATTTATTGTTTTTAAAAGTTTTTTAAGCTTTAAAAGTAATTGATTTAACGGAAAATAAGAGTTATTTTAGTCACAACAAATCATACACAAATACGTGAGCTTCATTATGACCAACCACTAACCAATGATAAAATTTTTTAGAAAAATTCGTCAAAAAATGCTGACTGAAAATAAATTCAGTAAATATCTATTGTATGCAATTGGCGAAATAATTCTTGTCGTTATTGGAATTTTAATTGCATTGGCGATAAACAAATCGAGAGAAAACCAAAAATTACATAATCAAGAAATTACATACCTGAACAATTTAAAGGACGATTTAAACATTCAAATAAATATGTTAGATGTTTATATTGATTATGAAAATATTATTATCGACCATTCAAATGATATTATTAAACATTACGAATTAAATAATGGCTTTAACAATATGGATAGTGTGTTTCCAAAGTTGAACGATTTAACAACTCGTTGGACTTTTTCTAATGCAAATACGACCCTGTTACAAATGCTAAATTCAAACCAAATAAATATCATTCAAAACACAATTCTAAAAGAAGAACTGATAGGTTTTAATCAACAAATAGATTTATTTACCAAAAACACAAATATTAATAATACCAATCTTGTTGACAATTTAACGACTGGAACTTTCATTTCGACAGGTGGATTTGCTTCGTATGGAAATTCGAATAGAATGGTTCAAAAGTTTAATGATTTTTATCCTTTTCAGAACAAAATAGTTAATGATGATAACCTGAAACAAATATTAATTCAAATAATAAATGAACCCAAAAACAAACTTGAGATTATTAACAAAATTGCATATAGGAATACCATATCAAGTTTGCAAAAATCGGGAAACGTAGCCTTAAAGGAGAAAGCAGTACAGCTCTTAAAATTGATTAATAAAGAAATTGAATTATACCAAAAATAACGAAAGCACAACAACGTGTATAATTAATTGCTTGATGGTTAACAGAATTAAACTTCCTACATTTTAACTACCTTCAAATCCAACTGAACATTGAGCAAATCAAATAACGCAACTAATCATACACAAGAACGTTTGCCCTCATTATGACCAAACAATAATAAGAATATAGGTATGAAAAACATCATTGGAGTTATGTGTCTAATTTTTATGGCCAAATAGTTTAATTGCTCAAAATGGAAAATTAATTGAAAAAACAACAGTGATATTTCCGGATAGTATTCATCAAAAATTTAAAAATAATCCCTCCTTTTCTAAATTTTATACTGATACCGACTTATTTAAAATCAGTTATATTTCTGATGAATTAAGAATAAACGGTTATATAGCTCAGCCCAAAGTTCCAGGGACATATCCCATAATTATATTTAATCGAGGTGGTAATCGTGATTTTGGATCACTAGATGATATTCAAGCCAACTTTATATTGAGGGAAATGGCATCTTGGGGTTATGTTGTTGCTACTAGCAATAATAGAGGTGGTGGCGGCAGTGAAGGAATGGAGGAGTTTGGAGGCAAAGATGTTAATGATATTCATAATCTTATCCCCTTATTGGCCAATGAAAAAATGGCAGATACCACAAGAATGGTGATTTACGGTTATAGTCGAGGAGGTCTAATGACTTATTAGGTTTTATCAGAGACATGCAATTTTAAAACAGCTATTGCAGGGTGCTGGAGTAGCCAATTCATTTAGAAATATCAAGCAAAGGCCAGAGATGGAACAATACGTTTATTCGGAATTGATTCCAGATTATAAATATAATAAAGAAGAGGCTTTGAAGGCTCGCTCGGCTGTCTTTTGGGCTGATAAACTTTGCTCTACAACACCTATCATGCTGTTACATGGTTCATCCGATTGGGGTGTCTCTCCTGAAGATGCTTTAGATATGGCTTCAGAATTATTCAAAATCAATCATCCATTTAGGTTCCATTTTTACGAAGGCGGAGACCATGGTTTAAGCGAATATCGCTCGCAGAGATCACATGCTGTTCGCGAATTTTTCGACTTTTATGTTGAAGATAGTAATCCACTACCTAATATGGAAAAACATGGGATGTAACCATTAAACACTTGACTAAAACAACTTAGCTATTGTAAACAAAACCGATGATGGTTTGTTTGTGGAGTTGGTTCATTAGTTTGGGTCGAAGAAATACAAGTCATTCCCGCGAAAGCGGGAAATAGGGAGTTACTTAATGGTAACTCTTTTTTTTTGTTGGTAGATTGCGCAGACAGCCACATAAATTTGGTCATGAATTGGTCATTTGATGAATTCTT
>JAHEMZ010000096.1 GCA_024643385.1 Flavobacteriaceae bacterium | reverse complement strand
GCATCTAATTGCTTTTTATCCTTAGCTTTAAATAAATACAATAAGAGACTATATTTTAAGAATAAAAGAAGTTTAGATACTCGGTTTGTGTGCGTAATATAATGTGTATTCTCAATAGCTGATACTTTTTTATTTTGAACTCCAAATAGCAATACCTCAAACCCTTGTCCGGCCATGCCGGTGATCAACCTTTCAATAAAGGTAGTACTGGGAACGGTACCCGAATAAATAGCTATTTTAATTTTTTTGATCAATTTTTAAATGGATATACCTGCATATAGATGGGAGTGCAAGGTGATAAAGCGTTCCAAAGAAAATTCCTTTTCAACATGCGTTCTCATTTGTTGTGCCAATTTTACGCGATCTTCTGCACTCATTTCTTTGATTTTTATTATACACTCTTTTAAACTGTCCACATTACCGGGTTCAAACAAACACATTGGGAAAGGCTTTAAAATATCTTTTACCCCACTCACATTGGAACCGATCACAATTTTACCGGAAGCCATGGCTTCCAAAGGGGCAACAGGCAATCCTTCTCCCATGGCCAATGTCGGGATCACAAATAAATCGGCGATAGCATGATAGGGTCTTACATCTGCTTTTTTTCCTAAAAACCGGATGGAAGGATTTCCGTTAGCCATTCTCATTAAACCTTGAGCGTATGTTCCGGTATTATTTCCAACAATAAATAATTTAATGTTGGGGTGATCCATTTCACTAATAGCGCTGATCAGAATTTCAATTCCTTTGACCGGAATCAAATTCACCACGGAAAGGATGATAAAGTCATTTTTATCCGTTGTTACTCCTTCCAAAGACGCCCCATTTTGATAAAATTGTGGTGTATAATAATTGGTGTCGACCCCCAAGGGAATTTCAACCCTCTTTTCAGCCAATTTGTTCGTGAAAAAGGATTTCATATCTGAATTAATGGTGATGATCTTTGTGCTTAAATTACTCCTCCATCGCCAGGCCTTATTTCCCCATCCCATGGCCTTTTTAGTGTATATGTATGGAATACCGGCCAACCTTGCTGCCAATGGTTCAGAAAAATCGGAACTCCAATGCCAGGAATGAATAATGTCAAATCGATGTTTTCTGAAAAACAGTATCGTTTTTACTAACCTGAATGGAAATGTAAAAAAAGGTCGGTAATTTATGGCAAACGGAAATAAATGCACTTTTACCTCCAGCTTTTCAATTTCCGACATAAAAGTCCCCCTATTATGAAAACAACAAATTTCAGGTTCGAAGAGGGTACGATCCAAATTTTTCACAAGGTCATGGACAACCTTACCGCTGCCTGCTGTGTCAAAATTAGGAATCGTATATAAAATTTTTATTTTCTTCTGAACCATATCCTTACCTAATGAGGTTGTGAAGATTTTTCCCTTCGAAATTATTTCCGAAAGGCAAAACCTAACTATTAAACTTATGTTGAAACAACGCTAATGTCAGCAGCATACTTACCGGGTGCGCATTTTTGACGGCGTCCTTTTCTTTAAAATCAGAATAATAACGTTTTATTATGGTATTCGGGACCAAATCGGCCAATTTAGAATCGAACAGCCATGATCTTAAATGATTATCATTCTCCCTACCCATAAATTGTAACTCCCAATTTCGGGAAATATGGGGTTTTCCTAATGCACCATTCAATTCTCGCTTCATTTTATGGATGATGCGATAAGGTAAATTATACGGCAATTTATTAAAATGATAATTATTTAAGTTAAATGGTTTCTGTCCTTGCCAAGTGATTTCGGCTAAATCGGGTGCATTTTGCTGAATATAGGCAATTTGCAATTGTCTGTTTGCCAAATATGCTTCAGGCAGTGTACATATAAACGAACACATCCGATGATGGTAGTAGGGTAAGGTAACAGGATGAATTTCATTAAAAACAGACAAATTGTTCGACGACCATCTCGAAACATAATACTGCGTTTTAAAAGCACGTAGTTTTGCATTGGTATTTTCAATCTTAATTTCCCTTAATAATTCTCTGATTCGAGCGCTAAAATAGTTTTCAAAAGTACCCTCCAACCCCCAGGCAATCCATAATTCAGTTGCCAAATCCTTGCCTCCCTTTTTCAGCAACATTTTTGTAAGGATCTGCACTTCTTTGTCGAAAGTCAATTGGGGATATCCAAACGTATCGAACATAAGATCTCCCATATGCCCCAAGGAAAAAACATCTCCCATGTCTTTAAATTCATCAAAAAATGCCATTTGACGGGGATGAGTGAACTCTGAATAGCACTGATTTATAGTGGCAAGTTTTTCAATGACCGGCCACAAATACCCTTTTTGGACCGAAAATGACCGAAATTGAAAATGACATTTATCTGCAATCTGTTTTGCAATTTTATGTTCCGGATAGCCTCCTTTAAAGGAATAACTAAAGGCCTTCACCTCCGGGTGATCTCTCAAAGCCACTGCCTGGGTACGACTGTCCAGACCACCCGATAAGGGTAAGATCACTTTACGATCTCCCGTTTGTTCTTTCATAATTGATTCAAACAGTTCGGTAAATTCATCGAGTGCCCCCTGAAAACTTATTTCCCTGGGAGCATGATGCCATTCAAACCATTTTTTTAATAGAACCACATATCCATCACTATCTAACACATACTCCGATCCGGGTGAAATTACCATCTCGTCTTTCCAATACGTGTCGGTATCTAAAAAAAAACCGGTTCCCATAAAAACACAGATGGCCTCCAAATTCAATTCATGACTGCCTTTCGACCTAGCCAGGGATTTTTTTATGGGGATGATAGCAGTGGTTCCTGAACGCATGGATGAATCAATTGAATTATTACTTTCTTTTAAAAGGTTTGAAAATACGACGATTGATTCGTAAAAATAAATTCGGTGAAAGTATTTTCAGGGTAAAAAATAGTAAAAGTAGCCGACCGATGACAAATTTCATCCACCCTATATATCCCTTGCTGTAAAATAGTTTGAGATTTTTATGAACCAAATCTATATCGACCGTGCGCCCCGATCGTTCTAAGTATTTCACGCACAAGTAATAGTACCCGGTTAATAATTTGGTCTGTTCTTTACTCAACTGTGAGGTATCCAATAACTCCGAAATAAATAAATAGACTGCTTGGCATACCGGCTTGAGGAAGTTGTTCCGCTCTCGAATTGGGATCACATTGTAATAGAAATCTACCATATTGTCCACTACGAGATAGTTGGAGCTCTGCTGTAATCCCCGAACGATCAATTCAACGTCTTGTAATCTGGGTAACCGGGGATTAAACTGACCTATGGAATTGAAAAAAGATTTCTTCCAAAGAACTAATGAGGTTTGCCAAATAAATTTAGCCTGTAAAAAACTATTCAAGTAATCTTCTTCAATAGATGTTGAAGGTATAACCTTTTTATTTTTATCGATGGTGGCATAATTTCGAAAAATCGCAAAATCTTGAAAAGAAATCAATCGATGTTCCACAAAAGAATTTGAAATGGCATCGTCGGCATCCAAAAAGATCAAATCATCATGTGTGGAGGCTTGGGCCCCTATATTTCTACAAACCGAAGCATTTGACTTATAACTATTACAAATTAACTTTACCCGCTGATCCTTAATTGAATGAAACCACCCTTGTAATTCATTTTGCGTCTCGCTGCTAGAGCGATCATCCACAATCACCCATTCCCAATGATTCGAGGTTTGGTTTTGTAAAGACGTATAAATCTCAAGCAAACCTTTAAAATCATTGTGAGTCGGGGTTACTATACTAATGCTCATGGCCTCACCTTTTTGGCAAAATTGTTTCATTTAATGATATCCAAACTTACTCTTTTAAAATGGGACCTCCCTCGTCTGATTATAAAATTAAGTTGCAAGAAACATAAATTTGTCAAGGAGGATAGTAAATTTTTCATGTTCATGGCAATCCATCATTAATTCATTAGTTTTAGCTTTATTTTTCGTTTCTCTTAAAAAAAATTAATTTTCTATAACAATCAAAGATTAGTATTTAAAACATAACATGATAGTCAACCAAACGCATTAT
>JAHEMZ010000001.1 GCA_024643385.1 Flavobacteriaceae bacterium | reverse complement strand
AGGCCTATTATAATGTAAATGAATATGGAAAATGGGATGAGGAAAATAAATATGTGCTAATTCGCACAAAAAGCGACAACGATATCGCCATTGAATTTGGAATTTCCATGCAGCAATTAGAAGAGAAGACCAAGGATTGGAAATCCCTCTTGTCCAATTTTAGAAACAAAAGAGAAAAACCTCGTTTAGATGATAAGACATTGACATCTTGGAATGCGCTTATGATCAAAGGATATGTGGACGCCTACAAAACATTTCAGGATAAAGAATACTTGAACGTCGCACTGAAAAACGGAAATTTTATCAAGTCGAAACAAATAAAAAAGGATGGGTCTTTATATCATACCTATAAAGAAGGTAAAAGCAATATCAATGGTTATTTAGAAGATTATTCCTCGGTTATTGATGCATTTATAGGGTTATATGAAGTAACTCTAGACAAGGAGTGGCTATTAAAAGCGGACCAATTGGCGGAATTCACCTTTGATAAATTTTTTGATTCGGAAAAGCACATGTTCTACTTTACATCTTCTGAAGATGCAGCGATCATTGCTCGTAATATTGATTACCGAGATAACGTTATCCCTTCCTCCAACTCCGTCTTGGCCAAAAATCTTTTCCGATTAGCGCATCATTTTGATAATCAGCTATATGGAGAGACTGCGCTCCAAATGTTAAAAAATGTTCAACCTGAAATGGAAAAGTATCCCATTAGTTTTTCCAATTGGATCGATCTTTTGACAAATTATCAATCCAGTTACTATGAAGTGGTGGTCGTTGGACAAGAAGCTCTTCCAAAGATTCAAGAGATCAATAAAACTTACCTCCCCAATATCTTAATTGCCGGGGGCAAAAGCAACGATACGCTCCCTTTGTTGAGAGGAAGATACATAGAACAACGAACTTTAATATATGTTTGTGTGAACAACACTTGCAAATTACCTGTGGCTACCGTGAAGGATGCCTTAGTGCTCTTGAAATAATAAAAGAATATTTATTTTAAGATTACTTTGCCATTTTTTTAACATTAATGCCGAACAGCAATTATTATATTCGCAGCTTCCGTTTAAAAAATGATTTTGGGGCCAAAACGGAATTTAACATTTCAGGCAACCGTTTCAACCTTTTACCAAATAATCAGAAACCAAATTTAAATTATGAGACAAGTTTTCGCATCCTTTTTTTTTATTTTAACCATCACCGGCCTATCTGCCCAAAATAGTAAAGAAGCAGTAATCACTGATCAATTCCTTACCAACAGATCAATTACCTTCAAACCAGAAGAAGTACATTACGCCGGATCGGCTTATGAGAATAAAGAATTTGTAAGTGGCACCATCTTCAAAACCGGAAAGATACTTGAGAGTAGCATTCTACTGCGTTACAACGCTTTTAGAGACGAAATAGAAGTTAAATCCGATGTCAACGCCCCGGATGCGAGCGCTAAAGTCATGGTACGAAATCCTGAAATTTATGTAAAGTTGTTGAATAATTTGATCGTTTTCTCTGGCACGAAAGAAGGAATTGACAGACCAGGATATTTTATCGTTTTAGCGGAAGGTGAAAAGGTTGATTTGTACAAGAAAATTAAAAAAGAATTTGTGGAAGGTTCAGAATCAATGACTTCATTAACAAGATCTATTCCCTCTACATATAAGGAAAAAGAAATATTTTACTTGGTTGACAAAACAACCGGAGAATATGTTGAATTTCCCAGTTCTAAAAATTCCAAATTCAACTTATTTAAGGACAAGAAAAAGGAAATTAAAGCATATGCTTCAAGAGAGGGACTTAATGTCAATAAAGAGTGGGCTCTTAAAAAGGTCGTTATGTATTACAACACCTTGTAATAAAAATTTCATCCAATTAAAAACGATTAACACTTAAAAACGTTAATCGTTTTTTTATTTTCGTTTGGATTTAAATATACAACCCATGAAATATTTATCATTTGTCGTTCTGCTATTTTTTATGAATTTGCTTCATGCACAGTTTGAAACCTCAAAGTTAAACGGGGCTCAAGCAATGGAGCCAACGAAATTCGGAATTTTAACCACCTCCTCGCCATCAAACTACGCAAGGATCAATTCCTACGGAACAGTCTTTAATGATGGTAGCGGTGAGCTATCACCGGATACCAAAGGCTCTCCCTATTTAGAAGACAATTTTCAACTTGGATCTATAATCAAAGACAGCCTAGTCTTTGCCGAAAATATTGCGCTTCGATATAATGTTTATGATGATATTTTTATTGGTAAAATAACCCTGACCACTATTGATGAAGAGGCCAAGTATGTGATTAAATCCCCGGAATATAAAATAAAGATGGGAGAACTTCTTTTTGTCGCCTTACCGAATGATGTAGATCCAAATATGCTACAGTATTATCAGATCTTGGTTATAGGAGCGAAGGGAACCCTTTATAAAAAGAATATAAAAACCTTCAAAGCTCGTATAATGGCTACCACATCATTGACAAGGGACGTCCCTCCTTCCTTTTCCGATAAGGAGCAATACTTTTTTGCTGATTTTAATGGTAATTTCCGGGAGGTACCTTCTTCAAAAAAGAAAGTCATCGACCTCATGAATGACAAAAAGAAAGAGATAAGCCAATGTATTGATAAGAATGATCTCAATGTTAAAAAGGAAGAAGACTTAATTCGCCTATTCCGCTTCTACAATAGTCTTTAAACTAAGATTTAACGAAATCTTTCAAATAATACGGTTCAAAATACGCAACGTTTTCAAACGTACCGCTGTTAAATTTTGATTCGGCCAAAATAACCATTTGCCTTGCGGAAGGCAAGTTATCTGCTAAAAATGAAGCATTTTTATGTCTGCAGATCTCTTTGAACTTTTCCACACCATTGCCTATGAAGACCACTTCTCCCTTTTCCAAGTATGCATCATAGGTTGATTCAACGATAATTTCAGCCTTCGTTTCCCTAATTTGCACCCTTTCTTCATTAAAGACTGCTGAATAGACCTCCATTCTTCGAGCATCCAACAGAGGTATGATAAAATTGGGGGCTGAAGATACCTGATGGGCCAGTGACGCCAAGGTTGGGATGGCGATCAACGGAATATCTAAAGTAAAGCACAAGCCTTTTGCCGCAGAAACACCAATGCGCAGGCCCGTATATGAACCGGGGCCCATGCTAACTGCAATTGCATCCAATTCATTTAAACCGATACCTCCTTCCGTTAAGACCTCTTCTATGAATACATGCAGTAATTCTGCATGCGAATAACTTTGATTGTTATCCTCTTTGATAACTGTAATGATGCCCTCCACTGCCAAAGCGACAGAGCAATTAGTCGTGGCGGTCTCCAAACATAGAATTCGTGCCATTAATCGTTCTTTTCTTCTTCTTTCTTAACAGTTTCTTCCGCGACTTTGTCGCCGTTCTTCAATGTTTTAGTGACCAAATTATAAGGTCCGGTGATAACCGTTTCATTGCCGGTAAGACCCGATTTGATCTCAATATTACTGTCGTCTTGGATTCCTGTTTTTATCACTCTCAATCTCGCAAATTCCCCTTCTTTTACAAATACACATTCAAACTTCTCGTCTGAAGAGGAATCCATTTTCTTAACAGTACTATTCTGGGTGGAACTTGTATCAGTTTTAATGACCACGGCGCTTATAGGCACACCGATTACACCCTTTTTCTTTTCGGTAATAATATCTACTGTGGCTGTCATTCCGGGTCGGAAAGGAGAAAAATAAGTTGGTTTGCCTTCCGTTAAATCTTTATATGAATCTGCTAATATCCGCACTTTCACTTTAAAATTGGTAACTTGATCTGCGGAAAGAGTAGTCTCTGCAGAATTTGCTATTTCAGTTACAACACCATTGAATTGTCGCTTCAGATATGCATCCACCTCGACCAACGTAGAATCGCCTATTTGAACCTTCACAATATCATTTTCATTCACATCCACTTCTACCTCCATATTAGCGAGATTTGCTACTCGGATAATCTCAGTTCCTGCCATTTGAGCCGTCCCCACCACTCTTTCCCCTAATTCAACAGAAAGTTTGGAAATGGTTCCAGACATGGGAGCATATATAGTAGTACGAGTTAAATTATCTTGACCTTGTTTCACATTGGCACTGGCGCTCTGCACATTAAAATAGGCTGCCTCTTTATTGGCCTGTGCCATTTCATAGTCGGCCACGATTCGATCCCATTCACTTTTGGAAATAACTCCTTTATCAAATAGTGACTTATTTCGGTTATAATTTAATTCTGCATTTTTCAAGGAAGCAACTGCCTGTGCTAATCCGGCGCGAGCATTTTGAAGCCCTGCCTGTGCCTGGCTCAAGGCAGATTGTATCAGATCGGGATTGATCCGCACTAAGAGATCTCCCTTTTCCACTTGTTGTCCTTCCTTGACCGGTAAATCAATGATCTCTCCGGAAACCTCGGAAGATAGCATCACCTCGATTTCGGGCTGTATTTTCCCTGTAGCTGCAACAGTTTCGATGATATCGATAGGTTCTATAACAGCAATTTCTACTTCCTTTATATTGCTATCCTTTCCGAAAACCTTTTTTCCAATCAATAAAAGTGCGATCAATAAAGTGGCACCGATAAGAATCCAGGTAATAGTTTTTTTATTCATGATAGTTAAAACTTAAGTTCTGATGCCGGAACACCAAAATACAACTCCAAAACCTTTAATTTGAATATATAATCATATTTTGACCTATTGGCTTCGATTTTAGCATTGTCGTATCTAGTTTTCGATTGACTGAAATCAAAGGCATTAATCAGTCCCACATCGTAGCGATCTTTGGCATATTGATAGGCAAGTTCTTGAGATTCCAACGCTTTCTGTGCAGCTTCAAAAGATTTATAAGACCCTTTTGCATCGACATATGCTTGATACACGTTAGATTCGATATCCAGTTTTGTCTGTTCCAGAAGATACTCTTGTCTCTTCACATTAATGAGGCTCCTTTTTACCGTATTTCTGGTTGAAAAGCCATTAAATATGGGTACTCTTAATTGAAATCCATAGGAAATACCGTCATTGAGATACAATTGCTCAAAGAAAGGTAAAGGGCCCAATTCAGTAACGCTTAAAATATTCGGCTGTAAGCCAAGTACTGATTCCCCAGTTGATTCCAGAACCCCGATGGGAGTGTCACCTACAATCACCGGATTATCCGGATCAAGTTCAACTTCTCTTCCACTTGGAACATCCGATTCCCGAGTGTTGTAATTCATATAAACGCTTAAAGTTGGGACATAAGCCGTTCTAGAAATTTGCACATCTTTTTCAGCCAGATCATAATTTGTCTGCGCAAGCTTCAGTTCACTTCTATTCTCTTTTGCTGAGGCTATAATTTCAGCAATATCTTTTGCGGTAATTCCTTCATCAATGATCTCATAGCCTTCATCTTCAATGTCGAAATTCTCATAATCCTGAATCCGAAGTAATTGCGCTAGACTTATCAATGATATTCGCACAGCATTCTCGGTAATTGCGATATTTTGTTTCTCTGAGGCATCCGTCGCCCGAATTTCCAATAAATCACCCTTTGGTAAAACTCCGGCGTCGACCAATTCATTGGTTCTTTCAATTTGTTGAAGAGTGACCTCATTTTGAGACTGCAATACATCCAGATTCGCTTTATTATTTAGCACCTGTAGGTATGCATTAGCCACAAAAAGTGAAATATCATCTTTCATTTTTGAAAGGCCATAATCGGCAGCCAATTTTGAAAGTTCGGACCGTTGGTAAATCTTATAATTTCGTAATCCTTGAAAAAGATTCATTCCAAGTGTCATACTGTAAGATGAGTTACGATTCGTCCGGTTTGCCAGAACGCCGGTGGTAACATCCTGTGTCAAACCGGTATTCCATGCATTTGAGGCAGATCCATTCAGGGAAGGTAAAAAGTTTCCAATCGCATCACTCTTTTCCATTTCCGTAAGATCCAGATCCAACTCACTTTGTTTTACAGATATGTTGTTCTCTAGTGCGTATTCTACACATTCTCTCAACGTCCATTTCTTTGTCTGTGCTTGAATTGAAATTCCCGAACTGATTAATAAAATGAATAAAACTATCTTTTTCATAATGGTTTAGGTTGACACATTGGTCTTTTAAATGTTTAAAATGTTACAAATCGAGTTCATAGAAAAAGAACAGCGACTATTGCATTTGCGGAGCCTTAATCTGATTCCATATTTTGATCTTATCTTCCTTCGAAACACCTTTCTTCACTTCCACGATAATACCATCACTAATGCCTAACTCAATATCCTTACGTTCAAATTTCTGATCTCCGACCTCCACTTCCACGAAGGGTACTTTTGTTTCAGGATCATATTGGACCAAGGCCTCTTTAATAGTAAGTACACTATCCACCCGAGCAAGAATGATCGAAGCATTGGCACTAAGTCCGGCCCGTATAAAAGTTGTGTCTCTTTTATCCAAAGTTCCCTTTATTTCAAATTGGATGGCTCCATTTTCTTCAATTCCTTTAGGAGCAATATAGTCCAAGACGGCATCAAATTTTTTGTCTTCAATCGCTCCTACGGTAATTTCAAGCGGAAGGTTTTCCACTATCTTTCCAACTTCACTCTCATCTACCTTTCCTTCAAAAATCATTTTCCCCACATCAGCCAAAGTTGCTATGGTGGTACCGTCATTAAAATTGTTGGATTCGATCACTTGATTTCCCACTTTCACAGGGACATCTAAAACCATTCCCGACACCGTGGCACGAATCTCTGTGTTCGCGATTGCTCCCAAACCTTGAGTGGTTCCTGTCTTTACAATATCATAGGTTTGCTGGGCGCCTGTAAGGTTTACTTTTTCCTGATTGAATCGTTGCATCGCCTGATTATATGCCAATTGGGCATTATCAAACTCATTGGCGCTGATCACGCCTTTTTCGAACAAGCCCTTCTGGCGGTTGTAAATATTCTTTTCACTTTCGAGTGCTAAACGTGCAGTTTCAACCTGTGTTTGGGCTGCATTAATACTATTTCTGGCACCGTTCAAAGAATTAATATTAGGCACCACTTTCACCCTTGCGATCAAATCTCCTGTTTTAATGATATCTCCGGCTACGACAAAGATCTCTTCAATGATCCCGGAGACATTTGGTTTGATCAGCACTTCTTCTTTAGGCACTATACTGCCTGTTGCGACTGTTTTTTTAATGACATTATCTACAGTGGGAATTTCGGTCTCATATACAGTTGGGTCCTGACGATCTTTTATCCATATATATCGTATTCCTAAAATAAATAATATGACAATTACAACTAGGGTAATAATGGTTCCTCTTCTTTTCATTTTGGTATGATTGATTTAATAAATTAATCCATTCTTAATGCATCCACAGGCTTCATTTGAGTGGCACGAGTGGCTGGTATAAATCCCGCAAGGATTCCGGAAACAATTAGAATTATCAGCGCTATAACGATGACGCCAATACTTACCGAGGGGTTTGCAAAATTATCAACGGGTCCGGCTTGTTCCAAAAGCTTGTTCAGTATCCAAATAACCCCTGCCGCAAATGAAATCCCCACCATTCCCGAGATGATGGTTAACACCAAGGATTCTTGCAAAATTTGCATTCGTATACTCCAAGGACTGGCACCGATCGCTCTTCGAATTCCAATTTCCTTGGTTCTTTCCTTTACGACAATAAGCATGATATTACTTATTCCTATTACGCCTGAAAGCAGCACCAATGCCCCAACGAAATAACCCACAAAGGTTAGGATTGCAAATAATCCCATGATCCGTGAAAATTCTTCAGATAAATCCCAATGTCCAATAGCTCGTTCGTCGTCAGGATGCACGCTGCGAAGTTCTCGCATGGTAGTCATGATTTCAGGTTTAATTTGTGTGATATTCACTTCATCCACTGCCGTTATAGCCATCCATCCAACAATATCTCCATAATTAAATGCGCGCGAAAATGTGCTAAAAGGAATAAAGATCGTATTGGCATTTTCTTCCTGATCACCCTGACTGTTACTTTTTTTAAAGGTTCCAATCACCATAAAGTTTATTCCGTTTATTTTGATATAGCTGCCTAGCGGTTCTTCACCGGCATCATACAATCCTTTGATCACATCTCGTCCTATAACAGCTACTTTTCGATTGTCATTAATATCTGAATAGCTGAGGTATCTTCCGGATAAAATTTCCAAGGGCTCTTGATTTATGTATTCCGGATAATCACCATATACTGTATAGGCACCTGTTTTTTCATTCCGAGTCACATTATTTGCACCTCGATAGCCCCCTAATTGATTACGGGGAGAAACATATTTTAATTCAGGGTATTTCTCCTTTAATACCTGGACATCTTCGATTTTAAAATTGAAATTGCGACCCTTCGCAAATCCTTTATAAGGGATGGAAGTCCTTTGAGACCACATAAAAATAGAGTTGGTCGCGAAATTTCCAAAATCGGCTTGTACCCCATTTTGAAGTCCTTTCGTAAGTGCCAATAAGATCACCAAAATAAAAATTCCCCAAAACACACCAAACGCGGTTAGTATGGTTCTAAATCTATTGGCGTTCAAGGCCTCTAATATTTCACTCCATCGATCTCTATTAAACATACTATTCGTCTCTTAACGCTTCTATAGGCCTAATATTAGCGGCTCTTCTTGCAGGAACGAATCCTGCCAAGGCACCGGCTGCTATCAATAATAAAACCGTGGTGATCGCTGTGTTAAAATCAACTTGCGGGAATTTTATGAAATCGCTGTTCACCATTGGGCTTATCAGCTCTAATAAACCAACTCCCAAAAAAAGACCTGTAAATCCGGCAATTGATGTAATAAAAATCGCTTCCTGAAGAATCATCCCTATAATCGAAGAGGGCAAAGCTCCCAAGGCCTTTCTTATTCCTATTTCCTTCGTTCTTTCCTTTACAACTATGAGCATGATATTGCTCACTCCAACGATCCCGGCAATGATAGTTCCAATGCCAACAAACCAAAATACCGCTCGGATCGTATCTAAAAGTGTATATATTTTTTTGGCTTCTTCGAGGGTATCCCATGCTCTAACCGCACTTCTGTCGTCCGGTGCTATTAGATGTTTTGTCCGAATATCATTTTCCATATTCTCTGATAACGATGCCGACAGGGCAACCGCTTCGTCAAAGTCATCACTCATTTTTACCGTATAGGAAAGCGAACGTACGTTTTCACCTCCATTAAATGCCTTTTGTGCTGTGGTGATCGGAATAAAGACCCTGGTTTCCTCTCTTGTACCACCCGGATCTGTATAAACCCCAATGACGACAAAATTAATTCCCATGATCTCTACATTTTTTCCAATGGGATCTTCTTCCTTAAAGATGTCCAGTTTTACCTGATTACCGATCACCGCCACCTTCTCGGAAGAACTTAGATCACTTAGGTTGATAAATCGACCCGCTACCATAGATTCGTTTTCAATGAATTGTTGATCCGGCGAAGACCCTTCTATCCTATAATTTCCCGATTGATTTTTATAGGTAAATATTCCACCCCAAACGGAATAAATAGAAGTTCGATATTCTAGATCCTCATTATATTTTCTGCTTATTTCTTCGTGATCGCTATTTTTAAGCTGAATATACCTTCCGGGATTTAATCCTTTATATCCTTTGGTCGTCGTACCTGTCCAAATTGATATTTTATTGGTCGCATCCTCTTCAAACTGAGATTTTACGCCTTTTTGAATGCCACTGCTAAACCCTAACAAAATAACCAAAATGAAAATACCGGACGCAACAGACAATCCGGTAAGAAAAGTTCTTAACTTATTTTTATGCAGTGTTTCAAATATTTCTTGCCAACGTTCTAAACTAAACATACTCTCTGTTTTTGGCTATCACTTGATCTACCGGATTATCATTGATAATGAGTCCGTCCTTCAGATGGACAATACGTTTACACATATGGGCAATATCATCTTCGTGAGTGACGCACAGTATCGTTTTCCCTTCATCATTGATGTTTTGAATCAATTCCATCACCTCGAATGAGGTCGTAGAATCTAACGCCCCTGTAGGCTCATCAGCCAGCAAGACCTTTGGCTCACTTGCCAAGGCACGGGCAATGGCAACCCGCTGTTTTTGACCCCCGGAAAGCTCATTTGGTAAATGATGAGCCCAATCAGCCAATCCTACCTTTTCAAGGTAATGCATGGCCTTATCGGCGCGAACGCTACGTTTTATCCCTTGATAATATAGCGGCATGGATACGTTGTCCAAAGCAGTCTTGTAAGAAATAAGGTTAAAAGATTGAAAGATGAATCCTAAGAATTGGTTTCTATATTTGGCAGCAATTTTTTCATTCAAATTCTTAATATGTTTGCCGTCCAAATGATATGTTCCTTCATCTGCTTCATCCAGCATTCCGATGATGTTGAGAAATGTAGATTTACCCGAACCCGATGATCCCATTATGGCAACCATTTCACCTTCTTTGGCCTCAAAATTTATTCCCTTCAGCACATGAAGAGAATTATGACCCATTTGATAGGATTTATGTAAATCTTTGATTTCTATCATAGTAATTAAATGAGATACAAAGTAAAGCCCTTTGACCACGAATAGTGTGAAATTCGTGTTAAGACTTGTAGATTTTGGTTAGTATTAAATCTATTATAAGACTATACTGAACTAAAAATGTTACAATATCATTTTAATTAATTGGATGTCGCTCTCCTTTACTTTTTTTTCTCATACGATAGATAAAGTAGCCCACACCTCCTATTAATAAATAAGGAAATAGCATCAAATAAATAATCCCATTATTAATTCCTTTGGCGGCAGCACCCCCTTCTTCAGATTCCAAGACCGCACGGCACATCGCGCATTGGGCCTCTACCGGTAGACAAAGGAAAAGTAGCATTCCGAAAATTAAAAGGTCTCGTTTCATTTAATTATACATAATAAGGAGCGATCATGATATAGACAATTACCCCGGTAATCGCCACATATAGCCAAATAGGAAAAGTGATCTTTGCTATTCTTTTGTGCTGCGGAAATTTCCCCAAAATAGCTCTCACATAAGTAACTAGTACAAAAGGGATCACTGTGACGGATAACAGTATATGTGTGATAAGGATAAAGTAATAGAGGTATTTCAGTATACCCGTCCCACCATACGTTGTTGGATCAGAGGTCATATGATAGGCAACATACATCACTAAAAAAATCAGCGAGAGTACAATTGCCGATTTCATAAACACCTCATGAAGAAATCGATTCCCTTTTCGGATCTGGTAAAGAGCCAAGAGCAATACTAATGCCGTAACTCCATTGATGGTGGCATAGATAGGAGGTAAAAAACTCAAAGGTTCCACATTGGGTAATCGCACGCCAAATAGAATGGCTACTACAACCGGTACGGCAATAGAGAGTACCCATGTCAAAATTCTATATCTTTTCTCGACAGATGATTTTGTTGTCATTTTTCATTTAATAAGGTATTGATATCTTGTATCAATAGAATCATATTCTCAGCTTCCAGGCCATCGTAATAAATAATAGGGTTTCCGTTTTCATCTTTTCGGGACCGAATATACCCTTCTGCATCTATCAATGCGAAAAAACCGGAATGTTCAAAACCACCTTCTACATCGGGCGCCGCTCCAACGTACAAATTAAAACCACTATTTGCCAACTTGTAAATCTCCGCTCGATCTCCGGTTAACAGGTGCCAGTTTGGTTGAGTCATACCATACGTTTCAGCGTATTCCTTAAGGACATCAGGGGTGTCGTACTCCGGGTTGATGGTGAAAGAGGCTATTCCAACTTGAGCATTCCCCGGAAAGGCTTCTTGGACCTTTAGCATATTCTGATTCATGATCGGGCATATGGAGGGACAAGTTGTAAAGAAAAATTCAGCCACATATACTTTTCCCAGGTAAGTTTTATTGTTGATTGTATCCTTTGTCTGATTTATAAATTGAAATTCAGGGACCTTCCCTATCGTCACTAATTCAATTTGATCTGAACTTCCCTTTCGTTCAAGATGGTGTCGATCCTTATCTACAATTTCTTCATTATTGATTCGGTTTAAAATTTTGGGGATAAACAAAATTCCAAAAACCAGGACCACGAATGAAATTCCAATGTAAGAGTAATTCTGTTTTTTCATCCTGCTAAATTTCTCTCTTAGATTTATATTTTTTCAGTGCGAGTCGGTATTCCGCCAAAATTATTTTAACATCATCGCTCATTTTATTGTTCACCTCCGCATAGTTGCTGGCATCAAATCCATAAAGCACTCCCACCTCTTTATCATCCTTTCTTCCTCGGAGGTTTCCTTCCTTATCGATAATATAGATTAAATTCGTCGCTGCAGCGCTATTTAAGGAGCCGTCTGTTTTTAATGATTCAAAAACAGCATGGATGTTTTCCACAGAACCATGGGCAAACTTATAGTTGGACGGATCTGCGATCTGATTTAATTCTTCTTTTAGTTCAGACACAGCTTCCAATTGATCCTCTGTTACCAGAATAACAAATTGAAAATCTTCAAATTGACTGTTCTTTTTGTAGATCTTATGAGCCAAGTTAAAGGCATTCGCCTTTTTGGATGCTACATCACTGCCGAAAAATCCCAGTACTGTAATATGGTCTTTAAAAGTAAGTGGGTTTCCCTCAAAAGTTTGAAATAATGAAACGTCATCCACGCCTTCAGTAAGTACGGGTAATTTGACAAAATTATTAACTCCGGTCGCAAAGAATATATAAACCGTTATAGGAAGAATGAACAGTATGCCAAGAACGATATATTTTTTTGTTTTCAAAGATGGAATTTTACGCAAAAATACAATTGAAAAAAGGGATGGACAACATAGAAAAGTTAATTTTCAGGCATAAAAAAACCCCGTTTAGACAACAGGGTTTTTTGGGCTCAACTGATTAAAAATTGAACTTTATATAATTATCCTTATACACGTCAAAAATATAACCCCCTTCTAACAGTAAGATCAGGATCAAGTAGCAGATAAGGAAAACTGCCGTCCATACCACAGCTCTTCTAAGCGATTTCAGTTCATCTCTCATGTGCATGAAATCCCAAGTAATATAATATGCCTTTACCAAAGTGAGAATAATAAAGATCCAATTGAGTGTTTTCATTGCCAAAATTCGGCTTCCTGTAAGTGATTCAGGCTTAATAATACCCAAAACAACTTCTACAGCTGTAACCGCACATAGAAATGCAAATACTCCCCATATTTTGCTAATGTTGGATTTAAATTTTACAAGACCTCTGAATATCTCTAATTTATGTTCGTGTGCCATGGTTTATTTTTCGTAGTTAAACAAGATAAAAGAAGGTGAATACAAATACCCATACCAAATCTACAAAGTGCCAATAAAGTCCAACTTTTTCGACCATTTCGTAGCTTTTTCTTCTTTCGTAGGTTCCCAGGATTACATTAAAGAAAATGATAATATTGATAATTACACCGGAAAAAACGTGAAATCCATGGAATCCTGTAATAAAGAAAAAGAAATTGGCAAACAGGGGATGTCCATATTCATTGCGGATCAAATTAGCTCCCTCCACAACAAGTTTTCCGTCGTTTACTAATTTTGCTACCGATTCTTCTCGAGACAACACCGTTGGATGCCCATGTTCATCTAAATATTGGGTCCTAATTAAAAGATTTTCGTCTGCCAAGAAGGAAGTCTTGACTTCTTCATAGGTAAACGTAGTAGGAGTAACCGGTTCCTCGGCATACCAAATTCCATTCTTTTTTTCGTGTAAGGTGCGCTCCGAGGGTATATGTTTTGTGAAATCAGCGATCGCTACACGTTCACCATCCTTATTTAAAAATTGAAGGATCTTACCCCCTTTTGTCTCAATGGCTCCAAAATCTCCTTTGATAAAGGTTGCCCATTCCCATGCTTGAGATCCCACAAATATGGCACCACCAATAATGGTAAAGAACATATACCAGGCTACTTTAGATTGTTTCATTTTATGTCCCGCATCCACAGCAAGTACCATAGTCACCGACGAAAAAATAAGCACTAGCGTCATAAAAGCCACATAGTACATCGGTGCAGGTACGCCGTGCAAGAAAGGCACGTGTGTAAATACCTGATCAGCTATTGGCCATGCATCGATAAATTTAAATCGAGAAAAACCATAAGAGGCAATAAAGCCTGAAAAAGTTAAGGCATCCGAAACAATGAAAAACCACATCATTAATTTACCATAACTGGCATTAAGTGGTCGGGAGCCTCCGCCCCATTTTTTTCCTTCGGTACCTGTTTTAGCAACAGTAGCTTCCATACTGAGAAATTGGTTTATTAAGTGAGCAAAAATAAGTATATTTTTTATCTAACGAAATAGAAAAATAAAAAGAGGTAAATCCATAAGATATCCACAAAGTGCCAGAAAGTAGCTGCCAGTTCTATTCCAAGGGATTTTCCGTTTTTGTATTGCTGTTTAAAATGATTATAAATTACCACAAGAAGTGAAATAAGCGCCGCAATTACGTGGCTTATATGCACTACGACGATCAAAAATATGAAGGAATACGAAATATTACTGGTCGCACCCGTAAACGCGTATCCAAAATCATTATAAATTTCAGCAAAACCAACATATTGCAGAACGACAAAAGTTATTCCGAGGACGAACGTACTGATCAAAAGTAACAACCCTTTTGATTGTTTTTCCTTTTGCACTGCCCGCTTTGCCATTTCCATGGTAACACTGCTAACAACTATTACCACAAGACTATATAAAAAAGCATGAGGTATCTGTAGATTCTCCAACCAGTCACCCCTTTCTTTACTCACTACATACGCACTGGTAAGTCCTGCAAAACTCATCCCTAAGCTCACAATGCCAAACCAAAGCATCATTTTTTTTGCTCTTCGCAATTTTAATTCCTCTGTTCCTTCCGTATAATCCATTAGCTTATAAATTTATCTACGACGTAAATAATTTGCAGCAAGGTAATATAACTTACACTTACCAACATCAGTTGTCTTGCTGCCTTTTCCGTTTTCAATCGATACAATCGCACCGCATAATAAACAAACCAAATTCCTACACCCAATAAAACGAAAGAAGCCACCAAACTCAACTTTAAAGTTCCGGTTACATGAAAAGCAGGTATAAGGGAAGCCAATACCGTCCAAATTGCATACAGAACAATTTGTATTGCAGTTCCTTTATCCCTTTTTCCGGTTGGCAACATGAAAAAACCTCCTTTTTTATAATCGTCAAATAAGAACCATCCTATCGCCCAAAAGTGAGGGAACTGCCAAAAAAATTGAATCATAAACAAGGTTCCCGGTTCAATACCAAAATCATTGGTAGCAGCCACCCATCCCAACATAAAAGGTATGGCTCCCGGGAACGCTCCTACAAAAACAGACAAAGGAGTTTTCGTTTTTAGAGGCGTATAAAGGCTTACATACATAAATATTGATATCGCTCCAAACATTGCCGTTTGCGGATTGATCAAGTATAGAATGGTTATCCCGAATAGAGTAAGAATCGAACCCAAGACAAAAGCAGATCTCACCCCCATTTTCCCTGAAGGAATTGGCCTATTTTTGGTTCTGGTCATCAGCGCATCCAAATCTCGTTCAATGATCTGATTGAAAACGTTGGACGCCCCCACCATACAGTAGCCGCCAATGGCTAAAAGTAGCAGGGTTTTAAGATCAATTACATCCACCCCCAGCAAGTAACCGGCAATAGAAGAGAACACCACGCTAACAGAAAGTCTGAACTTGGTAATTTCCGTAAAAATACCTAGCTGATTTTTTGAAACTGTCGGAGTAACGCTGCGGGACAAAGGATGCTTTTAAAATTGGAAGCAAAGATACATTACCCCTGTCTTTTTTCACAACATATGAATGATAATATTGGCAAGTAATGGTACTTTTACTAACTTCACGCCCTTAAACCAATTTTCGTATGAAAAAGTTCATAATCCTCGGAATTCTATTTGTATTCACATATCCTGCACAAGTTCACGCTCAAGATGACAAAAATAATGGTGGTAGACCTACCAATGAGACCAAAAATAACGACTTCAATATTACAGTTGAAAAAGTGAAGGACAGTATTTATATGCTGAAAGGAAAAGGAGGAAATATTGGGCTATGTATTGGGAAAGACGGCGCTTTTTTGATTGACGATCAATTCTCTGAGGCCACCTCGGAGATTCTTACCACAGTGAGTAATTTAACGCGAAAACCCGTGCAATTTTTAGTAAATACACATCATCATGGGGATCATACCGGTGGCAATAAGAACATGAATGAAGCCGGTGTGGTTATTTTTGCACACGAAAATGTACGAAAGAGATTGCTTCAGGAATTGATGAAAATACACCAGGACTCTATCAATAAATATTTTGAAAATGAAGCAGAAAAATTAAAGAATCAAGGAGCTCCCGAAGAAAAAATAGCAGAACATGCAAAACAATCTGTTAAAGAAACGGGTATGGATTTCACACCTACAGAAAACATCTTCCCAATGGTGACCTTCGACCAGGAAATCACTTTTTATTACAATGATGAGCAGATCCTTGTTTTTCATGTTCAAAATGCACATACAGATGGAGATTCCATGATCTATTTTACGGAATCGAATGTCTTACATACGGGAGATACTTTTGTAAATGGGAGATATCCATTTATTGACACTGACAATGGAGGATCGGTAGATGGTTATATGGCAGCGCTATCCAGAATTCAAATGATAGCGAATGAAGAGACTAAGATCATTCCGGGTCACGGAGAAATTGCCAGCCTGGCTGATGTGATTTACTTACAATCCATGCTGACATTTTTAACGTCGAGAGTTGCTTATTATCGAGTAGACGGTAAATCGCTCGAGCAAGTCTTAAGCATGACCGATCTCACACAAGAATTTGAAGGTAAAGGTTTCGGTAATTATTTTATTTCAAAGGATAAGTTTATCACTATGTTATATCAGGATGCCGTTCGAAAGTATCCTACGCTTAAAAAGAAGAAAAATTAGAAATCGTTATACCAATTAAACAGGTCGGTCCTTATTCCAAAATTTACCCAGACTGTTTGGTTCTCAAATACACTTTCGGTATTTAGATCCGGTTGAAAATCTCTGTAAATTATACTGGCATATACTTTAAGATTGGTTGCCGGATTAATTAAATATCCCAGCTGTAGTTCCGAATGAAAGAAATCGGTTGTATTCCCCTGAGCCAGTTCATTCCCGTCATCTGAAATACGATTATCTTCAGTTCCATAGATATTCCCTCCATAGAAAAAGTTATCTTCTTCAGTATTAAATTCGAAGCCTCTCTTGGCGAGAATTACTTTCACATCCCCAAATATTCTCCCTTTCTGGTATCTTGCAATAGCAATAAATTCAGAAAAATTTGCTCCCAAGGTATGGGCCATGGATTGGTTATTGTGACCATAATTCAAGGTTACGGTATTGTGAGAGTAGGTGTAGGGTCTAACACGGTTGTATTCCGCCTGCAGATAAAAGTTCTTGAGACCGAAAGCGTCATAGTACTTTCCTCCTAACTGATAACCGACTTTGTTTTTATAACTTCCCTTTCCTCCAAAAATATCGCCGGATGAAAATTCATCGATGATCAATTGCCCATAAAGATTGACACGGTTGTTTATTTTATATTTCGACGTGATCCCGATCAAAGCGTTACCTCCTCTTGACCCGGTTGAAAATTCAATAGCCCGATAAAAGATCACAGGATTCAGGTAATTGAAATCAAATCCGCGATTGTTATCATTCTCCCAAATAACTGACTCGAACAACCCAATATTTAACCGCTTGGTTATATTGTAGCTCAAGTAGTGGTTGGCCATATATTTGGTTCGAAAAGAGCCATCTTCGGTAACCTCCGGTCGTACATCACGCAGCGACATCCAGGTATTGGTATACTTAATTTTCCAAACCGTGGTGTTCAATTTAAAGTAGGGATACGGACTAGCATTGTCGCTGAACAAAAGGGAACGGTATCCATCTCCGATAAAGTTCTTCCCGTGACCCAATTGAAAATTAAAATATTTCGAAGGCTTGTATGAAACATACCCGGTGGCCAAGGGATAATCATAAGAGTCTTCGCGAAACTTCTTGGCAATACCCATTCCCGGTATAATGGCCGGATTTCCGCCATCCGGCTTAATAGATTCTGCATAACGATTAAAATAATCTGCAAAACGTCCCTGACTTTCATGAATGGTAGCAAAGAAATTTAATTGTTTTCCAATCCCTCCTTGCGCATATACCAGTCGAGTATTATTATAGGTGTTTATATCAGCATCTGTATCCTTTCCCACCTGTAGATCCAGACCAGGATCGAAGGTAAACCAGTAATCTTCACCCTGAAAAGCCACCATATGTTCGTTCCATAGTTTTCTTCCAAACCAAGAAGATTTGTTTTTTAAAAGCGTTTGATTTTTTGATTCAAAATCATAATAGGTATTCACCTCCTCGTATATATAAGGTTTTTGAGCCGTATGATTATTGGTCCCAACCTGGTTTAAATAAGGATCGAACAAACTATAATTATGATGGGAAAGCGGTATATTAATTTGACTCGTATATTCTTTATTCGTATAAGAAAGTTCTTGTACGTTGTCGTATTCATTGACAACTGTATTGACCTTTTCTATTTCATTTTTTGCCTGGGTTCCAAATGAAGGAGGCGCCCCTAAAGGCACCATAAAGCTTATGGTAAATTGCATATAGGTGGGTTTCCCGTTGTAATTTGCCGCCTTGATATTGGGGAAATCATCAAAAGTTCGTTGCACCTCATCGCGGATCTCGTTATAAGCTGTATCCACATAAATAACCTCAAATTTCCCTTCCTTATTCACTTCAAACAACACCTTTACCTCTCCGGTATAATTTTCTGAAACTACTATTTCGGGTAGCTGAAAATTCGCATACACCAGATCTAAAACTGTAGTGTTAAAACATGATTCCAAGGAATCCGCTGTGACCTCTTCACAATTCGGAAAAGTTGGGTAAATATGGAGTTCATCCTGTCCGTTTTGGCCAAAGGAGAAGGAGAAAGAGAAAATGAATAGGAAGTACAAAATAAGGGACGCATTTTGCTTCATGATTTGAGGGCATTTTTGATTTCTTTGGAAAGATACGGATTTTTTAAAATGCCTAAACTTCCGAAGTAAATTGAGTTTGTGTTTCATCACAACTAACAACAAATGGTCTTTAGGGCTGCCTCGCCTCTAACGGGAGTTCAAATTTAGGTTTCCTGATTGTCAAACCAGCGAATGGCTGCCACCTTTTTTCTCCGGGAAACAGGAACAACTTCGGAATTCTTTAGAAGGAATTCATGTTTCTCGTTCAATGAATCGACATGATATTTGTTCACCAAAAAGGAACGATGACATCGAAAAAAACCTTTGTCGCTTAGGATTTCATCAAAATACCCCAATGTTTTAGAAGAAAGTTCCTTGGTGCTATCAGATAGATGGATATAGCTGTAATTTCTATCTCCTTCAATTTTAACAATTTGTTTTAAGGCCAATCGAAGTCTTCCTTTTTGGGTATATAAAATCAATTTCTGATCTTCGTTATTTTCGGTTTTAAAATTTTGCAACGCGTAGGTTATATGCGCCTGATCCTCTTGTTTAGGATGCACTTTGAACCTCTTGATCGCTTGCGCCAATTCTTCAGCCTTTACTGGCTTTAAAAGATAGTCCAGTGCGTTAAAACGAAACGCCTTAATGGCATATTGACTATAAGAAGTGGTGAATATGGTTCTGAATGAAATGGATTCCAACCGACCCAGCATTTCAAAACCTGTCATGTCGGGCATCTCAATATCGAGAAATACCAATTCCGGTTTCCATTGAAGAATCATTTCAATTCCCTCTTCGCCACTGCCGGCCATCGCAACCATTTCAATTTCCGAATGATGCTCCTGAAGCAGATCGAAAAGTAAGCTGCGGATGAATTTATTGTCGTCTATGATTATCGATCGAATCTTCATGGTTTAAGGATAAACTTATTCAAAGTCTCATTTAATGACCAGTAATTTAATCAATTAATCAAAATCTGTGATATGTCCGTTTGATAATTACAATTACCATACGATAACTCCCACGAACCAAATCATCCTACAGCATGTTATATTCGTTGTGAACCCGCGGTTGGGATTAGGTTTTACTAAAATGCATACACCAACTTTTGAATACAAAAAATAATGACTCTATTTAAAAGCATCAAAATAGCCTCGATCGATTTGCCGATTAACTATGCAGTAGTCACACTAATTGTGGGGTTCATTCACTGTAATCTTTACAGCCAATCGAAAGCGGACGAAGCCAATTTCAAGATCTGGTCTGATACCACAAATACAGCTAAGGAAAGACTCGAAGCCTTTTCCGAACTCACCAATATCGATACAAGTATCCCTCCGGATATGAATAAAATAGCTTTAATTCAAGGGGCTATCGAAAATGCTTTAAACTTGGCAGAAAAGGAAAACTTAGACATCTATGCATCGCGATTAATGACTTTCATGGCCATGGCCAATTTTGACACGAAAGACTCCTGTGATTTAGCCTTCTCCGCCTACTTCAAAGCAACACAATACAATGACTATTCAAGCATAATTCATTTGTGTAGAATTTTTCTCTTTCAGAATTGTCCACTGAACAATGTTTGGAAAGATCGATTAGACTTGGTCAACTATTTGAATTCACTAGAAAGTAAATTAACCAGCAATGAAGATCGACAGGAACTATATAATGTGTTGGGATATTATTATTATAATAATGAACAATATCCGGAAGCGCTCACTATGATTAGAAAATTCTTACAACTCTCTTCCGAATCCGATGATCCTTTAAGAAATTCTAATTATGCGATTTACATGATTGGTAATATACACTCTAGTATAGAAAATTATAAAGAGGCAGAAACTTATTTTCTTAAAAGTCTTCAAGGGTCGAAAAAATTAGAGGATACCTTGGGATTAGGATCCAATTATGTCAGTTTGGCCGATTTGAGAATGCAGCAAAATCATCCTGTTGAGGCTTTGCGTTATATCGACTCTGCTATTGCCGTGATGAAACCTATTAATGATGACCGGGCGTGTGTTTCATGTCTTTACTATGCTAAAAATATTGAGGCAGGTATTTATTCTAGTGAAAAACGCTATCAAGAGGCCCTTCGACTATTAAAAGAAATACAACCATTCTATGATGCGGAAGACGGTCCGAAAATGAATTATAGTCATTTTTATCATCAAGTAGCCGTCGCGCATTACGGCTTAAAAAACTACAGGGAAGCCATCAAGGCTGCCCAGAAAGGATTGGCACATAAGAATTTTCCGCACATCACTTTCACGGATAGCAAGAATAATTATGAAGTCTTATTCCAATCCTACGAAAAATTGGGAGATTTTCACAAGGCTTTTGAGGCCTATAAAAATCTGGTAAAAGTAAAGGATACGATGGCAATCCTACGAAATAACCAGGAGACGACTCGCTTGGAACTTGAAAACAACTTTCAACAAGAACGATACGCTGATAGCTTACAAACCGTAAAGCAAAATCTCCTGAGGGAACTTGAATTTCAGGAAAAAATTCACAAAGGAAAAACTTCCAGAAACATTCTGCTGGGACTTGGATTGGTGGCGGCATTTTTTGCCCTTGCCTTATTCGCCAAATTACGTTACTCCCGAAAAACTCAAAAGATGCTGGAGGAAAAAAATCTACTGATCGAAGCCGAAAAGGAAAACGCAAAATCTTCAGAACGTGCCAAGCATCAATTCTTGGCCAATATGAGCCATGAGATCCGCACACCAATGAATGCGATTAAAGGAATGACGGATATATTACTTCGAAGACAACCTAAGAAGGAACATTTGGAGTATCTGAACGGTATCAAAGAATCATCCGATTCGCTCCTTGTCATTATTAACGACATTCTTGATATTTCTAAAATTGAATCGGGTAAAATCGAATTAGAACAAATTCCATTTTCCATTGATCAGGTAATCAAAAATGTAGAAACTATCATGAAATTTAAGGCCGAAGAAAAAGGCCTTAAACTGCAAACAGAAATCCCGGGTTCAATCCCTATTGTTATAGGGGATCCTTCTCGCCTGCGACAAATTTTAGTCAATTTAATCAGCAATGCCATAAAATTTACCGAAAAAGGGTCCGTCATTATCAACGTATCCATCAAAAAACCTTCTGATGCTCAATCTATCCGACTTCACTTTATGGTCACGGATACCGGAATCGGAATAGACCCGGAACGATTTCATAAAATATTTGAATCCTTTGAGCAGGCCTATGCCGATACCAGTAGAAAATTTGGGGGCACCGGCTTGGGTTTGAGCATTTCCAAAAAACTCGTCGAACTTCAATACGGGCGTATCTGGGTTGAGAGTAACAAAGGGTTGGGTAGTCAATTTCATTTTGAATTGCCCTACCTCCTTGCTGAGGATATAAACACCCAAATAACTCCAAACAATCCGGAGGAAGAAAAAAATAGGTCCGAGTATCTTCGAGGAACAAAGATTTTACTCGTGGAAGATAATACCTTCAATGCCATTGTGGCGCAGGAAGAGTTGGAAGACAGTATTCCCGATGTTATCGTTGAAGTCGCTGAAAATGGAGCCATTGCGGTTCAAAAGATTATCGATGGAAATTTCGATCTTATCTTGATGGATGTTCAGATGCCCACTATGAATGGATATGAGGCGACAAAAGCCATCCGAGATATGCAAAGTGAAAAATCTAACATTCCCATAATTGCCATGACCGCCAATGTGCTCAAAGAAGAAATCGCTCTGTGTTATGAAGCAGGGATGAATGATTTTATCGGCAAACCATTTGATACTAAAAACCTGATTCAAAAACTATTTCTTTTAAAAAAATAAGACCATGACTCAAAAACAAACAAAAATATTTATTGTCGACGATGAACCATTGTTGTCGGAAATGCTTTCCGACTTCTTATCCGGCCAAGAAGCTAATTTAGAGATTTCATGTTTTCCAACCGGAGAAGACTGCCTTGCTATGCTTGAGGCAAACCCGGATATTGTTGTACTAGACTATTACTTAAACTCCCGAGAGAAAGATGCCGCTAACGGATTGGACATTTTAAGAGAAATGAAAAAGAAAAATAAGGCGTTACCTGTGATCATGCTTTCCAGTCAAGAAAGTTATAGCACGGCAGGTCAAACCATTATGTTTGGAGCTATTCATTATGTCATTAAGGGTCCTGACGCTTTTCAAGAAATATATGATTTAATTAAAGCTAATATTTAAATGGTCGACTTAACATTTTTGGAAAAATTCACGAAAGGTGATTCGGTCAAAATGAAACGATACATCGTAATGTATTTGACGGAAACACCTACCATTTTTGAGAAAATAAATGAATTCTTACAAAACAAAGATTGGTCGAATCTAGCAATTTGTGCTCATTCACTTAAACCCCAAGTGGAATTTATGGGAATAATTGAATTAAAAGAAATGTTGGTTGAAATTGAAAATAATGTCAAGAATGAATCATTTAAACCACTCCATGATTTAATACAAAAAGCGATAAGCTTACATTTAAAATCTATGACAATCTTAAGAGACCACCTTGATAAGTTGTAAAGTCTAGTTCAATACTACTCATAAATAGACTCCATTTCAAAAAAAAAATCGCCTCCCATTTGGGAGGCGATTCTATATTAAGCAAGACTATAATATTAATTCTCTACTTGGAAAAGAATTGGCAAGGCGTATAACACTCCTACCGGCTTTCCTCTCTGTTTACCCGGAGTCATTTTAGGCAATGACTTTACCACTTCGATGGCTTCCTGCTCCAATCGTGGATGGGGAGCACGAGCTCTCACATCGGTAACATTTCCATTCTTATCTATTTTAAACTGAACGGATATACGCTGTCTTCCTTCTAAACCTAAATCGTTTGCAAGATCAGTGTCAAATTTTTTCTGTACGAACTGCTGTACTTTCTCAGACATACAATTCTTTTTAGCCTCATTATTACCGGCATTCTCACAACCGGGATAAATTGGCACATTCTCGATTACTGCGAAAGGAACATCTGCAATTTCTTCTTCTTCCACCTCAACGATATCGTCGATTTCTACGATATCCTCGTTTTGATTCGTTTCCGTAGACTCTATGATCGTTTCCTCCACTTCGTCTTCATCTTCTACCACTTCGATCACATCCGGCGCCGGAGGTGGAGGGGGTGGAGGGGGTGGGGGGGTTATAGTTTGTGTAATAGGCACATCTTCTAATAAATCATCTCCAACATCCAGAGTTTGACGAGCTAAATCGTCATTATCATATGTTTTCCATTCTACTGCCTGCCAGGCGAAAAAAAGCATTAAAACCAATCCGGATAGCAAGTAGATCGAGCTCCAGCGATTCAAATCAGCTTTTGGGTTTTTTTTGACTTCCATAATAGAGTATTTATAGTGTTGCTAAAATAGATAAAAAAGTATTGTTTTAAAAAGTAATTTTATGTTTTAAATCTGAATCGTCGTTTTAATTTATAAAAGACGATAATTCCGATCACAATTCCTGCTGAATTTGCCATAACGTCCCAAACATCCGCAGTCCTGGTAGCAATCCATTTTTCCTGAATCAACTCAATAACTATACCATAAAAAGTTAGTAACCCTACCAAGAGCCATAGAAACATTCCGCCTTTTCTATCCAATTTCAGTGCAAATGCCCAAACCACAAACAAAATCAGATAAATTCCTGAATGAAGGAGTTTATCTGATTGTGAGAAGTTAATATAGGTAATTCCCGAGGTGGGAATAAGCATTATTACTGTTACAGCCAGTTGTAAGGCAGCTGCAATATATTTAATGAGACTACCCTCCAATAAGTTCTTTATAGGCTGAAGCATCTAGCAGTCCGTCTATTTCGTCGGGGTTTGAAATCTTTATTTTAATCATCCACCCCTCTCCGTAAGGATCAGAATTGACTTTTTCCGGTTGTGTTTCAAGGTGACTATTGAATTCAACAATTTCGCCAGATAATGGCAAAAATAGATCAGAAACCGTTTTCACAGCTTCTACCGTACCAAAAATTTCTTCTTGGCCTAAGGTTTCATCCACAGTTTCCACCTCCACATAAACTATATCGCCAAGTTCGCCTTGTGCGAAATGAGTAATTCCAACGGTAGCTATATCACCATCAATCGCCACCCATTCATGGTCTTTTGTGTATTTTAAATCTAAAGGAACGTTCATAAAAGTAATCTTATTTAAGTTGGTTAATTTCCAAAATTATAACGTAGCGTAATTCCGCTTCTAATCGTGGTTTGTGGGAATGCCGTAGATATTGCATACTCAGAGAAGGTATGGTCATAATAGAATAAGGCCGTTAGATTTTTGCTCAAGGCATAATCTGCAGAGAACTGTAACCCATAAATTGTTTGACCTGCCGTCGTTTGATTATTTTCAATATCCAAATAGCGAATAATTGTTTTATTCTCTCTCACGGAAAAGTCCATTTTAAAGTTTAGATCACTCTGTAATACCCGCTTCTTTCCTCCAAAGTTCGTTCCGATGCGCAAGTCTTTAACTCTATATCCCAACCCTAATATCAATTCATCTCCTTTGATTTCTGTCATTAAATTATTTGCAAAACTAAGTGATAAGGCTCGGTCCTTTCTTAATTCAGCCAATATTTTAATAGAATTTTGCATCTCAAAATCTATTTTTACCAAAGGTGAAAATTGCTCCGTTAGGTTTACATTATTTAAAACCAATGGATTCTTAAAGTTTCCTGCTTGGTCGACCGCTGATGGATCATTTTTATCATAGTCCAAATTCGTTTGGAATTGATTTACGGTATAGCCTGCCCGGTATCCATGTTGTATAGAGAACCGCTTGAAACGTTTCTTAAACCAGGCTAATCGCATAAGACCCGTATATTTCAGATCCCAATTGGGAAGTGGAACATCTCTGAAGATTCCAGTACTTTCTTTGGAAGCATCACTACCTCTATAGGCTGAAATGAAGGCGGGTAAAAGTACCTGCTGACTTGTTTTGCCAAATCCTATCGGATAACCTTCTTCATCCCGTGGGAAGGTAGTTGATCCGTAAAAACTCTCGGCCAATCTATTTGCTATAGTGATTCGATTGTTTCTGAAATCATCAAAAGGGGCAGAACTAATTTCGTCGCTTTGGCTGAATGCTGTTTTGATAAGGAGTGTAGAAATATTGAAATTTCCAAAAGTATTTGGCGTAAGTGAACGATATAATCCATCCTCGATGATGTAATTCTCCGCGTAGTTTTCAGAATAAATACGGTTTCCATTGAAATCAATTTTAAGGTCCGACAACAATTCCACATTTACCTGAGCATCCAATTGTCGGCTTTCTACTTCCGTATATTGCTCGTTAAATTCGGGATAAAGTGTTAACCAGCCCTTACGAGCTGCCAGATCTCGCACCTCCGCTTGACTTCCAAAAACAAATCCCGTGGTGGGTTTAAGTGTTCCAGCGAAGCCTATGGATGGAATATATCCCGGTAAAAATATACCGTTATTCTCTTGATAGTTCAATTGAACCTTTTTGATCGAAGTAAGTATTCCAATTAAGGTGTTCGCAGCCTTTTGACCGCCACTAAGCGATCCTGTTCCACCGGTATCTCCACCTCGACCATTTCCTTGGTTTAAAATTTGTTGACGTTTTTGATCAGCACTACTATTCTTTTCATCACCTCCTTTTTCACCTCCCCCAAGAAATGAATCTCCTTTTCCGGAATCATCTTGTTCCTGATTCCCGCCTTTACGATTTCCCTTGATCTTGGTAAGACCAATGTATCGATAGAAACTGTTCATATCGAGCGAAGAATTGATACGGTGTGTACTGGCATTTTGAATAGAATTACCCAAATTATAGAAGGTAGACTCCCCATTGTCATTCGGCACTTCTATACTGCTAAACAAATCACTGCCATCCTGCCATTGATAATCACCTTGATAAGAATAAGTAGCTCGTATCCATTTTAAGAAAGGCACCTTTGCTGTAGGCAGATCATAATTGAGCTGTAAGGACTGGAAATGTTGATTCGGATCACCCACCGCAAAAAATCCATCCCACACCCCGATCGAATTATCGACTAATCCATCATTGATATAATTATTGACGATTCGGTTATTCGCCGCATTAAAATTAAATCGCAATGATTGGGTCAAGTTATAATTAATGGTATACTGCCAGTCAAACAAGAAATTACGTTGATATAAGGTAGGCAGTCCAATCTGTCCGGGAAGTAAGTTGAGCTCTCTAAACTTTTGCTCATTGTATTGTCTCGTAATATTGGAGCTTACCGAAATATTGGTTGGCAAGACATTAAAGTTCAAGTCCTTCAGGAATTGCCAGTATTTCCCCATAAACAAGGAGTCATTCTTCTTGAAAGGTTCTATCGGTTTTTGAGTAAAGGTATAATCATAAGTTCCGCCTAGGCGAACATTTTGATCCAAAGCATCTTCTATTTCAAAATCGTGATGATCCTCTTGATTATATGAATAAGAGAAGGTAAAGTTTTCAATATCATAAGGCATCGGCTTACTCTCTCCCGTTTTATTCTTTCTTACCCCGATAAAGTTTACGCTTTGTCGTTTTGTATAATTTACGGACTGTTCTTCAATGGCATCCTTCATCTCCGCGTCGGAAGTATTATCTAATCGATCTTGAAGTACAATGTCGTCATATTCTGGATCGTATTTGGGCGTAATCAATTCTTCTCCAATACCATAATTGAATGGAAGCTGAATCCCCCAGGTTCTGGGTAATAATTGCCCCAGGTTAAAATTAGTTACCACATCGTATTGCTTGGTATCTTCGAGACTTCTTTGATTTGGACCTTGCTCTATGGATCCAAAGCCAATGGTAGACACTCTTCCTGTTGCGCTCATATTAGCGAAATCAGCGACATTGGCATCCATATTCCCTACAGCAGCCCATCCGCCTTTATTTTCCAATTCACTCATTCGAAGTTCATTGAACCAGGCCTCTCCACAGATATTCGTGTTCGTTTTGTTTCTAAGACCAATCATGATAATCCGAACATTACCAAAACTTGGATTTCCTTTGATTCCGATCCTTAATTCATTTTCTGAGCCTAAAGATCCCGGATCCAATTCCGATTGATCAAAATAAGTGACTTCGGTAATGTCCGTATTGGGGTCTCCCAGTACTCGTGATTTTATTTCCTGTAACAATCGCAGAGGAAGGTTCAAACGATTCTCGAGAGGCCAAACAATATCGGCATCTGAATCGGAAGGGTTTTCCAGGTTTGGAGAAACATTTAATGGTATCTCGATTTCGTAAAAACTTGTATTTAAATCGTTCCCCAATCGAATAAATGCGGCCATATCACCATCGGCGAGTAAACTGGCAGGTGGAGGTAACGCTTCCGCATGGATGAACATTTCCAAGTTTTTATACTGACGCATATCCACATTGAAATTTTTATATACTGCTCTTGCATCATCTGGTTCTAATTCGCAAACTCTAAGTGCGAGGGATTGTTCATCTTGACGAATAATATTGTTGTTATTATTCAGTTCTTCCCGATACACACCGGGAGGAATTACGTAATTGCTGTTTTGAATGATACCCACTGCTTCATTTTCGAAGGTAGTGTTGTCCATATCATTACTACTTCCGTCTGCATCCAGTGACTCAGTATATCGACGATAATCTCCTCGGAATAGCTCCATTGTACCAAATCGAAGAACTGTTTCTCTTTGAAAATTTGAAAGAAACATCCGCATGAATCGTATCGATCTAAAATCGGAAATTCCATTCACCGCTTCGGTATAATCACTCAGTGGAATTCGGAATTGAATCCACCTAACCGGAATATCTTCATTGGTTTGAGTGGTTACGGTGATCTCTTTTATATCGGTTACATAAGGAGAGTCCAGATTCATTCCGGGAATCATATCTATTTCATATTCGAAATAGCTATCTACGGTGTTCATGGTATTATCTCGGTTAATATCCTCCACATCCGGCTGTGCCGTAGAACCTCGATTCGTATTGCTCAATGTTTCCGGCGAGTTACCATCTGTACCATTGAACTGATTGTAGCGTTGTAGTATATTACCTTCCGCCTGAAGGAAATATTGGTAGTTATCACGAGCAGGATCCGGCTGATTTGCAAAATTTGGGAATTTCGCTGCCTCCGCTCCATCATTTAATCCGTCCAAACCAACATCCTGATTAATACGTCCGGCCCCGGTGCTATTAAAAGTATAGATCAATGATTGATTACTTGGAACTTTTCCCCATTCCGTAGAAAGTGTATTCAAATCGGAGCCATCTTCAGGCAATCCGTTCTCATATTGTTTTCGACCATCCTTCAGTACGTCCTCAGAGATATTCCCTAGGTTAAAGGTCAACTTCCCACCGGGATTATTGGAATTCTCATCATAGATAAACGGATCCATGACCCAAAACTGTATATACTCCACATTCGAACGCTCAAAGTCGGTAGTGGTTAGTTGTCTGGAAATACCTGCAAAGCGAGTTTCCGGGTTCGGAAGAGTATTTCCTCCGGCAGCTGCAGGGTTAAAGTTATATGGGCCCCTTTCACTTGGATTGTATGCCAGATCCAAGGTGAATAATGCCTGTGTTTGTCCTTGTACCAAATCTTGGTCCGGAAAAATTTCATTTCTAAAAATCCTTCTGGTAAATGGGGAGGAAAGATCTTCTTCATTCACGCCATCGGGTCGCTGAGAACTATAAAATATAGGATCTATGGTATACCAGTTCAGCTTGGCTCTATTATAATTGTACGCTAGGTTATTGTTTTCCAATTCGCCTCCCAGACCAATAGGTGTGCTGGAAAGGAACCAGGTAAGCGGACTTGAAATATCGATGGCGGTTTGTGCCGCTTCGAAATCATCAACATAAGAAGTGGTTTTGCCTCCAAAATCAGATACTTTTGGTGCTCCCGGAACTAGGTAAGCAAATTCCCCGCGTAAGGAAATATTGGAAGGCACATCTGTATCAATGTTTGGTAATTTATTTACCAAGCGGGTGAGGAAAGGTACTTCAGTCGAATAATTTGCATTAATACCAAACATGGTATTATTGATAGGTTCATTTTGAAAAGAGGATTTTTGTGTAAGTGGTCTTTCATTTAAATTTAAGAAGGTTCCACCCATTTGAAAATTATTGTTGAACTTATGCTGAACATCCAATCCTGTAAAACGTTTTGTTTGTTGTCCAAAAAGAGTGTTATTCTCGACGCTGATATTGATTGGCGTGTTTGAGTTTTGAAGAGAGGGATCCAAGATCTGTACTCTACCCAATTGATAATTTACCGTATAATCAACACCTTCCACTAAAGTTCTTCCGCCCGCGGTGACAGTAACAGATCCTTGAGGAATATTAAAGGCCCCTATCGGAATTCCATCAGAACCGGTTGATTTATAAGTACCTTTTAATTGAAACTTGTTTTTATCACTATCCTGTTGTTCTGCCTGTGTCTTGGTTCCGCGATATAGTGATCGGAACACATATTTTTCCTGGTTGGCATTATAGGTTTGAGGATTGTCGTACTCTTCATTAATGTTCAGTTCCATTTTATCGAAGAGATACTCCCCAAATGGTTCTACGCTAGTGAATATAATTTGCCCATTCTGCTGATCAACTGTGATCCCGGGATAAAAGTCAAAGAACCCGTCTCCTCCCTGCTGGGGGTCATTATTAAAGTTCAAACGGTCTAAGTTGAAAACACGTAAAAGTGTGGCATCGTTCAAATCAACCGCATTGACATCCGAAATATCCGGTTCAGGGAAAGGGGTTCCTTCCACCGGCTTAATATAATTTAAGGGAGAAGGATCTATGTACAAGATATTCATCCTAAAATCTTCTTGTTCCAATTGGAAAGCACCAATTGGATAGATGTTCTTCATCATCAGATCCCAAACCGGCTTATTCACATTGGTAATATTACTTTTCAGCATTTTTACTACTAAGTTCTGAGGAATTCCTTGTTGACCCCCAATAGGATCTCCACCGCCACCACCAATAATTCCACCCCCTTCTTGACCGGTTGCTTCTACACCATCAGTAGAGAACTCCCCAACCTGGTAGACATTACCATTCACCGTAAATTGGAAAGCCACCCCAAGTACTTCATCATTATTTAAGCGCTGATTCAAGGAAATATACCCCAACTGAGAGTTCAATCGGTATTCGTTAGGTTGCAATTTTCTTGCGTTTTCAAGGCTAACGTAATCAATTCCATCCTGCACAGGTACACCTCCAAAACCACTTTGAACGGTTGCCACATCACGAATATTTTGATTCAACACACTCTGAACCGACGGATTATCAATACCGAATGGATTAAAATCGTTGTTTGAGTTGTCGGGAAATGAATTCTTAGGCTTATTGATAAAACCGCCCGGAATAAACTCAAGCCCCACATTAGTTGCGTCTGCCTCTCCAATATCTTCAAGGGCAATTATATTTCGAACATCATTGGTCGTTGTATTTCGGTTGGTGATCCAAACTTCCGCTCGGGTTATTTGGACATTCGAGTTGATAAAAGGATAATTTTTGAGTACTCTGTCGTAATTGTCTCTAAAATAATGCGCTAAGAAAAAGTGACGGTTCTCGTCATAATCAAGGGCAAATAGTTCGTAGTCCGTAACAGTTGCCCCCCCTTCTGCTACGACAGATCGGGTTTCGGATCGTTGTTCCGAGAACACCCCTGTTATAGTGGTCTTACCGAATTGAAGTTGTGTTTTTACCCCAAATAAACTTTGCGCTCCTTGAATTAAGGAACTGTTTAATGGCATACTTACATTCCCTACTTCAATCTTTTGAATGATATCGTCCTCCGTTGGGGTATATTCTAATTTGATTAAATTTTGGAAATCGAAAGTAGACTGCGTATCATAATTAGCCGTTACTTGGAGGCGTTCTCCCACTTTTCCTAATAAGCTCAAACTTATTCGTTGGTCAAAATCAAATGAAAGATTGCTTCGGTTCCTTGGTGAAAATTGGGGGTTGTCCTGTTTGGTATAAAGCACTCCCAAATCCATTTCCACTGTTCCTTGCGGAATAATTTCAATGGTATTCCCTCCGAAAACCGATTCGAAGAAATCGGAATTTACATAGAAGGTAGGTAAAAGATTTCTCTGTCCATCTTCGGACCCTTCTTTTCTTCCATCTGCTGCATCGATCTTCTCCTTGAAGTATTCTTTCATTTGCTCTTTCAGAATCAATTCACGGTATTCTTCCGGCGTAAGGATTACAGGATAAGAGATATTGAAGTCCCCTAAGGTGCGGGTAAGAATATAGCGATCGGTAATTGGATCGTAGCTGTATAGGTTCTGAATACTATTAGGATTAGGAAGATCCATGCGACCCATAACGGATCCCGTTGCTGTTGAATCATCCTGCGCTCGCGACAAAGCAGAGACGAAAAGTAAAATTCCGAATAAAAAGTATCTAGCGAAGCTGTTTCTAAAATTGTAATTTTTCACTCCCAAATCTTTACAAATTTTTTAAGGCTTGTTTGATTATTTCTTCAACCGAAGCTTGCGGGTTTTCCTTTAAATACGCATCACACGCTTTTTCAGCCTGTTTTCTCATAAATCCCAAAGTCTCCAATGCAGATAACGCCTCATTTCGATTCGTATTGCTTGGTTTGGCAGAAATTGAAGATGTTGCGTACACTTTTAATATTTTATCTTTTAAATCCAAAACTACTCTTTGGGCCGTCTTGGTTCCAATTCCCTTTACCGCTTGTATCGTCACCACATCTTCGGAAACAATAGCGTCCCGAATTTGTTCCGGCGTAAGGGAAGAAAGCATGGTTCTTGCAATACTTGCACCAACACCCGAAACAGAAATCAACAAATTGAACACTTCCTTCTCTTCCACGGTTGAAAAGCCATACAACGTATGTGAGTCTTCTCGAATCAGCAGTTGAGTGTACAATTTTACATTTTCATCGGCGGGGAGCTGAGAAAATGTATGCAACGAAATATTCAGAAAATAGCCCACTCCATGGCAGTCTATCACTACATCGGTCGGATTTTTTTCAACTAATCTTCCCTGTATATGAGCAATCATCTGTTAAAAAAAGGTTAAGGATTCAAATATAGTACAATTATTTGCATCTGCCAGTTTTGACAAAACTAAAATAGGTGATAAAAGTCCTATTTTTTGTTTCGTTTTCTATCCAGTTCTCTCTTTTCTTTTTGCTGGGCGTCCACGACCGCAATAGCGGTCATATTTACCATTTCCTCCACACTGGCACCTAGCTGAAAGATATGTGCCGACTTCTTCATTCCCAGCATGATAGGGCCAATTGATTCCACCCCCTTTTGTTCTTTCAGCAGTTTGTAATTGCTATTCGCCGAATCCAAGTTAGGAAATATCAAAGCATTTACCTTATTCCCTGCCAATTTGGAGAAAGGGAATTTGTTCTTAAGCATATCCGCGTTCAACGCAAAATCGGTTTGAATTTCACCATCGACTATCATATCCGGATTAGACTTATGCAGCATTTGCACCGCTTCTCTAACTTTTAATGCATGCGGGTCTTTTGAAGATCCAAAATTGGCGTAAGAAATCAAGGCAATTACCGGCTTCAAACCAAACATCTTCATGGTATAATTCGTCATTTGCGCAATATTCGCCAATTCCTTTGCGGTTGGATCGATATTAATGGATGTATCTGAAAAAAACAAGGGACCCTTGCTCGTTAACATCAAGTTGGTCGTTGCGACTTTATCAACACCGTCATACTTTCCAATTGTTTCCAATACCGGACGCACGGCGGTTGGATATGACCTTGCATACCCGGACACCATGGCATCGGCATCACCCAAATTCAACATCATCGCAGCAAAATAGCTGCGTTCTCGCATGAGTCGCTTGGCATCAAAAAACGTCACTCCGCTTCGTTTTCTTCGTTCCCAGTACTTTTCAGCATATTCGATACGCTTCGCACTTTGTTCATCCGATTTAGGATCAATAATTTCAATATCTTCGTTAAAATCAAGCTCCAACATCAACTCCTCGATCACTTCCTTTCTCCCCAGTAGTATAGGAATAGCGATTCCTTCCTCGAAGACTATCTGCGCAGCTTTCATCACATCCAAGTGATCAGCCTCTGCAAATACCACTCGTTTCGGTTTAGATTTGGCGCGATCGGTCAACAATTTGACAATTTTATTGTCACTTCCCATTCTTTCATTGAGATCGTCCACATAACGATCCCAATCTTTAATGGGAGATAAAGCCACACCACTCTCTATGGCCGCCTTTGCTACAGCGGGTGGAACGGTAGCGATCAGTCTGGGATCAAAAGGTTTTGGGATGATGTATTCCTTCCCGAATTGAAGTTTTGTTTCCCCATACGCAATATTCACTTGCTCAGGAACGGGTTCCTTTGCTAAGTCGGCCAGCGCCTTTACCGCAGCCATCTTCATAGCTTCATTGATCTTTGTCGCTCGAACGTCCAAAGCCCCTCGAAAGATAAATGGAAACCCTAATACGTTATTTACCTGGTTAGGATGGTCACTTCGTCCAGTGGCCATAATGATGTCCTTTCTGGTATGAATGGCCGTATTGTATTCGATCTCAGGATCAGGATTTGCCATCGCAAAAACGATAGGGTTTGGCGCCATGCTGTTCAGCATTTTTGGCGTCACAATATTCGCGATGGAAAGACCTACAAAAACATCGGCGTCTTTCATGGCTTCCTCCAGGGTATCTATTTTCCGATGAGAGGCAAATTCCGATTTCTCGGGGGATAAATCATCACGGTCATCCCGAATAACTCCTTTACTGTCCAGCATGACGATATTTTCTCGTTTTGCGCCGAAGGCTATATACAAACGGGTACAGGACACCGCGGCTGCTCCTGCCCCACTGATCACTATGCGCACTTCTGAAATGTCCTTCTCGGCCAATTCCAAGGCATTCAACAAAGCAGCTGCAGAAATGATCGCTGTTCCATGCTGATCGTCGTGCATTACAGGAATATCAAGCTCTTCCTTTAATCTTCTTTCAATTTCAAAAGCTTCCGGAGCTTTTATGTCCTCCAAATTGATGCCACCAAAGGTGGGGGCTATATTTTTTACAGTGGCTACAAAAGCATCTATATCCTCTGTGTTGACTTCAATATCGAAAACATCTATATCTGCAAATATCTTGAACAGCAAGCCTTTTCCCTCCATGACCGGTTTGGAGGCTTCAGGACCTATATTCCCCAATCCCAACACGGCAGTTCCATTAGAAATCACCGCTACCAAATTCCCTTTATTGGTATATTTATAGACATTTTCTACATCCTTCTCGATCTCCAGACAAGGTTCCGCAACGCCCGGGGAATAGGCTAAGGATAAATCACGCTGACTGGCGTATTTTTTAGTGGGAACAACTTGAATCTTTCCGGGACGAGGTTTAGCATGATATAACAATGCTTCTCTACGTTTGCTATGCTTGCTCATAATGTGAATCTAATGACTCACAAAGGTAAGGGACTGTAAGCAACGAAAAAATTTTAAACCCTATTCTTTTAAAAACTTGATATTGCGTATCAACCCGGAATATTTGGTGCGCTTTACCGCACTTTTTTGAAATATTTGGTCAAATACTTCTTCCGTAATTTCTTCCCATTCTTTTTTGGACTTAGATAGCAATTCAGGCTTCGCATTAAACAGTGGTTCTCGATGCGGTTTGCTGAAGCGATTCCATGGACAAACATCCTGACAAACATCACAGCCAAACATCCAATCGTCCATTTTACCTGAGAAGTCTGAGGGTATATCGTTTTTTAATTCAATTGTCAGATAGGAGATGCATTTACTTCCGTCCACCACATAAGGTTGAACAATAGCTTGGGTAGGGCACGCATCGATACAGGCCGTGCAACTTCCACAGTGATCTGTTACCGGAACATCGTAGTCTAATTCCAGATCAACGATCAATTCAGCGATAAAAAAGAAAGAGCCTACTTGCTTGCTCAATAAGTTGCTGTGCTTCCCCATCCAACCTAATCCACTTTTTGCCGCCCACGTTTTATCCAATACCGGTGCGGAATCAACAAAGGCACGGCCATCGACTTCTCCGATTTCGCTTTGAATAAATTCTAAAAGTTGTTTGAGTTTATCTTTGATGACAAAATGATAGTCGGTTCCGAAAGCGTACTTAGAAATTTTATAGGTATGCTCCTCCTGCTGTGCTTCGGGAAAGTAATTGAGCAACAAAGAGATCACACTTTTAGCTCCCGGCACCAGTTGGGTTGGGTCCAATCGTTTATCGAAATGGTTTTCCATATAAGCCATTTCGCCATGCATCCCTTTTTTCAGCCATGCTTCCAAACGAGGGGCTTCCTCTTCTAAAAATTCGGCTTTGCTAATTCCGCAGGAAAGAAAACCCAAGCGTTGGGCTTCGTTTTTAATTAGTTGTGAATATTTGCTTTTTGAAGAAGGCATGTATTTGTCTGGTCGAGCGTAGTCGAGACCTTTATTTAAAACTCACAAAAGACCCCTCGACTGCACTCGGGGAGACCATAAAAACGTTAAAACAAACCCCCTTGAATTCCTCCCTTCAATTTACCCAAATGTTGATACGCAAATTCGGTAACTTCTCTTCCTCTCGGAGTACGGATAATAAAACCTTGCTGGATCAAAAAGGGTTCATACACCTCTTCGATCGTTTCGGAACTTTCAGAAACGGCTGTTGCTAATGTAGTGATCCCTACCGGTCCGCCTTTGAACTTGTCGATAATGGTCAACAATATTTTATTGTCCATTTCATCCAAACCATATTTATCCACGTTCAATTGCTGCAGAGCGAAACGAGCGATCTGAATATCAATTTTGCCATTCCCTTTAATTTGGGCGAAATCCCGCACTCTTCTTAAAAGTGAATTTGCAATTCGAGGAGTACCCCGGCTTCTGCCGGCAATTTCAATGGCTGCTTCCATGGATATGGGCACGTCTAGAATGCCCGCGCTTCTTTGTACAATACCCGTCAATATTTCGGTGGTATAATATTGTAAGCGTGAAGCTATTCCGAAACGGGCACGCATAGGAGCCGTTAACAGACCTGAACGTGTAGTCGCTCCAATCAGGGTAAAAGGGTTCAGATTTATTTGAACCGTTCGGGCATTGGGACCCGATTCGATCATGATATCTATTTTATAATCCTCCATGGCAGAATATAGATATTCCTCCACCACAGAACTCAATCGATGAATTTCATCTATAAAAAGTACATCTCTTTCTTCCAGGTTGGTGAGTAAGCCGGCCAGATCTCCGGGCTTATCCAGCACAGGTCCGGAGGTCACTCGGATGTTCACCTTCAATTCATTGGCTAGAATATGGGCCAATGTAGTTTTGCCCAATCCCGGCGGACCATGAAATAAAGTATGATCCAAGGCTTCACTGCGAAGATTTGCTGCCTGAACAAATACCTTAAGGTTGTCCAACGCCTGATCTTGTCCGTTAAAATCATCAAAAGATAACGGGCGCAATTTTTTTTCGAGGTCTAAATCCTGTGGGGTAAGATTTTCACCGGAAGGATCGAGGTTTTCATTCATAGTACAAATATACAAAGTGTTTGTTCCCAAAACACCATAAAAAAACCCTTCCAAGTTTAACTTAAAAGGGTTTTAATTTAAAAAAGATCTAGTTAGTGATTCATCTCTTCCTCATTATCCTGCAATGGCAAGGTCTGAGGGGTAAAATCTTGTCCTGCGACAACATAATCACTTTCATCTTTATTCAATTTACTGTAATCATAGGGCCAACGATGTACATGTGGAATTGGTCCATCCCAGTTACCATGAATGTGTTTTACTTCAGCGGTCCATTCCAAGGTATTTGATTTCCATGGGTTCTTAGGTCCTTTTTTACCGTAGAACATGGAGTAGATGAAGTTGGCCAAGAACACCAACTGAGCAGCCGCTGCGATAAAGGCAAATATGGTAATCACTACGTTCAAATCGGAAAGATCATCGAAATAAGGGAAGGCCGTATTAGTATAATAACGTCTTGGCAAACCTGCCATTCCGATAAAATGCATAGGGAAGAAAACCCCATAGGCACCTATAGCGGTTACCCAGAAATGGACATACCCCAAGTTTTTATTCATCATTTTCCCTTCGAACATTTTCGGGAACCAGTGATATACCCCGGCAAAAAGACCATATAGCGCTGAAATACCCATCACTAAGTGGAAGTGAGCTACTACGAAGTAAGTGTCATGGACGTTTATATCCAAAGCACTATCTCCTAAGATGATACCTGTAAGTCCTCCTGTGATGAAGGTAGACACCAATCCAATTGAAAACAGCATCGCTGGGTTTAGCTGTAAATTCCCCTTCCATAAGGTGGTAATGTAATTAAACGCTTTTACTGCGGAAGGAATAGCGATCAATAAGGTGGTAAATGTAAAAACCGACCCTAAGAATGGGTTCATTCCGGAAATAAACATATGGTGACCCCATACGATGGTTGAAAGGAATGCAATGGCTAAAATTGACGCCACCATCGCACGATATCCAAAAATAGGTTTTCGGGAATTGGTAGCAATTACTTCAGAAGTGATCCCTAAGGCAGGAAGTAAAACGATATATACTTCAGGGTGACCCAAGAACCAAAATAGGTGTTCAAACAACACAGGGGATCCCCCTTGATTGTGAAGCACTTCCCCTGCAATATAAATATCTGATAAGAAGAAGGAGGTTCCAAAACTTCTATCCATAATCAATAACAAAGCAGCGGAAAGCAATACAGGGAAAGAAACAACCCCAATGACCGCTGTGATAAAGAACGCCCAGATGGTCAACGGAAGACGTGTCATAGACATCCCCTTCGTACGTAGATTAAGTACGGTCACTATATAATTCAACGAACCTAAAAGAGACGAAGCAATGAAGATCGCCATTGAAACGAGCCACAGCGTCATTCCGGCTCCCGATCCGGGGATAGCCTGAGGCAGGGCACTTAACGGTGGATAGATCGTCCATCCGGCAGAGGCAGGTCCCGCTTCCACAAATAACGAGAGCACCATGATCACACTGGATAAGAAAAACAACCAGTAAGAAATCATATTCAAAAATCCGGAGGCCATATCCCTTGCACCAATTTGCAACGGAATTAATAAGTTACTGAAGGTACCGCTCAATCCTGCTGTTAACACAAAGAATACCATAATGGTACCATGGATCGTTACCAAAGCAAGATAAATATTTGGATCCATAACTCCGTCGGCTCCCCATTTACCCAGCAATACTTCATAGATGGTGAAATGTTTATCCGGCCATGCCAATTGCATTCTGAACAAAAGCGACATGGCAATCCCGATGAATCCCATGATCAGACCGGTTATGAGGTACTGCTTGGAAATCATCTTATGATCCTGACTAAAAATATATTTAGTGACAAACGTCTCCTTGTGATGATGTCCGTGATCGTCGTGGTGATCTACTGCTAAATCGTGTGCGTGTGCTGACATATCTTTTAAGCTATTTTTTTTTATTACTGTTTAAGCGCATTGGCCAAAGTAGCTTGTTCTTTCAACCAAGCGTTAAAATCTTCTTCGGATTCCACAATAATCTTCATTTGCATATTGTAGTGGTTATTTCCGCAAATCTTATTACATAGCAACAAGTAATCAAATTCGTAGGGCTCTAAAGCTTCATCACCTTGTGCTACTAACTTTTCACTTTTTTGTCTTCTGAGGTCGTTTATTCTATTCACTTTATCAACCATCTCGGGGTTTTGACGCATTTCAGCAGTGGTGGTGTTGGGAATAAAAGAAAACTGAGTGATCATTCCGGGAACACAGTTCATTTGTGCTCTAAAATGTGGCATGTAGGCCGAATGCAGAACATCTTGGGAACGCATTTTAAAAAGCACTCTTTTCCCTAAAGGTAGATGTAGCTCATTTACGACAATATCATCCTGCGCATTTGGATCAGAGATATCAACCCCTAAAATATTAGCCCCTTCTATCAATCGAACATTCGCTTCTCCCAAAACATTATCTTGTCCCCCATAGCGGGCATTCCATTTAAATTGTTGAGCGTATAGTTCAACGACCATCGGATCATCTTCTGTATCGACGTTCATAATATCAGTCCAGGTGAATAACCCATATATAATTAATCCTGCTAAGACGATCACCGGGATAATGGTCCAAATGAATTCCAGTTTATCGTTATCAGCGTAGAAGGTTGCTCTCTGCGTTTTCTTTCCTCTGTATTTGAAAGCGAAAAAGTGCAATAACCATTGGGTGACTATGCCCACAAAGAAAATGAGCACCATGGAGATCAACCATAATTGATCCGTATCCAATCCATGCTCTGACGCGGATGTGGGTAGTAAAACATCACTCCATTTCCAAAAGGAAACAATTGCCAATACATAAATAAACAGAACGAACATAAGCATCAACCAGCCGTTCACATTATTATCCTCATCGTTGGCAATTTGCGATGTATTGTCTGATTTAGCTTTGGAGAGTTGGAATATCTTTCCCATTTGCCAAACGGCAACTCCAAAAAGAATAATTACTAATACAACTAAGAATGCGGTCATCGTTATCTAACTTACTTCGATTAATTAATAGTGAAAATGTTTACTTTCCTTTAGAAATGGATTGCGCTTTGGCACCAATGGTGCTTTGGTTAAAGCCGAAAATACAACCAAAACAAATAAGCCAAAGAAAAATAGCATGGATCCTATTTCAGGAAGTCCAATAAACCAGGATGTTCCAACTGTTGCAGGCATAACCATGTTGAATACGTCCACATAGTGACCTGCCAATATTACGATCCCCGTCATGATCACAAACCAATTTACACGTTTGTAATCACTGTTCATCAACAACAATACGGGAAACACAAAGTTCATGGCCACCATTCCGAAGAAGGGCAGGTTATAATCTTGGATTCGGGTTACAAAATAGGTTACCTCTTCCGGAATGTCTGCATACCAAATAAGCATGAATTGTGAAAACCAAAGATAGGTCCAGAAAATACTGAAGGCAAACATAAATTTTGCTAAATCGTGAATATGACTGTCATTTACTTGTTCTAAATAACCTTGCGACTTAAGATAGATGGTAACCATCGCGATCACGGTAATGGCAGAAACCATCATTCCGGCAAAGACATACCATCCAAATAAAGTACTGAACCAATGAGGATCGAAAGTCATGATCCAATCCCATGACATGATAGACTCGGTAACGATAAAGAATACCAGGAAGGCCGCAGAAAGCTTAAAATTCTTCTTAAAGTAACTGTGGTCTTCAGCCGTATCATCCGCAATAGAGTTCTTTCTGGAAATCCAGCGATACAGGTTCCATCCCAAAAGGAAAATAACCGCACGAATCAAGAAAAAGGGTACATTCAAGTAAGCACTTTTGCCGGCAATTAATTTATCGTAATGATCACTCTCCGGATTCACCAATTCGGGATCCATCCAGTGAAAGATATGATTGACATGGAAAGCTGATAAAAGCAATAATACGAACAGTATAACGGAAGCTACCGGAAGATAGGCCGTAATGCCTTCCATCACTCTAAAAAGTACCGGGGACCATCCCGCTTGGGCAGCGTACTGAATAGCATAAAATGCCAAAGCTCCCAGGGTGATCATAAAAAAGAAGAAGGAAGCAATATAAAGTGCCGACCATGGTCTGTTTTGCAACTGGTGCAAAGTGTGTTCGAGATGAGCTTCCTCACTGTCATGAGAATCCGTTGCAGCAGTCGCTTCATGAGTTCCTCCATGGGAATCTTCCGCAGAGGCCTCTGCGTCATGGCCCCCGTCATGATGGCTTGCCATCATTTCCTTTACTTCTGCAGTGGAACCGGGAACGGAAAGAAATCCTGAAATCATTCCAATGGCACCAACTACCATAAAAACGATCGCAAAAACTTTTAATTTGTTGGGTAGCGTATACATATCTTTAGCTATTCTCTTGATTCTTTATTAATGTTCTGCAACGGCATTACCCGATGCAGTATCCATATTTACAGTTTCAGTGGGCACCGTGCTTTGGGGTGCTAATAGAGGCGTTCCCTCAAGGGTAGCCTTTAAATTCATCACATGCTGGGCAATTTGCCAACGCTCCAATTCATTTGTTTGTGAAGCATAAGACCCCATCGAGTTCAATCCGTACATTTGAACATGGTAAATACCTCCCGGTGTAATTAATCTTCCCGGATCGGCATAACTAGGAATTCCCAATATTTTCTCTCGTTGCACTAATATTCCTTGTCCGTCACCATTTACACCATGGCATAAAGCACAATAAATGTCGTACAGTTGTTTGCCATTGGCCAAACTCTTATCCGTTACCATCAAGGGATTGATCAATTCAGCCTTGGCCAAATTCAAACCTTCGGTGGTGTTAGGGTAATCGTAGGGTTGCCATCCGCGAGGAATGGTTCCTTCCGCAGGTAGCATAGCTTCCAAACCTCCCGGGAATATCTCGTATTCCCCATAGGTTTCATAGCTTACCGGTTTGTACATATTAGGCATATATTGATAGTTTGGCTTTGACGAATCAAAACAAGAAACCATCACTATAGAGGCTACTATTACGAATGCTATTCTGAAACTGTTTTTCATATTAGTGATCGTCTTCATTTTCGATTAAACTAATTTCAATGGCTCCGGTATCTTTCAAGAACTGAGACATTTTTTTATAGTCGTGATGCCCTGCATCAACCACCATTAAAAAATGATCGTCGGTGGTTCTTGGGTCCGGGTTCTCCGCTTTCTTGAACGGCCATAATTTACTTCTCATATAGAAAGTAATGACCATCAAGTGAGCTGCAAAGAATACTGTCATTTCAAACATGATAGGCACAAATGCAGGCATGTTCTGTATATACGTAAAACTTGGTTTTCCTCCAATATCTTGCGGCCAATCTTTGATCATGATGAAATTCATCATGACGATGGCTACGATGAGCCCAAGGACTCCGTACATAAAAGAAGTGATTGCTATCCGAGTGCCGGCAAGACCCATGGCCTTATCCAACCCGTGAACAGGGAAAGGGGTATACACTTCATCTATATGATAATGCTCATTACGAACTGCCTTTACGGCATTCATAAGAATGTCATCGTCGTTGTAAATTGCGTGAATTACTTTAGATGCCATACATTAACTGTTTTTAAGTTTTGCAGCTTGACCCGCCCAATCATCGCGTTTTGCACGACCCGGGAATTCGTCAATAATGCTATCTAATAAATCGTATTCGGCGTCGGTCATTTTACTAACCTGTTCGAAGGTATAAATGCCCAACTGATGTAATTTTTCTTCCATTTTTGGACCCACACCGCTGATCAATTTCAAATCGTCCGCTGTTTGCGTTGCCGCGTCAAAAGCACCAATAGCCTTGATAAGACTCTGCGTCTTTTCTGAATGGTCTTCGGAAGTATCGGCTTTCTTTTCAGCAGCTACTTTCCCTCCGGACGGCATGATATAATGTTTTGCATCATCTCCCTTTTCTGCCCGTAAGGATTTGTATTTACTTCCGGAAGCTTTCAGAATAGATTTAACCTCTGCTTGAGCAATCACAGGAAAAGTTCTGGAATATAACAGGAACAATACAAAGAAGAATCCGATCGTTCCGATAAAGATCCCGATATCCACGAAAGTTGGAGAGAACATGGTCCATGACGAGGTAAGGTAATCACGGTGTAAGGAGGTTACGATAATCACAAAACGCTCAAACCACATTCCAATATTTACCACAATCGAAATAAAGAAGGAGAACATGATACTGGTACGCAATTTTTTGAACCACATGAACTGAGGTGAAAATACGTTACAAGTCATCATTGCCAAATAAGCCCACCAATAAGGTCCGGTCGCCCTGTTCAAGAACGCATATTGTTCATATTCCACCCCTGAATACCAGGCGATGAACAACTCTGTAATATAGGCCACACCCACGATAGAACCCGTGATCATGATCACAATATTCATTAATTCGATGTGCTGAATGGTTATATAATTTTCAAGATGAGAAACCTTTCTCATGATAATGAGCAGGGTATTAACCATGGCAAACCCTGAGAAGATCGCTCCGGCCACAAAGTAAGGCGGGAAGATGGTGGTATGCCATCCCGGAATCACCGAAGTGGCGAAGTCAAAGGATACAATGGTATGCACCGACAGTACCAATGGTGTGGCCAAACCGGCTAACACAAGTGATACCTCTTCAAAACGCTGCCAGTCTTTAGCACGACCACTCCAACCAAAAGACAGAATACTATAAACTCTTTTGGTAAACGGCGTTATCGCACGGTCACGTATCATTGCAAAGTCAGGTAACAAACCTGTCCACCAGAATACCAGAGATACTGAAAGATAGGTTGAGATCGCAAATACGTCCCAGAGTAAAGGTGAGTTAAAGTTTACCCATAGGGAACCGAATTGGTTTGGGATAGGTAATACCCAATAAGCCAACCAAGGACGCCCCATGTGAATGATCGGGAACAATCCAGCCTGAATTACCGAGAAAATGGTCATCGCTTCCGCAGATCGGTTGATCGCCATTCTCCACTTCTGACGGAAGAGCAATAGTACAGCAGAAATCAGCGTCCCTGCGTGTCCAATACCCACCCACCAAACGAAGTTGGTGATATCCCAGGCCCAGTTCACGGTTCGGTTCAAACCCCAAACCCCAATTCCGGTAGAAATGGTATAAATAATACATCCCAATCCCCAAAGAAATGCTACCAAAGCTATGGTAAACACTATCCACCAGGATTTATTGGCTTTTCCTTCTACGGGAGCGGCCACATCGACGGTTACGTCGTGGTAGGACTTGTCTCCGGTAACTAAGGGTCTTCTAATAGGTGCTTCGTAATGCGACGCCATATCTATATATTCAATTTCTTAGTTTATGCTTCGTTTATGTTTCTCACTTTGGTTTGGTAGAACACATTAGGTTTGGTTCCAACCGCTTCCAATAAGTGGTACATTCTGTTATCTTCCTTCTGCTTAAACACTTCACTTGAGTGATCATTGATATCACCAAACTGAATCGCTCCTGTTTCACAGGCAGCAGAACAAGCTGTTTTAAATTCTGAATCCTTCACAGGTCTTCCATCTCTTTTGGCATCCAGGATCGTTTTTTGAGTCATTTGGATACACATAGAACACTTTTCCATGACTCCGCGAGAACGAACCACTACATCAGGATTCAATACCATTCGACCCAGGTCATTATTCATATAGTAGTCGAACTCATCATTTTCATTATACAAGAACCAATTGAAACGACGAACCTTATAAGGACAGTTGTTGGCGCAATAACGTGTTCCTACACAACGGTTATAAGCCATATGATTCTGTCCTTGACGTCCGTGTGATGTAGCTGCCACAGGGCAAACTGTTTCACAAGGCGCATGGTTACAGTGTTGACACATTACCGGTTGAAAAGCCACTTGCGGATTAGCAGAGGCTACTTCCATTTCAAGAAGCGCCTTTCTTTCTCCTGTGAACCAACCTTCTGCGGATTCTTTTTTCTCAAGGTCTCCGTCAAATGATTCCTCGCTGGAATAGTATCTGTCAATACGCAACCAGTGCATATCACGGCTACGACGCATTTCAGATTTTCCAACCACCGGAACGTTGTTTTCCGCATGACATGCGATCACGCAAGCACCACATCCGGTGCAAGCGTTCAAATCGATCGATAAATTAAAGTGATGCCCGATGGAGCGATCAAAATCCTCCCAAAGGTTGGCATCCGGAGAAGTTACCGGAATTTCCTGATGGTCTTTTGAAACCATTGGAATGCCATTCCATACTTCTTTATCTTTTGTGTTAAATATCTCTAAGGTAGTTTCACGAATGATATCTCTACCCATCATGGTATTGTGCAACTGTACACAGGCAAATTCGTGCTCCCCCTCTACTTTCTCAATAGTTACATTCTGAACCGCAGAGAAGTTATTGTAAAGGGCATACGCATTTACTCCGGTTTGCATTTCACTTTGGATAGCTGCTTTCCGGCCATATCCCAAAGCCAATCCTACTGATCCCATAGCCTGTCCCGGCTGAACTAAGACAGGAACTCTTTCTATGACGACTTCACCCATTTTAACGTTCACATAGTTACCATTCATGGCACCATTGGCGACGCTGTAGTTTTTAAGACCCATCTCAGCAGCATCCGCCGCAGACATGGTTAAGTAATTATCCCAGGATGTACGTGTAATAGGATCCGGCAATTCTTGTAACCATGGGTTGTTGGCCTGTTGACCATCTCCCAATCCAGTTTTCGTATACAGCGTTAATTCCAAACCGCCTTGAACCGGTTTAGGCAATGCTCCGTGAGCGCTGGAAGATTCCATTACCGCCACATTCTCCTCTACATCCAGATTAATATCGGTATGGTAAACACCATCATGAACTGCTTGGTTCCAAGAACCTCCGGCCAAAATGTTAGTTTGCCAATACGATTTAAGATAGTCATAGTATGAAGAACTATTTCCTGTCCAATTCAATAAACAGTCTTGAAGTTGTCTGGTATTAAATAAAGGACGGATCGTAGGCTGAACAAGACCAAAGACTCCTTTTTTAGTTTGAACATCTCCCCAGGATTCCAAATAATGAGGCGTTGCAGCCACCATTTGTGCCAGGGAAGCCGTTTCGTCTTCCTTCATAGCGAAGGCCAGGGTCATTTCCAATTTCTTATAAGCTTCTGCAAAAGCCGCGTTCGGAAAGGAGTAAACGGGATTCACACCTACGGTGATCAAACCTTTAACACTACCTGAGATCACGCCGTTCATTACATTGATCACTTCCGTAGCGCTACCCATGGAGGTTAATTTTGGATGAGAAGTATTCATTGCTTCACTTCCCACACCTTCATTATAATCCAATACCATTGTTTGGGCGGCCACATTTGGCAATCCTGTGATCAGGACCCCTTTGTTACCGGCCTTTTGCAACTGACCTTTTGCTTTATTGACTGCATCGGCCACCTTCTCAGGTAAACCGGAAGTACTGCCATTCCCTACCAATGCCTGCAATACTTGCAATTGTTGGGAAGGCGTTGTAGGTACACGTTTATCGGCATTTGCCCCGGAAAGCGACATGTTTGCTTCAAACTGAATGTGTCGAGACATCTTTCCGTTCTTAGGAATACGTCCTTTTGCATATCCTGCTTCATAGCCACCACCTTGCCAGTCTCCTATAAAATCAGCCCCTACAGAAACAATTACTTCTGCTTTGCTGAAATCGTAATCGGCCAGACCTCTTGTACTGTATTTTGCCTGGAACGCATCAAGCGCTTCGCTGGAAGATACCGTATCATAAACAACATGACGAACGTTGGGGTATTTTGTTTTAAATTCTGCAATTAACTGAGCGGTAGAAGGGCTTGCCAGGGTTTGTGTCAGCAATACAACCTCTTTATCCGCCATTGCACTTAATTTGCCCGCTACTGCAGCATCCAGATCTCCCCAAGAAGCGTCATTTCCGTCCAACTTTGGACCGGTGAGACGATTCTTGTCGTACATAGATAACACAGAAGCATGTACTCTGGCGTTTACGCTACCATTATGAAGGGCCAGATCATTTCGTTCGATCTTGATCGGTCTTCCTTCTCGGGTTTTCACCAACACATTTGCGAAATCAAAACCATCTGCCATTGTGGTTGCATAATAGTTTGCAACTCCGGGGATAATTTCATCGGGAGCCACTACATAAGGTATGGATTTGATTACAGGGCCTTCACAGGCTGCCAAAGAAGCTGCCGCTGTAGTAAACCCAACATATTTTAAGAAATCACGACGTGTTGTCGAGGAAGCTTCCATTGTTTCCTTATTCCCTAGAAACTCATCAGTAGGAATAGGCTCTGCGAATTCATTTTGCTTCAGTGTCTTGATCATAGAACTGTTCTGATCCAGTTCTTCAACACTTTTCCAATATTTCTTGTTTGATGCCATCATATGCTATCTGAAAATAGTATTCAATTTTTTAATTAGTAGTGACATTTACCACATTCCAAACCGCCCATTTGAGCTGCTGTCAATTTATCCACTCCGTACTTCTTAGAAAGCTCTTCGTGAATCTTGTCGTAGTAAGCATTGTCTTCTACTTGTACATTGGTTTCTCTGTGACAGGTAATACACCATCCCATTGTAAGCGGTGCAAACTGCGACATAATTTCCATTTCCTGCACCGGTCCGTGACATGTCTGACATTGCTGTCCGGCTACAGTTACGTGCTGAGAGTGATTAAAGTAAACAAAATCGGGAAGGTTATGGATACGCACCCATTTAACAGGTTCCGTCTTACCGGTATATGCTTGCGATGCCTCATCCCAACCTACTGCCGTGTATAATTTTTTAATTTCATTATTGTAATCTACGCCAAACTCTTGTCCTTCTGCTAAGGTTTCAGGAGCTACCTCAGCGATGCTTTTATGACAATTCATACAAACATTCAATGATGGAATTCCGGAGTGCTTACTTCTGCGAGCAGAACTATGACAGTAATTACAGTCAATTTGATTTGACCCTGCATGAATACGATGCGAATAATGGATCGGTTGCACAGGGGCATAACCCTGATCGACTCCCACCTGCATCATCCAGCCATAAGCAAAATAGGCTCCTGACAATAACAAGAAGATGGCTGCAACCAACACCAAAAATTGATTTTGAATAAAAGCCTTCCAGATTGGCGTGCGCTTTTCGGTTTCTTCAACTACCACCCCATTCGCCTCAGCAATATGACGCAGTGTCCTATTCACCAAGAACAGCATGATGACCAATAACAGGAATACCAATGCCAGCGCGACTAAAATAATATCATTCGACAAGCCTCCGCCGGTTGTAGGTACGGCAGTTACATCGGCCGTTGGAACCGTGGGTGCCTTCTGAGGAGTATAAGTATAGGCCAATATATTGTCAATATCTGCGGTGCTCAACTGTGGGAAAGCCGTCATTACAGCTCCATTATTTGCTTCAAAAACTGCTACCGCTTGTGCATCTCCAGATTTTACTAAATCCTGGCTGTTCACAATCCATTTGTACAACCATTCCTTACTATACTTGTCTCCTACCTGAAACAAGGCAGGGCCTGTTGCTTTCTTGTACAGCTTATGACAAGCAGCACAGTTTGCCTTGAACAAGGCTTCCCCGGCGGCAGTATCAACAGCCTGTGCAGGCAAGACAACCGTAGTAGCGAGTGTAGTTTGGGAAACTGAAAAAGTTAGCACGAGGGCTAACCATAGAAATGACAATGTTGAGGGTAGATTTCGGTAATGTACCTTTTCCATACGATCGGTTATATTATTGTCCATAAGTTTGGCACGCAATTGGTTGGATTTTGTATCGATGCTGACACACCATTTCGTGCCGAAAATAACTGCGCAAAAGTACATTATTAAGTCGATTTTAGAAATCCAAATAAAGTGTTAACAGGTAATTTATACCAATTCTAAATAATAAATTGTAGGCAAGAAAAGTTATTAAACTTTACATTTGCGTTATATAACTAAAAAAGATCTCTTGAAAAAATTAATTAATCTGTTGGTTTTCTGCGTTTTAGTGTTGATGTGCAGTCATCAAATCACTGCTCAAACGGCGAGTGTTACCATAGAACAAGACCCTAGAATTGGGGATCTTATGGATTTAAAAACACAATTACAAAAGGACAACAAGTTAACCGACGGATATACTATTCAGTTGTATTATGGCAATCTAAATAAGGCGAATTCGACCCTCAACGATTATAACAATAAATACAATTCATGGCCGGCATCGATCGAATATGAAACACCTAATTATAAGGTTTGGGTTGGTAATTTCTATTCTCGTCTGGATGCCGATCGAGCTTTGATGGAAGTACATAAAAATTTTCCGTCTGCTTTTGTACTGAAGCCCGGAAAGAACAAAAAAGAAGATTAAAAAAAGCGCCTTTGAAGGGCGCTTTTTTTAATTATTTAGAATTTCTATTTCAACTTTTTCTTAACAGCCACTTCTTGGAAGGCTTCTAAAATATCGCCTTCTTGGATGTCGTTGTAGTTCTTCACCTGCATTCCACAATCGTAGCCTTTGGAAACTTCCTTCACATCATCTTTGAATCGTTTCAATGAATCAAGCTCTCCTGTATAAACCACTACTCCTTCTCGAATCAATCGGATTCCGGAGTTTCGGAAGATCTTTCCACTGGTCACCATACAACCTGCAATAGTTCCAACTTTGGAAATTTTAAAGGTTTCACGTATTTCAGCTGTTCCGGTGATCTCTTCACGAAGTTCAGGAGAAAGCATTCCTTCCATCGCATCCTTCAAATCGTTGATAGCGTCATAGATAATAGAGTAGTTTCTGATATCGATCTCTTCCTTATCTGCCAACTGACGGGCATTGCCCATTGGTCGAACATTAAATCCTATAATGATCGCATCCGATGCCGAAGCTAATAATACATCACTTTCGGTGATCGCACCCACTCCTTTGTGTATGATATTCACTTGAATCTCTTCCGTAGACAATTTCAGGAACGAATCGGTTAACGCTTCTACCGAACCATCCACATCCCCTTTCAGGATGATGTTCAATTCTTTGAATTCACCTAAAGCAATTCGTCGTCCAATTTCATCCAATGTAATATGTCGTTGCGTACGAACAGATTGTTCACGTTGCAATTGCATACGTTTTGCGGCAATGGACTTGGCTTCACGCTCGTCTTCAAATACGGTGAATTTATCTCCCGCCTGGGGAGCCCCGTCTAATCCTAAAATAGAAACCGGTGTTGAAGGTCCTGCTTCTTTTATAATCTTACCGCGTTCATCTTGCAGGGCTTTTACTTTTCCGCTGTGCTGGCCTGCCAGTACATAATCTCCAACCTTTAAGGTTCCACCCTGTACCAAGATCGTAGAGACATACCCTCGACCTTTGTCAAGGAATGCTTCCACCACAGTACCATTGGCCATACGGTTCGGGTTGGCTTGCAACTCTAACAATTCGGCTTCTAATAATACTTTTTCCAATAATTCATGAACGCCCTCTCCCGTTTTGGCAGAGATATCCTGCGATTGGATCTTTCCACCCCAATCTTCCACCAACAAGTTCATATTTGCCAATCCTTCCTTAATCTTTTCAGGATTTGCAGCCGGTCTATCGATCTTATTAATGGCAAAAACGATGGGAACTCCTGCGGCTTGCGCATGACTGATCGCCTCTTTCGTTTGTGGCATGATATCATCATCCGCGGCAATTACAATAATGGCAAGGTCGGTTACCTGAGCTCCTCTGGCACGCATGGCGGTAAACGCTTCGTGACCCGGAGTATCCAAGAAAGTGATCTTTTGGCCATTCTCCAGATTTACGGCGTAGGCACCAATATGCTGTGTAATTCCACCGGATTCACCGGCTATCACATTTTCTTGACGAATATAATCCAGTAAGGAAGTTTTACCGTGATCCACGTGACCCATTACTGTTACGATAGGTGCCCGCGGCAATAAATCTTCCGGCGCATCCTTTTCTTCCTGAACAGCCTCTTCTATCGCGGCATTGACAAATTCCACTTCAAAGCCAAATTCATCGGCTACAATGGAAAGGGTCTCCGCGTCCAAGCGTTGATTCATGGTTACCATCATTCCCAGCGACATACAGGCAGAAATCACCTGCGTCACAGGTACGTTCATCATGGTAGCTACCTCACTTACGGTCACAAACTCGGTGACCTTCAGCAATTTGCTGTCGGCTTCTATTTGTGCCATTTCCTCCTCGTTCTTCTGACGATGGCTATCTCTTTTTTCTCTTCGGTATTTGGCTCCTTTTCCTTTAGAAGATTTTCCCTGAAGTTTTTCCAGAGTTTCCCGAACTTGTCTTTGCACTTCTTCTTCGCTAGGCTCTTCCTTTACAACATTCGTTCTTCCCTTCGCCTTATTTTGAGCATTTCGGTTGTCGGTTCCCGGTGTCTCCTTGCTAATCCTTCTTCTTCGACCTCTTTTTTCTTTATTATCCGGTTTCTTTTCTTCTTTCTTCTTTTCCGGTTTTTTAAACTGAGCCAGGTCAATCTTTTCTCCTGTAAAATTAGGACCGTCGAGTTTTTTGTATTGTGTTTTCACCAAATCAGGCTCTCCCGGAACTTCCTCCAGTTGCCTTTTCACTTCCACTTTTTTAGGAGCCGGCTCTTCTTTAGGTTTGACAATAGGTTCGGGAGTCTTTTTAACTACCACTTCTTCTATTTCCTCCACCTTCTTCGGTTCCTCTGCCTTCTCTACTTTCTCGACCTTCTCAATTAACGGAGCTTCTTGTACGGGTTCAGGCGCTTTTTCCACCGGCTTCTCTTCTTCGATCGCAGCCTTCTTTTTAGGTCGTCCTGCGTCCAGATCTATCATGCCCACTTTTTTAGGGCCTTCTATCTTGGATTCCCCCTTAATTACCTTGGACTCTTCCTTGAGTTGTTTCTCTTCCAATTCTCGTTCACGCTCCATTCGGAATTCTTCCTTTTCCTTGCGCTTTTCTTCCCCCACCTCTTTGGCTTCTACTTTTTTGCTTTTATCGGTTTGAAATTCCGAGAAAAGTACTTGGTATTCTTCATCCGATATTTTTGTAGTAGGACGTGCCTCCACATCGTATCCTTTGGAACCTAAAAATTCCACAGCACGATCTAAAGAGATGTTGAATTCCCTTAATACCTTGTTTATTCGTATCGTTTTTGTTTCAGCCATAAAATGCTTACCTGTTGTTTTCTGTATTCGAATTGTAAAAGTAGTTAAACTTTGTACTACTCTTCAAATTCTTCTTTTAATATATTGATAACTTCCTGGATGGTTTCTTCTTCTAAATCGATATGACTCAATAAAAATTGCATGTCCTTTTCAAGCACACTTTTTGCGGTATCTAAACCAATTTTCTTGAATTCGTTGATGACCCATCCTTCGATCTCATCAGAGAATTCGGTCAATTCTACATCCTCTTCAGCACCTTCACGCAATACGTCTATTTCATATCCTGTTAACTGTCCGGCCAATCGGATATTATGTCCGCCACGTCCAATTGCCTTGGAAACTTCTTCCGGTTTTAATATTACTTCCGCGCGTTTATTCACTTCATCAATCTTGATGGAAGTTACTTTTGCCGGGCTCAGTGCTCTCGTAATGAACAAGTTGATATTATTAGTGAAGTTGATCACATCGATGTTCTCATTCCCTAATTCACGTACAATACCATGGATTCGAGATCCTTTCATTCCTACACATGCTCCCACCGGATCAATACGATCATCGTAAGAGTCAACGGCTACTTTTGCCTTTTCACCAGGAATTCTAACTACTTTTTTAATAGTGATCAATCCGTCAAATACCTCCGGAATTTCCTGTTCGAATAATTTCTCCAGGAACAAATTATTCGCGCGAGACATGATAATGGTGGGTTTATTACCTTTCAGTTCTACGCTCTCAATGATCCCTTTTACATTATCTCCCTTGCGGAAGAAATCGGAAGGAATTTGTTTTTCTTTGGGAAGTATGATCTCATTGCCTTCATCATCCAATAAAATGACGGCACGATGGCGAATGTGATGTACCTCAGCCGTATATATTTCACCTTCAAGATCTTTGAATTGCTTATATATATTAGTATTGTCGTGTTCATGAATTTTTGAGATCAAGTTTTGGCGCAGGGCTAATATAGATCTACGACCTAAATCGATCAATTTAACTTCTTCGGAAACATCTTCGCCAATTTCAAAATCCGCCTCAATCTTACGCGCTTCGGTCAAAGAGATCTCGGCATTAGGATCTTCCACCTCCCCATCTGCAACCACCACGCGGTTTCTCCAAATTTCCATATCCCCTTTATCGGGATTGATAATAATATCAAAATTATCATCATCGCCATATTTCTTTTTTAATGCATTTCTGAAAACATCTTCCAGGATCGCCATGAGGGTCACCCTGTCTATTAGCTTATCATCTTTAAATTCAGAGAATGATTCGATTAACGCTAAATTTTCCATATCTGTTACTTAAAATTTAATCATCACTTTTGCTTCAACAATATCTTGATAAGGCACTACAGCCTCTTTTTCTACGGTCACTTTTCCCTTTCCTGTCGGTTTAGGTTCCTTTGCTTTCCATGCCAGTTTCACTGTCTCTTCAGAAGCTTCTACTAGCGTTCCTTCCAAAGTTTCCTTTTTGGTCTTTACCTTAAGGTCTCTCCCTACATTCTTTTGGTACTGTCTCACCAGTGTTAACGGTTCCGAAACACCTGCCGACAGTACCTCTAAAGAAAAATCTTCAGAATCCCTGTCCAGGTTGTGCTCTATGGCCCTACTCACTTCGATACAATCTTGCACACTCACCCCTTTGTCACCATCTATAATTACTTTAATCTGGTTATCACCGGTAATTGAAAGTGAAATAAGGAATAACGAAGGGTTCTCCTCTAGCGCTTTTTCTAACAAAAGAGCCACTTTTTGCTTCATAATTTAGGCTATAAAAAGAGGGGACTTTTTGTCCCCTCGCCTGGTTACTATCTAATACGGTGCAAATATATTATAAATTTTCAGATAATAAAAATATTGTGGTCTCTTTAGAATTTCATAATTTGGGCGAGACTTAAACTACCTAAAATATTTATATGAAGCGAATTCTTATTCCTACCGATTTTTCTGTTCAAGCCGAAAATGCATTAAAGGTGGCCGTTCAGTTAGCCAAAAAGAATGACGGTGAAATTTTTCTTTTACATTCCGTTGAAATGCCTACCCATTTAGCCAATCAAAATAACGGCAGTCTCCCGGAAGCAATTTATTTTATCAAATTAGCGGAGCAACAGTTTACAGAATTACTTAAAAAGCCCTATTTGCAAGATGTGGTATTGGAGCAGGCCATCGGAAACGGAGAGATCTATGATGACATTCGGGAGGCGGTCGAAAAGAACAATATAGATTTGATCGTGATGGGGTCCCATGGATCCAGCGGATTTAAAGAGATGTTCATCGGAAGTAATACGGAAAAAGTAGTTCGCACTTCTACTATTCCCGTTCTTGTAATCAAAAACGATCATAAAGATTTCCAGGTAAAGGATTTTGTATTCGCTACCGATTTTTCAGATGAATGTAAAAAACCATTTGCCTTTGCCCAAAAATTTGCAGCCAGCGTGGGAGCTACTATACATTTGTTATTGATCAATACTCCCAGCGACTTTAGAACCACCGCAGCCGCGAAAAAACTTATGGAAGGTTTTGTGAGGGATATCTCTAATAAAAATTACACGCTGAATATCTACAACGATACTTCCGTTGAAAAAGGCATCCTTAATTTTACGACGGAAACCAAAGCACAATTGATTGGCATGAGCACCCATGGCCGAAAAGGGATCGCGCACTTCTTTAACGGAAGCATTAGTGAAGATCTTGTCAATCATGCCAACATGCCGGTGATCACTTTTAAGATCTAAGAATTGGTTTAGCAATTATTTTTTCCAAAGATGATACAAAAGGGTGTTTTAAAACACCCTTTTTTTTATGTTGTTCGTTAGTAGTTACAATGGGTCACTATGTTAAATTGATAACATGGGCTTCATTTTTCTAGCAAAAATTAAGTTTTCTAAGGGTTGCTTTCGTTACAGACCATTCCCTCCCAAACAAGCCCGCCGGTTCCTCATCACCCACGCTTTTTTTCACGACTCACGCTTTACGCCTTACTCTTCACGCTTCACGATTCTCTGTTGTCTGTTGTGCGTTGTGGGTTGTCAGGTCGAGCGGAGTCGAGACCTACCACATTCAACCACTCCCGCCCGATTGCATCCCTTCGCACCGCCCTGTATTGTAATTTGAATTGGTTATTCTCTTTTTATTCTTTTTTCCTTGATGAAAAAAGAAACTAAAAAATCAAGAGGAACAGATGCTTCCACGCTCCCTGTCCTGCTTCTTGAAATGCAGCCAAAAGAATCGGTGTAAAACCGAAACGTAAACGCTTTTGGCGCATTTCTATGTCGCAATCCATTCACCCCAACGCCAGCCCGCCTGTTCCTCAATGCCAACGCTTTTATTGTTCACTACGCACGCTTTACGCCTTACTCTTCACATTTACCGTCTCACCAACAAAAAATACGTGAAAACCCGTAATCTCACTTTTAGATTATTGGTTATCTTTAAACGATCGCCATATACAAAGAACTGTAAATGGGTGTAATTAATTAAATTATCTTCTTTTCTTTGGGATAAGAGGAGGTTTATACAGGATATAACAAGTTGTGCTTCATTATAACCAACAACTAACCAATGATAAAATTCTTTAGAAAAATTAGGCAAAAAATGCTAATTGAAAATAAGCTCAGTAAGTATCTGATTTATGCCGTTGGAGAAATAATACTTGTGGTTATTGGTATTCTTATCGCTTTACAAATAAACAATAATAACAACTTCAAAGAACAGAGGAAATCAGAACAAGAGTATCTTATGTCACTTCAAATAGAATTTAAATCGAATCTTGATAAACTTAATGTAGCGATTGATGACAATATAGTTCGTATAAATGCCCTTGAGAACCTCTTAACTTTATTCGATATTTCTGTGCTCGATAGTGTCAGCAATAAATCAATATCGTTAATGATTCATCCTGTTTTTGGTTCGGAATTAAGTTACAAACCCTCGCTTGGTGTTGTGAGTGATATAATAAGTTCTGGAAAACTGAATATCATATTGAACAAAAACTTAAGGAAGAAATTGGCTTCCTTTGAAAGCTCCTTAGATTATTTAAAAATACAAGAGGAGGAAGCAAATAACATAAAGCAACGGTTGAAATCAATATTATTCAAAGAGTTGAGTATTCGTACTATTCAAAAAGATTTGGGTAGACAGTTTGAAAACCATTCTATTTCGGATAGCGTAAATAATAAGCGTATATTCAATTCAGTTGAATTGGAAAACCATTTATTGGATTTATTACTGGTAACAAAGGCTGCGAATGATTCACGATTTTTAGGAGGCTTAAAAGAAGATATAGAATATATATTAAAAAAAATAGAATCAGAATTAGAAAAATAACGAAAGTACAACACCGTGTATAGTTCATTGCGTCTGATTTTCCTTTCGGAAAATCCTCGCTGCTGAACAATGGGTTTCGCTTTATTAACTAACTTAATACTCAACACAACGAAACCATACACGAACACGTTGTGCACTAATATTTGAACTGCCCAATTCAATTAATATCATATCTTTAGAGAAACTTACCTCTAATGATTAATTTCTATAGAAAAATCCGGCAAAAGTTGGTCGCTGAGAACAAATTCAGCAAATATCTACTTTATGCCATAGGAGAAATTTTTTTGGTTATTATAGGAATTTTAATTGCTGTAAATATCAATAATCGTAATATAGAAAATCAGCAATTACAAGAAGCGAATAAGTACTTAACTAATATAGTTAAGGAAATTGACTCCAACATTCAAATATCAAAATATGGAGTCTCAAACGATAGTGCTCTTATTGATGATCACAAAAGAATCCTAACAATTTTAAAAAGTACAAATGTTGATTCGATAGAAGTACTTAAAAAATTAATTGGCTCTACGGCTACCATGTGGACGATGAGTTTTTCTTTCCCCACTACGGATGAATTTATGAAATCTAATTTAATTTCAAATTTGGAGTCGGATAAAATCAAAACTAATTTTATAAATTTTTCATATGCAATAGAAAGGATCAAAGTACTTAATGATAATGGTATTAGGCAATATCAATCGGAGATCGAACCATTTTTTATCTCGAATGTGAACTATTCAAATACCGCTCATAAGGTATATGACGGAAAGTACATCCAAGGAGGTCCGAGGACCAATTTCGAAAAGTTATTTAACAATTTGGAATTCTGGAATATAGTGACCTTTAAATTAGAACAATTAATAGCACAATCTGAATATGCTAAACGTTTTATTGAATTCTTAGAACAACACAGAAACGATATTCAATTATATTTAGAGAATAATTCCCCAAATGGAGGCTAACCCTGTTCAAAATAGCGATAGCCTTCGTTCGTCGGCCCTTTCTATTGCAAGAGCGGTGAGACTTCATCCCGAGCACTATCCCTCGGAACGAACCATTCACGAACATGTGATCCTCAAAAAAACAAGAATGATTAAAGACAATAAAAAGGCCAAAAAGTTAAAAATAGTATGCACCATCGGACTTATTATTTTCTTCCAACAATTTGCAAAAGCACAGGTAAACCAAAATCAACAGTTTTTACAAAAAGTAGGTGTATCAGATAGTATCTATTCTAAAATTCTAAACGAGTCCAGAAAGATTTATGTACAACTGCCTGTCGGTTACGAAGTCGAGAAAAATCAAAAATACCCCGTAGTTTTTATTTTAGACGGAGAAATATTTCTTCCTACCGTAAATGAGGTGCAAAGTTATTACAGTGGTGGTTTTACACCTGAAATGGTATTGGTCGGTATCTCGAATGAGAAGAACAGGCTGAGAGATTTAACCACTTCAGGCATCACCACTAAATATGGGATGCCTTTTAACGAAAGAAATGGAGAAGCTGCCAATTTTCTGAAATTTATAGAGACAGAACTTATTCCTTTCATAGAGAACAAATATCCGGTGACTAATTATAGAACATTAATCGGCCATTCTTATGGGGGTTTATTTACCCTATCTACCCTCATTCATCGTCCCAATTTATTTGCGAACTATTTGGCAATTGACCCAAGTCTGGATTGGGATGATCAAAAACTAATGAAAGAGGCACAAGATCTTCTTTTTATTGAAAAATATCAAGGGAAGGCTTTATTCATGTCATTAAGCGGACAATTGCACATGCAGAACTCACAAATAACGATAGCCAATGTAATGGAGGATACAACAGATTTCACTTTGTTTGCCCGTTCGAATATTGCCTTTTCAAACATGATACGGCAAAATGCAAAAAACGGATTGTCTTTTGAATGGAAATTTTACCCCGGAGATCTACATGGCACAATTCCCTTTCCATCCATCATGGACGGTTTAGTTTCAATTTTTAAATGGTATCAAATGGAAAACACGGATAAGATAAATTCATTTGACACTCCGAAAGAGGAGCTTTTTAACATCATAAAATACAGAGAAAAGAAGCTCAAAGATCATTTTGGATATTTCGAACCACCTTATCCGGAAGAACTTTTAAATATGTCGGGGTATATGAATATGGACATGCAACAACCCGAAAAAGCGAAAATGTATTTTGAACTTGCTGTTGCGTATTATCCTGAAAGTGCAAATGCTCATGATTCTATGGCTGATTATTATGAAGCCCAAAATGATTATACGAATGCAATAAAACATGCTGTTAAGGCATTTGAATTAAGTGGGAACGATTTTTACAAGAAAAGAATCGAAAGACTCAAAATGAAAAAATAACCGAGACTAACCATATAAATTAACATTGAGCTTCATCCCGAGTAGTTGGGGCCAACCATTGTACAATGATCAAATTCTTTCGTAAAATTCGCTATGACCTGATGGAGAAAAGCCAAACCGGAAAATATTTAAAGTATGCTATAGGCGAAATTGTACTAGTGGTGATTGGAATTTTGATTGCACTTTCCATCAATAATTGGAATCAATCAAAAAAGCAGGATATTGCCGAAAAAGAGTTTATAGAAGGTATAAAGAATGACTTGAAGCAGGATAAAGAATATATCCAATTAATTATAAGCCATTTAAACCCAAAAATTGAGGCATATGCCATTTTGGATCAAGAAATAACGGTTCTCTATGAGATGGACAAAAATGTTTTGGATTCGTTATTTCAACTATATTTCGTTAGTCAACGCACCTTCTATCCAATTTCGGGCTCCTTTCAAGCTGCAATAGCAGGAAATGAAATCAATGCCTTCAAAAACAAACAATTAACCCGTGAAATCATCAAATTATATAATTCGACCTATGACCGATTGGTTGATAACGGAAAAATTACTGACGAAAGATGGGGATATTTAATTAAAAAATATAGTCATTTTAGACGAACTGAAAGCTTTAGTATCATGAATGAGACACAACTTTCTGAACTTTTGGATGACATGTATTATCACTTTAGTCAAATGAAATATTATCGAAATCAATTAAATAATGCCCTTTCAGAAATTGAAGAAATATTGAAATAAGGTAGAATGTTTCTATGAATGGTAAAAATAACGAAAGCAGAACACCGAGTAAACAGTTCAATTCCTGTATACTGAATTGACCACTTTCAAAATCACACACCAACTGTAGTTTTCACATCAAAAGCGCCCAATCTTGTCATACCGGCGAAAGCAGGTATCAGCATAACAAGTTCATTTTTTTTGCAATTGTGCTGCTGCCTGTGGTAGGCAAGCCCGCCCTAGTCCGCCTTTGGAGGATGTTCCTCAATGCCAGCACTTTTTTTTGTTCACTACTAATCACTAACTGCTCCCTTTTAAAGGTCATTGCATAGGAGTGATAGCGTCTGAAGCAATCTTATCTTGTATGCAAGAAACATGTAAGGGATTGCCACGGCCTATGGCCTCGCAATGACGTCCGATTATCATCAGGAGCATAACCCATAACACACAACACACAACCCTTAACTCTTTATGTCTCACTTCTCATCCGCCAGAGGCGGACAGGCGTCTCACCAACAAAAAGTCCCAACCTATTTCAAGATCGGGACTTAGTTCTTGTTGGCCCACTAGGGCTCCCTTCGACTGCGCTCAGGATAAACCCTGTCTGCCGACAGGCGAGTTCTCGCCCTACATAATTTTCCTAAAAAAGAAAAGTCCCAACCTATTTCAAGATCGGGACTTAGTTCTTGTTGGCCCACTAGGGCTCGAACCTAGACTCTTCTGGACCAAAACCAGACGTGTTGCCAGTTACACCATGGGCCAATACCATAATGTGGGCGCAAATTTATAACAAACTTTGGGTTGCGCAAATAATTTTTCAGAAAATATTAGCCCTTAAAAATCGTTAGCATTTTTTTATCATCCTCCTAAATATATTATTGTTAATTTCGTCACAACCAAAACAATCACTTTTCATGGGCAATTTTAATTTCCGGAAATGGAATCAAATCACCGGATGGACGGTATTTACCATTGCTTTATTAACCTATTGGCTCACCGTTGAACCCACCGTAAGTTTCTGGGATGCGGGAGAATATATCACTACAGCCAGTAACCTGGAAGTGGGCCACCCCCCGGGGGCACCCCTTTACCAATTAATGGGCGCCTTCTTTTCCATCTTTGCAATGGACCCCTCGAGTATCGCGCTTACCATCAACCTGATGTCGGTGTTTGCCAGTGCATTTACCATCCTTTTCATGTTTTGGTCGCTTACCATTTTACTTACTAATGTTATCTCGAAAGAGCATGAGATCGATAAGAATAAGGCGATCGCTATTCTTGGAAGTGCCGCTGTCGGTGCCCTTGCGTTTACCTTTACCGACAGCTTTTGGTTTTCCGCTGTCGAAGCCGAGGTATACGCCTCTGCAGCTTGCTTGATGGCTATTTTGTTCTATAGTGGATTGCGATGGGAACGCGAGATGCTTACTCCCAGAGGAAATCGTTGGTTGATCCTGATCTCCTTTATTATCGGTCTTACCTTTGGTGTACACTTTATGGGATTGTTGACCATTCCTGCCATCGGATTTCTGTATTTTTTCAAAAAATATCCGAACGTTACCACCAAGAATTTCATCATCGCTAATGTGGTGGTCGTTTCGATCCTTCTTTTTATATTCAAGCTATTACTCCCAATGACGCTGCGCTTTTTTAGCGCTTCGGAATTGTTCTTCGTGAATACCATCCGACTCCCTTTTAACTCGGGAACCTTATTTGCCGGTCTGTTGTTCATTACTTTGTTCTATTTCGGATTGAAGTATACGCACAAAAAGAACTACGCGGATGCCAATACGCTTATATTGTGTATCCTATTCATCTTTATAGGTTTTTCCAGTTGGTTGATGCTGCCCGTGCGAGCCAATGCCGGAACCGTCATCAATGAGAATAACCCCAATAACGCTCGTGAATTACTGGCCTACTATAACCGAGAGCAATATCCCGAAACACATTTGTTCTATGGTCCGCAATTCACCGAGTCCTACGTAGGACTTGATCCGCAGAATCCCTATAAGGACGACAAACCCAAGTATGAAAAGGATGAGGCCACCGGGAAATATATCATTGTGAACGAATGGAAAAATGCAGGTCAGAACACAGATGATGCTCAAAAAGCATTCCTTCCCCGTATGTGGAGTATGGAACACGCCGGTAATTATCTTGCATTTACCGATGGACTTGAATTTGGCATCAAAAGAGAATACCGCAATGAAGAGCGTCTGATTGAAGAAGTCTCTAAGTTTAAAGAAGCTCATGCCAATGGTCTGGTTGACGGGGAAGATTATCACGATTTCCTCAATCGATTCGGACCCTTTCTGGATATTAAGAAACCTACTTTTGTCGATAATATGAAATTTATGCTGGTACATCAATTCAGTTATATGTATTGGCGTTATTTTATGTGGAATTTTGTGGGGCGTCAAAACGATGTGCAAGGACAGGGAGGGAACCTCAATGGAAACTGGATCAGTGGAATTCCTTTCGTAGATGAAATGCACCTTGGGTCACAGGAAAATCTACCCTCCGATCTCAAAGACAATAAAGCGCGAAATACCTATTACTTCTTACCACTCTTACTGGGAATACTGGGAATGGTATTCCACGCTAAAAATGATAAGAAAGGGTTCTGGGTATTAATGGTCTTCTTTCTTTTTACAGGACTCGCCTTAAAGGTATACCTGAACGAACGTCCCTATGAACCCAGAGAGCGAGATTACGCTGTAGTAGGATCCTTTTATGTATTTGCCTTATGGATAGGGTTTGGAGTGTATGCACTTTATGAAATAGCAAAAGAGTACCTGCAGCCAAAATTCGCCTTACCTATTGTAATTACAGGTTGTACATTGGCCGCCCCCGTGCTGCTGGCCACTCAGAACTGGGACGATCACGACCGTTCGGGTCGATATACCGCCGACTCCATGGGACGCATGTACTTGGATTCTTGTGATAAGGACGCAATCCTGTTCACCATAGGAGATAATGACACCTTTGCACTTTGGTATCAGCAAAACATCAAGCAATACCGACAGGATGTGCGTGTGGTCAATACCAGTCTCTTTCAAACCGATTGGTATATCGACGATATGAAAAAGAAAGCGTTTACCAGTGATCCCATCCCTTCTCAATTGAAGCATGAACAGTATCGTTATGGGGTGCGGGATGTAATCGCCTTCCAAGAGACAAAAAGAGATACGGTAGATATCAAAACCTGGATGGACTGGGTAGCCAGTGAAAACCCGCTTACCAATGTGGAATTAAACAGTGGTCAATTCATTAATTCTTTTCCGTCCAAAGTGATCCGAATTCCTGTAGATAAAGAAGCTGTGCTTAAAAATGGCATCGTCGATCCAAAGGATGCCGATAAAATAGTCTCAGATATCTATATCACTCTCAAAGGGGATTTTGTCTATAAGAACCGATTGCTTATGTTGGACATTATTGCCAACAACAATTGGAAACGCCCCATTTACTTCAGCGGCGGTGCCTTTGGAGACGACGATTATCTTTGGATGAAGGAATATTTGCAACTGGATGGGGTCGCCTATAAATTAGTTCCCATTCAAACCGCGTTGAATCCTCGAAATCCTTATGAAATGGGGAGAATCGATGGAGATAGAATGTACGACATTGTGATGAGCTGGGATTGGGGAAATAGTGGAAGCCCCGATATCTATCACGACACCGAAACCCGTAGAAATGGTATTACCTATCGAAGTAATTTAGCACGCCTGGCCGATGAGTTGATTCGTACCGGGAAGAAGGAAAAAGCCGAAAAAATATTGGATCTGGCCATGGAAAAAATGCCGGTTACCTATTTTGAATATTATTCCTTATTAGAACCTTTTGTATTCAGCTATTATGAATTGGAACTTACGGAAAAGGCAAGATTAACCTACGAGCAAACTTCCGAAAAATACCAGGAATACCTTACCTATTATGGCAGTATGGGAATGCAAGAACAGATGAACAACCTGGAGGAGATTTATTCCAAGCTCAACCAATATGAAAGTTTGGTTGAAATAGTGTATTCCTATGATACCGACGAATACTATCTGCAGGAAAAACAAAAGTTCAAAAATTATCTGCAACCCTTCAAAGGTTTATTCACGCGATTGGGAATGGATATCGATAAGGAATTCTTGCAAAAAGAAGTAAGAACCAATCAATTTTTAGATTCATTGCTGAATGACACTTTAGAAGAATAGCCATGAAGTTTTACTTTCCGAAAACGCCCAAATTCGTAACCTGGTTATATCCCAAACGAATTTGGGCGTTTTCGACTGCAAAGAAAGAGATCTTTCTCACTTTTGATGACGGGCCCATTCCGGAAGTAACTCCTTGGGTATTGGATCAATTAAAGGAACACGAGGTAAAAGCGACCTTCTTTTGTATTGGGGACAATATTCGAAAACATCCACATCTATTTCAACGATTACTTGATGAAGGTCATTCTATCGGAAATCACACCTTCCATCACGTAAAGGGTACACAAACGGCAACCTCAGCCTATTTAGAGGAAGTAGCTGCTTTCAACCATTGTGTAGAGCATCCTCCCAAACTCTTTCGTCCCCCATATGGAAAGTTAACGCGTCAACAGGCCAGGGCCATTCAAAAGGCAGGCTATCGCATTGTGATGTGGGATGTGATCAGTTACGATTTTGACAAGACCATCACGAAAGAAAGGTGTCTTAAAAATGTTATAAGAAAGATGAAAGAAGGTAGTATTATCGTTTTTCACGATAGCTTGAAAGCGGAGCAGCATCTGCGTTATACGCTACCAAAGGTTTTAGAGGTCATTAAGGAAAGAGGATGGATGGCCAAAAGTATTCCGCAGCATGCCTAAACAAACTCCTTGACCAATCCGATCAAGGTATTTGCATCTTGTTCACCGCTTTGGCGCCATTTCATCTCACCGTCCTTATAGATCATCAAGGTGGGAAGGCCTTTTACGCGTAATGCTTCAGACAATTCTTGATTTTTTTCAATGTCAATTTTAATTACGCGCGCCTTATCTCCTAAAGCAGCGGCAACATCGCGTAAAACAGGATGCATCTCTTGACAAGCTTGATCCCATTCGGCATAAAAGTCCAGCAGAACAGGGACGTGAGTTTCGATTATTTCGCCAAATTTTGACATAGTTGAAATAAATTTAACAAATGCTATTTACAAATATAACATTTCCACTCAATTATGCGTCATTTCGACGTTTTTTAAGCTGAATAACAGAGACTTCAGGCCAAATACCCACACGCCCGGGGTAGCCAAGAAATCCAAACCCTCGATTCACATTGATATATCGGCCAAATTCTTCATAGATGCCTGCCCAATTTTCATAGCGATATTTCACCGGGCTCCATTTGAACCAACCTGGAATTTCGATACCAAATTGCATTCCATGGGTATGTCCGGACAAGGTTAAGTGAAAATGTCGGTGATCATGTTTTATATGTTCTTGCCAGTGGGATGGATCATGGCTCATTAATATTTTAAAATCGTTTTCAGAAATTCCCTCGTATGCTTTTTCGAGGTCGCCTGCTTTTTTAAACCTGCCTGCTCCCCAATTCTCCACACCGATCAATTTAATAGCCTGTCCGTTCTTTTCCAGGGTTGTATGCTCATTGAGCAATAAACGCCACCCCATTTCTTTTTGAAGGTTTTTCAGGTCTTCCAAGTTTTGTTCCTTTTCCTGCTCTGAATTCCATTCGTAATAATCTCCATAATCATGATTCCCCAAAATCGAATACACTCCGTCTTTCGCCTTCAAAGTTCCAAAATGTGACTTCCATCGCAGCATCTCATCAGATCGATTATTTACCAGGTCTCCCGTAAATAGGATGACATCACTCTCCTGCTGATTAATTAAATCGATGCCGTACAACACTTTTTCTTCGTTGTCAAAACTACCGCTGTGAATATCGCTGATTTGAGTGATGGTATAACCGTCAAAAGCCTCCGGCAGGTCATCAAACTCCAGGATATAATTCAGTACCTGGTAGTTATATTTCCCTTTATACATGCCATAGAGTAAGGAAGTAAATGGAATTGCTGCCACACCCAAGGCGATGGTGCTAAAAAATTTTCGACGAGAAGGAATATAAAAACCATTATCCCCTCCCGAGATTTTTGAAAACACGCCCACCCCAAATCGACCAATATCTTCCCCAAACAAGAAAAGGATGATCAATAACTTAGGGATAAAGATGGTCAGAAAGAACCCGAAGGTATACATCCGGGTAGGCGTCATCGGCCTTCCGTGCGTCCCTCCGGTAAGTTGATAAATAAAGAGTCCCAACAAAACCAGGGACATAGTAAAATAAACCCATTGTATCCATTGATTCCTTCCAAGCGTTCGAAATGCCTGGAAAGCATAGATGTCAATAAGTAGATAAATAGAAATAAAAATAATCCAACGCAGCATTTTTCAATTTAATTTTTTTTAAAGATACAGGGGAATAGAAAAGCATGTACTTGTATTCACTTTTTTTTAACGTGATTTTGTAACTTTCACGACTAATCAGTCGGCATGAAGTTATTCTCCTTACTCCTTACGGTGCTTTTATTATTTTCTTGCAATAACCGTTCCTCTATTGTTCCTGCCCAAAAAGTGGAACCCCTTACTTCCTATGTAAACCCCTTTATTGGAACGGGAGGACATGGTCATACCTATCCGGGAGCCACCCTCCCTTTTGGGATGATGCAGTTAAGTCCGGATACCCGTCTGGACGGTTGGGACGGCTGTAGCGGCTATCATTATAGCGATTCCTATATCTACGGATTTACACATACTCATTTAAGTGGCACCGGAGTGAGCGACTATGGAGATATCCTCCTAATGCCAACGAATTCGGTTAATTTCAACAATGGATCGGATGGAAGAACAGGTTATCGGGCGCACTTTTCGCATGACAATGAAGAAGCTTCTCCCGGATTTTATAAGGTTTTGTTGGACTCAACCCAAATAAAAGTAGAATTGACGGTCACTGCCCGGGCAGGGATGCACAGCTATCAATTTCCGGATGCCAATGATCAGTACGTTATTTTAGATCTGGAACACCGCGATAAGTTGCTCAGTTCCGGCATCGCCGTGATCAATGAATATGAATTAAAAGGGCATCGCTTTTCAGAAGCCTGGGCAAAGGACCAGCGATTGTACTTTCATCTTAGATTTTCAAAACCTTTTGAATGGATCGCAGACACAACATCCGCTGCCTTAGCCACCACCAATCAACCTTCGAAGGCTGCCCTTCATTTCAAGAACCCCGATAACGACCCCATTTATGTTTCCGTAGGAATATCGGCCGTAGATGAAGAAGGGGCTAAAAAGAATTTGGACGCTGAAATAGGAGAAAAATCCTTTGAACAATTAAAAAAGGAGGCTACAGAGATCTGGGAGAAACAATTAGAAAAAATTGTCGTGGAGAGTACGTCAGAAGCTTATAAAACCATTTTCTATTCAGCCCTTTACCACACGATGATCGCCCCTAATCTATATATGGATGTGGATGGAAGGTACCGCGGAATGGATCTGGAAATTCATCAAACAGTCGGTTTTGATTACTATACGGTATTCTCGCTTTGGGATACTTACCGCGCCGCTCATCCTTTATACACGCTGATAGAACCTGAGAGAACCAATGATTTCATCCAAACCTTTTTGGCTAAATACGATGAAGGCGGTATTATGCCTATTTGGGATCTGGCAGCTAATTACACGGGCTGTATGATCGGTTATCACGCCGTGCCAGTGATCGCAGATGCGTATCTGAAAGGTATTCGAGGTTATGATGCGGAAAAGGCGCTTCAAGCTATGAAACACAGTGCAACACAAACCCATCTGGGACTGGGATCCTATCAAAAATTTGGTTTTATCCCGGTGGAAGAAGAAAGTGAAAGTGTATCCAAAACATTGGAATATGCTTATGACGACTGGACTATTGCCCAAATGAGCAAAGTGATGCAAAAGGAGGAAGATTATAAGGAATATATTACACGGGCTCAGTTTTACAAAAATGTATTCGATCCACAAACAAAATTTATGCGTGGGCGATTTCGAAATACCTGGTTCGCCCCTTTTGATCCTTTCGAGGTGAATTTCAATTATACAGAAGCGAATGCCTGGCAGTACAGTTTATATGTACCTCAAGATCTTCAAGGACTGATGAATTTAATGGGCGGCAAAGATTCTTTAACGGCACATTTGGATCGACTCTTTTTGGCAAAAACAGAGACGTCAGGACGAGATCAAGCCGATATTACCGGGTTGATCGGACAATATGCGCATGGGAATGAGCCGAGTCATCACATGGCCTATTTGTATAATTTTGTGAATCAACCCTCAAAAACTCAGGAAAAAGTATATCAAATCCTTACGGAATTGTACACTGATGCCCCGGATGGCATTTCAGGGAATGAAGATTGCGGACAAATGAGCGCTTGGTATGTGTTTAGCAGTTTAGGATTCTATCCGGTCACTCCGGGAAGCAATCAATACATCATTGGATCTCCTTTATTCGAAAAAGTGACCCTTGCCTTGCAGAATGACCTCAACTTTACCATTGTGGCCGACGGAATTTCAGACGATCATCATTTTATTCAATCGGCCAGTTTAAACGGCCACCCTTTAAACAGAACTTTTCTATGGCACGATGAAATAGTCTCGGGGGGAGTATTGGAATTCAAAATGGGAAAACAACCCTCGACATGGGGAACAACGGATAAAGAAATACCCGTCACGGCCATTGAAGAACACTTGATCACTCCGGCTCCCTTTATTGCCAAGGGCGATGTTGCTTTTCAAAAGAATTCAGAAATAACACTTGGGGCCGCCGATCCGAATGCTACTATTTTTTATAGATTGAACGAAGAGCCCTTTAAAAAATATGAAGCCCCTTTTCAAATTTCAGAAGAAACCCTGCTCCATGCTTATGCGGAAAATAATGGTGTAAAAAGCACTTCCCTTCAGACGCAATTCTTTAAAATAGATCCCCTTCGCAGCATCACGCTCGAGACGGAATATGCCAACCAATACAACGGAGGAGGCGTCAATGCATTAATTGACGGGATCAAAGGTTCCAGGGATTTTCGCACAGGAGCCTGGCAGGGGTATGAAAATAAAGATCTTATCGCCATTGTAGATTTAGGTAGAAATATGCCCATTGATAGCATTAAAGTTAATTTTTTGCGGGATCAGCGAAGTTGGATCTTTTATCCCACCACCGTTACCTGTTTTGTTTCAGATAATCCCCGCCATTTTAGCAAAGAGCTTCCTCCTTATACCTTTGATGAAGTAGTTCCGAGTGAGGAAACGGAATTAAAATCGGTTTCTTTTACGATGCAAGGTTATCATGCGCGGTACATAAAAATTGTCGCTAAAAATTTTGGAGATCTCCCGGAATGGCATCTGGGGCATCCCTTTCATGGGAAGGCATGGCTATTTGTGGACGAAATTGAAATAAAATAACGAATATGAAAAGAAGAACGTTTATTCAAAATGCCTCTTTGAGCAGCATCGGAATTGTTGCAGGAGGTACCGCATTAAGTTGCAAAAATGAAAACGCGCCAAAAGATGCTGTGAGCGATCCGCTTCTTATTGATAATTCGCTGCCATTAGTGGTCGCCACCTGGAATGTGAAAGAATCCACTGCCAAGGCTTGGGAAGTTTTGGAAAAAGGAGGAAGCGCCTTAGATGCGATCGAACAAGGATGTCGTGTGGAAGAAGCCAACGCAGAAGGGCAAAGTGTAGGGATCGGTGGTCTTCCGGATAGAGATGGCAATGTTACCTTAGATGCCTGTATCATGAATGCTGAAGGTGATTATGGAGCGGTTGTGTACCTGCAGAACATTAAACACCCTATTTCAGTGGCCCGAAAAGTGATGGAAAATACCCCTCACGTGATCCTGGCCGGTAAAGGAGCCGAGCAGTTTGCCGTTTCGGAAGGATTTGTAAAGGAGGATTTATTAACGGAAGCCTCCAAAAAAGCCTGGGAAGAATGGAAAAAAACATCAGAATATAAGCCCATCATCAATATTGAGAACCACGACACCATTGGGATGTTGGCGATCGACAAGAACGGTGATATTTCCGGAGGCTGTACTACGAGTGGTTTGGCGTACAAAATGGCAGGACGGGTGGGAGATTCCCCCATTATTGGATCAGGTCTTTTTATTGACAATGAAATTGGCGGGGCCACAGCTACAGGATTGGGTGAAGAAGTGCTTAAAACCGTTGGAAGTTTCTTGATCGTGGAATTAATGCGTCAAGGCATGACCCCGCAAAAAGCTTGTGAAGAAGCCATTGGTAGGATCGTTCGGAAAAAGAAAGATTTTAAGGACTTTCAAGTAGGCTATATTGCGGTGAATAAAAAGGGTGAAGTAGGAAGTTATAGTATTCACGATGGTTTTTCAAAGACTCAATATCAAAATGGGCAGAACCTAACCATTGCTTCCGATTTTTACAACAAATAAATTATAATATATTTATTTTGAATGACTTAAGTGATTTTATAATCCTTCTTAGAAGAGCATAATATTTTGATAAAATTGAAAAAATTCCTTTCTGCTTTATAATTTTTAATAGATTTGCAAGATATAAGTAGGTTGATCCCTCCGGGGGTTAATCAAATTTGGGGCGAAAAGTCATCACTATGTGATGGCTTTTCTTTTTTAGTATTTGTTCATCAATTATTTTTTCATACATTTATTCTGCTAAACAACCAAAAACCAATCAATTATGAAACCAACCCTCCAATTATTTCTTATCGCCTGTCTTCTATTCTCCATCTCCAGTTGTAAAGAAAAAGAAGATGAATATGCAGAAAAATCTGAAAATGAAGAACAAGGAATGACTCAAGAAGCCCTCGTTCAAAGAGGGGAATATCTTGTTAATATTATTGGATGTGACCATTGTCATACCCCCAAAAAATTTACGGAAAATGGTCCGATCCCGGATATGGATCGCCGCCTGATGGGATTTCCATCGACCGATTCCATTGCTGAAATCAATAAGGATGTCCTCGCACAGGGTAAATGGATGATGTTTAATAATGAACTTACGGCATTCGTCGGTCCATGGGGTGTAAGCTTCGGAGCCAATCTTACCTCAGATGATACAGGTATCGGAACCTGGACCTTCGAACAGTTTGAAAAAGCAATGAGGGAAGGAAAATACAAAGGAATGGACAACAGCCGTCCCATCATGCCTCCAATGCCTTGGGAATCCTTTCGAATGTTGGAAGAAAATGACCTGAAATCGATCTATGAATTCTTAAAAACAACTAAACCCATTGAAAATGTAGTTCCGGCATATATTCCGCCGCCGGCAATGTAACTATAAACTAATGTTTTTAAATTGAACCCCTATTTCTCGAATAGATCATAGGGGTTCAATGTTTTTAGAAACTAAATGTTTTTGCTCCTGCAGATTCTTGTTCTTTAAATTTTTTGACCAGATCCAATGCATCCGGAATCACGTCACTGCACAATACGATCAACGAATCCTTTTCTGCATTATTGGCCGCATAGGTAATGGCTTCTCTCTCAGAGGGTATGATCGTGGTCTTTTTATTAGGATCCTTCATTTGGATGCCATCGTTTAACATTTTGATCAGTTCGGCTTCCGTTTTCCCGCGTAGATTTTTATCCTGACGAATGATGATCTCGTCAAACATTTCAGCGGCCAAGCTTCCCATTTCATTATTATCCTCCACTCTACGGTCTCCAACACCGGCAATAATCCCTATTTTCTTGGAGCATTCCATGGTATCGATAAAATCTTTCAACGCTCTCATTCCGGCCGGATTATGAGCGTAATCCAACAGTACTTTGAAGTTCTCAAAATGAAATAAGTTCAATCGCCCCGGCGTTTGTGAAGCCGAAGGGATAAAAGTCTCCAGTGCTGCGGTAATATCCTGATTGCTTATTCCCCTCACATGTGCTGCCAGTACGGCTGCTAACACATTCTTGATCATAAAGGTCGCGCGCCCTCCATAGGTGAGAGGTATTTGTTCTGCTTTCATGATTCTCATTTTCCAAACGCCGCGACAGATGGTAACAAAACCATTCTCATAAACGGCCGTGATTCCACCCAATCGTTGCAAAGCTTGAATTCGCGGATTGTGTTCATCCATTGAGAAGAGCGCAACTTTACAATTTACGGTGCGCCTCATATCGTATACTAAGTCATCGTCCGCATTTAAAATGGCGTAGCCGTCCGGCAATACAGTTTCAGGAATTACCCCTTTCACTTTTGCCAATTGTTCAATGGTATGGATCCCCTTTAATCCTAAATGGTCTGCCTCTACATTCGTGACAATCCCTACGTCACAATTGTGAAATCCGAGTCCGGCTCTTAGCAATCCTCCACGAGCACATTCCAATACGGCAAAATTCACGGTAGGATCCTTTAACACAAACTCTGCACTGGCAGGACCGGTGCAATCCCCTTTCATCAGTAAACGGTTCTGAATATAAACCCCGTCACTGGTGGTATAGCCCACCCTATACCCGTTCATTTTTGCGATATGCGCAATCAGTCGGCTTGTAGTTGTCTTTCCGTTGGTTCCCGTAATGGCGATGATCGGAATTCTTCCGGTATCCCCCATCCGTGGAAATAATTTATCCACTACCGGTGCCGCCACGTTCCGAGGTAGCCCGGAGGTAGGCGCCAAATGCATTCTGAACCCAGGACCCGCATTTACTTCTAGTACCGCTCCGTCGGTTTCAGAAAGTGGCTGACTTATATCGGTGGTCATGATGTCGATCCCGCAGATATCCAGGTCGATGATTCGTGATATGCGTTCGGCCATCTCTATATTACTTGGATGGACTATATCTGTAACATCTTCTGCTGTTCCACCGGTACTTAAATTTGCTGTATCCTTTAAGATCAGTCGTTCTCCTTCGGGAATGACCGAATCCTCTGTATACCCTTTCGCAGCAATAATGGTCTTGGTTAGATCGTTGATGGTGATTTGAGTTAAGACATTCTCATGGCCATATCCTCTTCTGGGGTCTTGATTTACTTTATCCACTAATTGTCTCACGGTAGACTTTCCGTCACCTACTACATGGGCAGGTGTTCTTTTGGCCGCCGCCACCAACTTATAATTTATGACCAGTAGTCGGTAATCTTCTCCGGTGATAAATTTTTCAATAATGACGGAAGTTGAAACTTCCTTCGCGGCATGAAAAGCTACCACAGCATCCTCATAATTTCTAATATTCACCGTAATACCTCTGCCGTGATTCCCTCCTACGGGCTTGACCACTAAAGGATATCCGACATATTTACAAGCTTCGGCCAGGCTGCTCTCACGTCGAATGATATCGCCTCTGGGCACTTCGACCTGAGCTTGTTCCAATAAGTATTTTGTGTCTTCCTTGTCGCAGGCAATTTCAACGCCTATACTTGAAGTTTCACTGGTTACTGTAGCCTGAATTCGTTTTTGATTTGCACCGTACCCTAATTGACAAAGCGAATATTTGTTCAATCGAATCCACGGAATACCGCGACCTGCCGCTTCTTCAACAATAGAACCGGTACTTGGTCCTAATCGTTCAGCTTCACGTAATTCGCGCATACGTTGAATATCTGCTTCCAGGTCATATTCCTTTCCATCGATCAAGGCCTGGCAAATATCCACTGCCGCCTGTGCGGCGTATCTTCCCACCGATTCCTCCAAATAGGAGAACACTACGTTATAAACTCCTCTTTCCCCGTAATCACGAGTCCTTCCGAATCCCGTATCCATCCCCGCCAGAGTTTGTATTTCAAGGGCAAGGTGCTCAATGATATGGCCCATCCAAGTACCTTCTTCTACCCGCTGGAAGAATCCGCCGGGTGTACCCACCGAACATCGATGACTATACATAGAGGGAAACATTTTTTCCAAGCGATCCGTAAAGCCATCTATCTTATTCGAAGGAAGCTCTTCCATCTCCTCCAGATCCAACACCATTACAATCAGTTTATGGCGACGTACCGACCAGTAATTGGGGCCTCGCATGGCGTTAATTTCCCGTATTCTCATAGTAAATTAATTAAAGATTGATTATTGACAAAGATTATAAATATATAATTTATTTCCTTCAAAAACGTGTATTTTTGTGGCATCCAAATTATGCCTATGTATCCAAAAGGAATCCTCATCCCAATCGGAGGAAACGAAGACAAAGGAATTGAACAGAATGAACAATACACCTTCGAATTTATCAGTGAAGGGATCTTATATCACGTGGTAAAACAATCGGGAGGAACTTATTCCAATATAGTGGTTATCCCGACGGCGTCCATGATCCCGGAAGAGGTGTCCCAAAATTATTTGGAAGCTTTCGGAAAGCTGGGGTGTAAAAATGTAACGATTCTTGATATTCGGAAAAGGGAACAAAGTGAGGATCCCAAGAATATCGGGCTGATCAAAAAAGCTGACTGCGTCATGTTTTCGGGCGGAAATCAATCCAATATCACTCGTGAGATCGGAGGAACGACCATTCATAAAATACTGATGGAACGATTTCAAAAAGAACCCCTGGTGATTGCAGGCACCAGTGCCGGTGCCATGTGTATGTCGGAAGAAATGATCACCGGTGGAAATATCAAAGAAGCCTTCACCAAAGGGGCTGTTGGCATGAGTAAAGGAATGGGGTTCATCCCTAATTTAATTATCGACTCTCACTTCATTCGACGCGGTAGATTTGGCCGATTAGCCGAAGCAGTGGCTCGACATCCCAAATTAATAGGAGTAGGTTTGGCAGAAGATACCGGACTTATCATTAAAAATTGCAACACTTTTGAGGTGATCGGTTCGGGAATGGTGGTATTGTTCGATCCCCGCAAAATAAAACACAACAATGAGAAGATTTTGAAGGTAGGAACTCCGATGACCCTTACGAATTTAAAAACTCATGTCTTGGCCAATGGAGATGTGTTTAATATTAAGGATCGAAAAATAACGGTCCTTCCGTTAGAATCTCCTTTTGTTTAATCTTTATAAATAGCAATTTCACCATTGCCTTTGGATGTTTTGTAGCCACGGTACATTCCTTCCGTATTGAAAGGCATGGCAATATTGCCCATGGCATCCACGGCGATCAATCCACCATCTCCTCCTATTTTCAAGATCCGATGGTGTATCACTTCTGAAGCTGCTTCCTGTAAAGTCATTCCCTTATACTCCATCAAACAGGAAACATCATAGGCAACCACCCCTCTGATAAAATACTCGCCACTACCGGTACAACTGATGGCACAGGTTGCATTATTGGCATAGGTTCCGGCACCAATCATCGGACTGTCACCTACCCGTCCCCATTTCTTGTTGGTCATTCCGCCGGTAGAAGTAGCCGCGGCCACATTTCCGTTAGCATCACAAGCCACAGCGCCCACCGTCCCGAATTTCCCATCCTTTTTAACACTGTGATCCAATTGAAACGTGGTGCTGTCTTTAATCCCCTGCCATTGTTGATATCTTACTTCATCATAAAAATAGTCCGGTGATTCAATACTATAACCATTGCCTTTAGCGAACTCCATTGCACCTTCTCCTGCGAGAAAAACATGGTAACTCTTTTGCATGACATCACGCGCCAAGGAAATTGGGTTTTTAATTCCCGTCACCAAAGAAACGGCACCTGCTTTCAAATTACTTCCATCCATGATGGCTGCATCCATTTCGTGCGTTCCTTCTGCCGTAAATACAGCCCCTCTTCCCGCATTGAATAAAGGGGTGTCCTCCAAAAGTTTCACAGAAATCTCAACCGCATCCAAGGCACTGCCCTTGTTCTTCAACACAATGTATCCGGCTTCAAGTGCTCGTTCCAAAGCTGCCTTATATTTCGTCTCCAATTCGGTCGTCATTAATCCTTTCACCAAGGTTCCGGCGCCGCCGTGAATTACTATTGAATATGGTTTCATTCGCATCATTTTTCTGAGACGGGAAAATACAAATTGCCCGTGAATTAATTTCAATTCGATAGAGAAGTTTTGTAGTTTTAGACATTCAACAAAACATGATTATGTCCAACCAAAAAAGACTCTTCCTTGTAGACGCTTACGCACTTATATTCAGGGGATATTATGCCTTCATTAAAAACCCCCGAATCAACAGCAAAGGAATGGACACTTCGGCCATTTTAGGTTTTGTTAATTCCCTCCTCGATGTAATTAAAAGAGAACGTCCGGATCATTTAGCCGTTTGCTTTGATAAAGGTGGGAGTGATATCAGAAATGAGCTATTCAATGATTACAAGGCCAATCGCGACGAAACTCCGGAGGCGATTAAACTGGCTGTGCCATATATTGAAAAAATTCTGAAAGCCATGAACATCCCGATCATGGTGAAAGAAGGGTTTGAGGCAGATGACATTATAGGAACGCTCGCCAAAAAAGCTGAAAAAGAAGGCTACCAAACCTTTATGGTCACTCCCGATAAAGATTTTGCTCAACTGGTCTCGGAAAACATCTTTATGTACCGGCCCGTATTTGGAGGAGGATATGAAACCTGGGGTATCCCCGAGGTGAGGGCAAAATTCGAAGTGGATGACCCACTTCAAGTGATTGATCTATTGGGCATGATGGGAGATTCCGCTGATAATATTCCCGGTTTGCCCGGTGTAGGGGAAAAAACAGCGAAGAAATTTATCAAAGACTTTGGAAGTATGGAGGGCCTTTTGGCAAATACAGATCAATTGACCGGCAAAATGAAAGAGAAAGTGGAAGGAGCTAAGGAATTGGGAATGCTTTCAAAGGAACTAGCAAAAATACTATTGGATGTTCCGGTAGAATTTGATGAGAAGGATTTCGAAATGTGCGACCCGAATGTGAATGCCGTGACCGAAATTTTCGAAGAATTGGAATTCCGAAGACTCACAGATAACTTTGTAAAAACCTTTTCCAAGGAAGCAATCCCTGCGGCAACCCCACAGAATGACAAAACAGAAAGTGCTCCATTACCGGCCGCCGGAAAAGCAAGTCATGCCGGGGCAGGACAATTTTCGCTCTTTGGGGACGATGGTGAAGTAACGGCAACGGCACAGGTCTTTAACTCCAGAAACACCTATAAACAAGTTCCCCATTTATATCAAACGGTAAAGCCCGGTTTGGGAACTCAGTTGTTTGTAAAAACGTTGTTAGAACAGAAAAGTGTTTGTTTTGATACAGAAACCACAGGATTGAATCCTATCACCGCAGAATTGGTCGGAATTGCATTCAGCTGGGAAAAAGGCAGCGGTTTTTATATGAGCTTATCTGAAACAAAAGTCGAAGCCGAAGCCTCTTTAGAATTACTGCGTCCCTTTTTTGAGAATACGAACATTGAAAAAGTAGGTCAGAACTTAAAGTACGACATTAAAGTACTTTCGAAATACGGAATTACGGTGAAGGGGAAACTGTTCGATACCATGTTGGCTCATTATTTGATCAATCCGGATATGCGTCATAATATGGATGTCTTGGCCGAAACCTACCTCAATTATACACCCATCTCCATTGAAGAGCTCATCGGTAAAAAAGGAAAGAATCAACTATCCATGCGAGATGTTCCGCTCGAGCTACAAACCGAATATGCCGTAGAAGATGCCGATGTGACCTTTCAGTTGAAAGAACATTTTCAGTCGGAATTAGGGGAAGCCAACACACAAAAATTATTTGATGACATAGAGATCCCCTTAGTGAAGGTTTTAGCTGCCATGGAATTGGAAGGCATCAATCTCAACAAAGAATTTTTAAAAACCCTTTCCGTAGCGCTGGACAAAGACATTAAACAACTGGAAGAAGAAATTTACAATGCGGCGGGAGAGACTTTTAATATTGCGTCTCCAAAACAACTGGGCGATATATTGTTTGACAGGATGAAGTTGATCGACAAACCAAAGAAGACCAAGACGGGTCAATATTCAACCGCTGAAGATGTGCTTTCGTTCCTGGCGAAAGATCATAAAATCATCAGAGATATTCTTGATTTTAGAGGGCTAAGCAAATTGAAAAGCACTTATGTCGATGCCCTTCCGGAACAGGTAGAGCCTTCTACCGGTCGAGTTCATACCGATTATATGCAAACGGTCGCGGCCACCGGGCGACTTGCGAGTAACAACCCAAATTTACAGAACATTCCCATCCGTACCGAACGAGGAAGGGAAGTTCGAAAGGCATTTATTCCCAGGGATGAAAACTATGTATTATTATCGGCCGATTATTCTCAAATTGAATTGCGCATCATCGCAGCGCTCAGTGAAGAGGACAATATGATCAAGGCTTTTAAAGAGGGGGAAGATATTCATGCCTCTACGGCCGCTAAAGTATTCAATATCCCTATTTCGGAAGTAACACGGGAGCAACGCGGGAATGCTAAAACAGTGAACTTCGGTATTATTTACGGGGTTTCTGCTTTTGGATTAAGCAATCAGACCGACTTGAATAGGACTGAAGCCAAAGATCTTATCGATACCTATTACAAAACCTACCCTAAATTGAGGCAGTACATGAACGATCAAATACATTTTGCCAGGGAGAATGGTTATGTACAGACTGTATTAGGCCGTCGGCGATATTTAAATGACATCAATAGTCAGAATGCCGTGGTTCGGGGTGCAGCGGAAAGGAATGCTGTAAATGCCCCCATCCAAGGGAGCGCGGCTGATATTATTAAGATTGCCATGATCCGAATTTTTGAAAAGCTGCAAGAAGGGAAATTTAAAAGCAAGATGCTGTTGCAGGTACATGATGAATTGGTTTTTGATATTTACAAACCGGAATTGGAAACGCTTAAGACCATGATCAAATCCGAAATGGAAAATGCTTTCCCCTTAGCCGTTCCTTTGGAAGTAGAGATGGGAGTAGGAAATAACTGGTTGGAAGCCCATTAGATCATTGCTACAGCACAAATCTATAGGTTGCTTTGATCAAAAAAGTATTCTGTGGTTTCTGACCGAACCATTGATTATCAATAATGGTTTCAATAGAGTTGGTAGGATCATCGATACCTGTTATTCCCTGGGACCAAACAAAGAAAATCTCCGACCCCGGAATATATTCCCATCGCAAAACCAAGTTGGATCGGAATTGCACAAACGAAAAGTTTGGATCAGAAAAAGAGTAATCGGTAATCCCATCTTTATTCTCATCCACATGATAGGCCCCATTCTCCAGTGAAATCTGATTCTCATCATACCATGATACTCTTTGATTGAGATCACTGGCCACCGGATCTTTTACATAGTTAAAATCTGAATACTCCGCATTGAAGATAAAGGGTTGGCCGTAATATTGAATGGTTAAATTTGGATTGATATTATAGTTAATCCGTAAGGTAGCGCTCAATGATTGATTATCGATCCCTCCCAAAACATATCGAGGTGTTCCATTAAAAGATGTTTCGGTCACATATTGCGTTTTATTTGGATTATCTTCAAGTTCAGTGATCAGCGACAAATTAATAGAATTGGTGGGTTGATAGGTAAATCGTAAAACATACCGTTGTAGGCTAAAATTATCTTGCTTCGCTTGCGAATTCACATAACCGGCATGCATATAAAATTTCTTTCTGCTGTCGGTCCCTGAGAAAAGATAAAAGAAGTTTTCTTCACTCCATCTCCAACGGGGTCCTCCTCTTAGAACCGTATTCGAAAAAATTCTCGGTTTGTGGGCTCCTCCCACCTCGGTCCACCAATTGTTCTTCCAATTGAGATAACTGTTTAATTCATACTGAATACGATTATAGTTGCCTTCAAAATCATAGGTAGAGAATTGACTGAGACCTACATTAGCCTCTCTATACCACGAGGTGGATTTGGTCCAGAACCGACGAACATTTGTATATTGCCGTATTTCATCAGCCTGTCGTAAAAATCCAATATCATTCAGTTCCAATTCAGGGGATCTCCAGTTCCCGCCCATATTGTATCTCCAATTTCCACCGCTTCCTTTCCCAATTTCCAAGCGACCTCCACTTCCCGTCAGGGAGGTTCGATTTGGATCGACCTCAAGATGTCCGGCATCCACTCTTTGAAATAGATGAGTAAGCGAATTTTGAGTGTTTGCAATTGCCTCTGCCGAACCGCGCACATGACTAAGAACTCCACTTCCTTCGACGTAATACTTCCGATTCTTCCAATTGTGTTTAAAATCAAGTCCGCCCGAGTAGGCATGGCTGTGTAAGAACTGAAGGTTGTCCGCCATATTGCGGGTAGTGGAGGTAACCATTCCTCCTATATAACTGTTTCGTTCGTTAAAATCCTTCTGCACCCTCCCCACCAGGTAATTGGTCAAAGGTTCCACCAGGACTTCCGACTCTTCCCCATTCTCGTCGGACACGTCGGCATATTCATTGGCCGTTAAACTCTCTAAGATACCAATGGTCCAGCCATTCTCTGTTTTGCCGCTTAACTTGGCGGCTCCCAATATAGTGGTGTTGCCGGGCGAATCTGCATAAACCGTGCTTCCTCCGTAAGGAGATCCCTGCGGGGTTCTGCCGATTCGTCTGGAAAAGAAAAGGTTATCTTGATTCCCTCCGAAGTTATAGTCGAACACATTTTTATTTTCAACAAAGAAAGGTCTTCGTTCTTCAAAGAAGATCTCAAATCCATCGAGAGCAATTGCTCCGGGATCGGCATCCACTTGTCCAAAGTCGGGATTTATTGTTAGGTCAACCGTAAGGTCATTGGTGACTCCGATCTTGGCATCCAAGCCAACGGAAGGTCTAGTGTCGGTTCCATCTTTGTACGGATTTCCATTTTCCGCTTCGTACGAATCGTATTGTGCAACCGTGTAAGGTTGAATCTCTAGTTGCTTTTGAGGCTTCAGGCCGACCAATCCATGTAACTCGCCAAATTCACTTACCCACCCGGGAGGGTTGGCCGGTAAGGGTTGCCAGGTTGAGCGCTCATCATTTTTAAAATAGCGGCGAGTAGATTGTAGTCCCCATACTTGTTCGGGATCACTGCCAAACCGTAATTGACTGAGCGGAATACGAAATTCGGCGGTCCATCCTTCTTGATCGATCTGTGTTTTCACATACCAAATTGGATTCCAACTCGAATCAAAATTATCGCCGTTATTGGAAATAAATTCATCGCCTTTTACCCCGGAAGCACTTACTGTAAATGAAAATCCTGTGCGATCGTCTCCGTAACTATCTATATTTATTTCTACCCAATCACCCTCAAAAGAATCACGACGCCCCAATCGGTTTACAATCTTGGAAGGATCGGCTTCAAAACATCGAAACGCAACATATATATTATGTTCATCATACACTATTTTAAATTTAGTTTGTTCCGTGGGAGGAGAACCGACATCCGGCTTATATTCTACATAATTGGTGGTCCATTCTACTTTATTCCAAGCTTCTTCAACTATGCTGCCATCAAGCGAGATCCCTTCAGTACCTTCGATGGAGTGCGTAGTATAAATTCTTTTCGCATAAGAAATAATTTCGGCGGGAGGTGCTGCCGACTGACCAAATACGCCGGTGGCAAAACAAAGGAAAACAGGAAGGAACACTCGGCAGTATGATGGCATGATGTTCTGGCTAGAGTTTAATTGATATTTAAATAGACCCCCGGATTGAACTATTGTGACAGAAATAATGTTAATTAAGATAATTTTAACTATTTCAGTAGAACCTTTAAAAAATTACGAAGGGGGGAGTTTGCAATTCAAAGAAATAAACTTACATTTGCACCCCTCTTAGGAGGAATTCAATGATTATTAACTATTTGACAAAAAACTAATGGATACATTAAGTTACAAAACAGTATCTGCCAACAGTAAAACCGTTACTAAAGAATGGGTTTTGGTAGATGCGGACGGCCAGGCATTGGGTCGTCTTGCCAGTGAAGTTGCTAAAATGCTTCGCGGGAAGAACAAGCCAAACTACACTCCTCATGTGGATTGTGGTGACAACGTTGTGGTTATCAACGCCGGAAAAATATCCCTAACCGGAAAAAAATGGGATACGAAGGAGTACATTCGTCACACAGGTTATCCGGGTGGACAACGTTCGTTGTCTGCTAAGGAATTACTTGCTAAGGATCCTGCAAGAGTAATTGAAAAAGCTGTAAAAGGTATGTTGCCTAAAAACAAATTAGGGGCTGCTATTTTCAGAAATTTGAAAGTTTATGCAGGTGAGCAGCATGGTCAGGAAGCACAAAAACCAAGAGTAATTAACCTTAACGACAACAAATAATGGAAACTATACACAAAATAGGAAGAAGAAAAACTGCAGTTGCACGTGTTTATGTTTCTAAAGGAAAAGGGAACATTACCGTAAACAATCGTGCATTTGAAAATTATTTCCCTACCTCGACTTTACGTTACAAAGTACAACAACCATTAGCGCTTACCAATAACGAAAAAGAATTCGATATTAAAGTAAATGTGTATGGAGGAGGGATCACCGGACAAGCTGAGGCTGTTCGATTAGCCATCGCCAGAGTGATGTGTGAATTGAATGATGAAAACAGAGGGATTTTGAAGCCTGAAGGATTACTTACCAGAGACCCAAGAATGGTAGAGCGTAAGAAATTCGGTCAGAAGAAAGCTCGTAAGAAATTCCAGTTCTCTAAACGTTAATATTTTCAACCTTATTGGGTGTTTCCAATGGAAGCACCCAATGGGTTACCTAAGTTCATACTTTTATTATTAATCAAGCTGTTGGTTCTGCTCTGCCGGGTTGAACTATTAGTTTAGCATCTAAATCAAGTCTGCTATGGCGGAAAGATTGCTATCTATTACTACAGAACGTAAACTAAAACAAAATGGCAAACAACATTCAGGTCAAGGATCTACTTGACGCCGGTGTACACTTTGGACACCTTACCCGTAAATGGAACCCTAACATGGCACCTTATATCTATATGGAGCGCAACGGGATCCATATTATCAACCTTTACAAAACTGCTGCAAAATTGGAAGAAGCGAACGAAGCTTTGAAGAAAATTGCTGCCAGTGGAAGAAAAGTACTTTTCGTAGCTACTAAAAAACAAGCGAAGGACATCGTTGCTGAAAAAGCAAAGAATGCCAACATGCCTTACATCACTGAAAGATGGCCGGGTGGTATGTTGACCAATTTCGTAACGATCCGTAAAGCCGTTAAGAAAATGGCTTCTATCGATCGTATGAAGCAGGATGGGACCTTTAACACTCTTTCTAAAAAAGAGCGTTTGGCTGTAGATCGTCTTCGTGCAAAATTGGAGAAGAACTTAGGGTCTATTAGTGACATGAGTCGTTTACCCGGAGCTTTGTTCATCGTGGATACCACTCGTGAACACATTGCGGTTAAAGAAGCTCAGAAGCTTAATATTCCTATTTTCGCTATGGTAGATACCAACAGCGATCCTCGTCAGATCGATTATGTAATTCCATCCAACGATGATGCTTCTAAGTCGATCGAAAATATCATGTCTAGTGTATCCAATGCGATTATCGAAGGACTTTCAGAAAGAAAGACCGGCGGTAAATCAGACGATGAGGAAGATGATGTGATCGCAGTAGAGAAAAAATCGGCCAGAAAAAGAGCTGCTGCCGTTGCTCCTGTAGCTAAGGACGAAGAAGAATAAACAATTTCATATTAATCTAAAGTCGTTCCTCGAATCCCAACTGTTTATCTTGGAACGACTTTTTTTAAAATCATATAAAACTTGAAAACGATGGTACAAATAACCGCCGCACAGGTAAACGAATTAAGACAAAAAACCGGAGCAGGTATGATGGATTGTAAAAAAGCCTTGGTGGAAGCCGAAGGTGACTTTGACAAAGCCATTGATATCCTTCGTAAAAAAGGACAAAAAATTGCTGAAAAAAGAGCGGATAGAGACTCCAGTGAGGGAGCTGTCATTGCCAAGGTAAATGATACTGCCACAAAAGGTGTTATTATTTCTTTGAATTGTGAGACCGACTTCGTTTCAAAAAATGACTCCTATGTGGCGATGGCGCATAAAATGGCTGAAATAGCTTTAGGAACTTCATCCTTGGAAGAATTTCTTGCAGCAAACTTTGAAAATGGATTGACCGTTCAGGAAAAATTAACGGAACAAACCGGAGTAATCGGTGAAAAAATCGAAATAGGTGGTTTCAAAAAATTTGAAGCTCCCTTTGTAGGTTCATACATTCACGGTAACAAAATTGGTGCTTTAGTGGGTCTTTCAAAACCTTTTGAAGGTGCTGCTGAAGTGGCTAAAAATGTTTCTATGCAAGTTGCTTCCATGGGCGCTACCACTTTGTCGTATAAAGACTTTGATCCTGCATTTGTGGCTTCAGAAACAGAGGCCCGTATTGCAGTGATCGAAAAAGATAATATTGAATTAGGCCGTTTAGGAAAAACCTTAAAGAATGTGCCTACTTTCATTTCTAGAGCTCAATTAACAGATGCTATTATTGCGGAGGCCAAAGAAGCTATTAAGGCTGAATTAAGGGCCGAAGGAAAACCAGAACAAATCTGGGACAAGATCCTTCCGGGAAAATTAGACCGCTTTATTGCCGACAATACTACCTTAGATCAAGAGAAGTGTTTGTTGGATCAAAATTTTATCATGGATGACAGTATAACTGTTGCTCAATACGTTGCCAGTAAAGGGGATGTATCTGTAGTTGGATTCGAGCGCGTTTCCTTAGCGTAAGTATTCTCTTGCTATAATCTTTTTGAACCGCTTTGGCAAATTGTCTGAAGCGGTTTTTTTTATAGTCTTATCATCCACAAATTTTATTTATTTTTGTTTAAGTAAAACACCATCATGCAATACAAAAGAATTCTACTCAAACTTTCAGGAGAAGCCCTCATGGGAAATCAACAATACGGGATTGACCCGGAAAGACTGCAGGATTATGCTACTGAAATTAAAACTATAGTAGAAAAAGGTGTTGAAGTGGCCGTGGTGATCGGAGGAGGTAATATTTTTCGAGGCGTTTCCGGAGTGAGCGGAGGCATGGACCGAGTGCAAGGAGATTATATGGGGATGTTAGCGACAGTAATCAACGGTCTCGCTTTACAAAGTGCTCTGGAAAACGAGGGGGTACAAACCCGTCTGCAAAGTGCTATTAAAATGAATGAAGTTGCGGAACCTTTTATTCGCAGAAGAGCAACACGCCATTTGGAAAAGGGACGCGTGGTCATTTTTGGAGGAGGAACCGGCAATCCTTATTTTACCACCGATTCGGCAGCGGTCTTGCGAGCGATCGAAATTGAGGCCGATGTAATACTGAAAGGAACACGGGTGGATGGGATCTACACCAGTGATCCTGAAAAGGATACAAATGCTACTAAATTTGATTTTATCTCTTTTGATGATGTCCTGAAAAAAGGATTGAAAGTGATGGACACAACCGCCTTTACCTTAAGTCAGGAAAATGAATTACCCATCATCGTATTCGACATGAATGCCAAAGGGAATCTATTAAAAGTGGTTTCCGGGGAAAATGTGGGAACTAAAGTGAATCTTTAATAATGGCCTAATTATTGCCAAATCAGCATAAAACTTTTTACCATGGAAGAAGAATTTAAATTTATACTAGACTCCACAAGAGAAGCAATGACTCAAGCACTATTACATCTTGAGAAAAAACTGGTGTCCATTCGAGCAGGCAAAGCCTCTCCCGCTATGTTAAGCGGGGTTATGGTGGATTACTACGGAAATCCTACCCCCTTGAATCAGGTGGCAAATGTTAATACAACGGACGGTATGACCATCGTCGTACAGCCCTGGGAAAAATCAATGATCCCGGAAATTGAAAAAGCCATTATGATTGCAAATTTGGGGTTTAATCCCATGAATAACGGAGAAAATGTTATCATCAATGTTCCTCCATTAACGGAAGAAAGAAGAAGGGACCTTGCTAAACAAGCTAAGTCAGAAGCTGAGGACACCAAAGTGGGTGTTCGTAACGATCGAAAAAACGCGAACAATGAAATTAAAAATTTAGACACTTCAGAAGATCTAAAGAACAATCTTGAAATTGATATTCAACTCATGACTGACGAACATATCAAGAAAATTGACCAGATTTTCGCTAAGAAAGAGGCTGAAATAATGACTGTCTAAATTTTGATTAAATAATATAAAAATAAAGCGGCGTAAATGCCGCTTTATTTATAGTTTTAAATGCCTACACCCTCGCCATGTCATTATTGAGATTACTCGCTTTTTGTTTTATCTTTAATACATGGCTATCATTGGCTCAAACGCCGGCAAAAGATTCAGATTCCCTACCATCTATAGAAAAAACAAAAAAATCAAGCACCTTCGTGACGGGTTATTACGCTATTGGATTCTTTGACGTTGATTTAAAATATCTAGTTAAATACAATAACTATGAGGCCTTTCGGCTTGGTTTCGGAGGGATCACCAATGAACGTCTATTCGACAATATCAAACTCGGAGGATATGTAGCCTACGGTTTTAAGGACGATAAATATAAGTATAGCTATGGTGGCAATGTCCGGATTTCAAAAGAGACCAACAGTTGGTTCAATATGTATTATGTTGATGATATCAGCGAAATAGGTAGTTTTGAATACCTGACAAGTAGTCGGATTTATTCAGTATTTGAACCTCGACTCATTAATATCACCCAATTTTACAAACACCAAACATGGAAAGTAGGGTTCGTGACTGAACCTAGCGCCAAACTACTTTCAGAAGCCCGTGTTTCAAGAAGTGATATCAGTCAAATCGAGAATTATCAATTTATGAACGACGGAAAGATCTACAACGACTACCAACTAACGGAAGCCTCTATTTCTGTTCGTTATGCTCCAAAAACGCTGTCGTTTAGATCGGAAGAAGGCATTGTTGAATATTTTGACGGCATCCCGAAAATAAGCACCCAAATTACACAAGGAATCAAAGGAGTGGGTGATAGTGATTTCAACTACACTAAAATTGGAACGAAATTGGACTATTATATCAAGAGGACCAATTTATCATCGTCAAGTTTTGTCCTAGAAGGAAATTTCAGCTTTGGAGATATTCCCCTTACTCACCTCTACCATGCTTACCCAAATAATCCGACAAAGGATGAAATTTTACAACGGTTTTCCGTGGCTGGAACGCAAAGTTTTGAAACCATGTATTTTGGTGAATTCTTCTCCAGTGAATTGGTTACATTCCGCGCCAAGCATAGTTTAAGAAGATTTCGAATCACCGAACACATTAAACCTGAACTAGTATTTATCACGCGTCATGCGTGGGGTACGCTCGACCATCCTGAAAAGCATCTCGGGCTATCATTTAATACCTTGGAAGAATTCTATTCCGAATCCGGATTGGAGCTAAATAGAATACTTTTCGGATTTGGGCTGAGTTTTGCCTATCGATACGGATATTATCACCTCCCTGAATTGGGCGATAACATTTCCTTCAAGTTTACCTTTAACTTAAAATTATAACAGAATCTATCCTATTGAATCCTCTGTATTTTAGTACATTTGCGGCACTTTTAAGGCGGGCTTTTGGAGAAACTTTTTAGCATTGGATTTTGGAGTGCATTAGCACGTTTTATTCTTCGGAATAGAACGATGATCATTATAGCTATAATTGCTGCTACCGTGTTTTTTGCACTTCAGTGGAAAAACATGCGATTTACCTACACCGAGGCCAATTTATTACCCGATGAACATCCTTACAACCTTGAATATCAAGAATTTCTAAACACTTTTGGCGAAGAAGGGAATCTCATCATCCTTGGCGTAAAAGATTCAACCTTATTTGATCTGAAAAACTTCAAAGCTTGGACACAATTATCCAAAGATTTTGGGGCTTATGATGAAGTTGATCTATCCCTATCCATTGGAGATCTTCAAAAACTTGAAAAACTGCCTGATTCAGCTGCGTTTCAATTGGTTCCTTTTATATCCGATTCCGTTTTGGACAAAGCCAGATTGGATCGTTACCGTTTTGAGTTATTTCACAAATTACCTTTTTATGAAGGTTTAGTCTACAGCCCAAGTAAAGAATCGGTTCGAACAGCTCTTTATTTAAAAAAGGATATTGTAAATACTCCTGCCCGCAGGGATTTCATCATTAATATTCTTATTCCTCGTATTGAGCAGTTTGAAAAAGAAACGAACATCAAGGTCCATACTTCGGGAATGCCTTATATACGTACCTTGAATTCTCAAAATATTATCGATGAGATCGGATTATTTATTGGCGCTGCACTTTTAGTCACCTCCTTTATCTTCTTTTTCTTTTTCAGATCCTTTCGAGCCACTTTTATTTCCATGATTACGGTTATTATCGGCGTGATGTGGTCTTTTGGAGTACTAGGAATTTTGCATTACGAAATAACGGTATTGACTGCACTTATTCCCCCACTGATCATTGTAATTGGAATTCCCAATTGTATTTTTCTGATCAACAAGTACCAGCAGGAGATTAAACGACATGGGAATCAGGCGAAATCACTTCAACGAGTGATTACAAAGGTGGGTAATGCCACTTTAATGACGAATGTAACCACTGCTTCCGGTTTTGCGACCTTTATTCTTACCAATAGTAAGTTGCTAAAAGAGTTTGGTATTGTGGCGTCTATAAATATCCTGGCCATTTTCATTTTGAGCTTATTTATAATTCCGATTGTTTACAGTTATATGGCCATTCCGAAATACAAACACCTTAAGCATTTAAATAAGGAGTGGATTGGTCGATTCGTGCAATGGATGGAGCGCATGGTGCGAGAACATCGCATCGCTATTTACGCTGTCACCATTGCCTTACTTTGCACGAGCATCATAGGACTTTATAATATCAGACTCTCGGGAAGCCTAATTGAAGACATGCCAAAAAATACGGAGTTTTTTAAGGATATAAAATTCTTTGAAAAAGAATACGAAGGAATAATGCCCCTTGAAATTCTAATCAATACGCAAAGGAAAAAGGGGGTTATGAATCTGGCAACTTTAAAGCGTATGGATGATCTTCAAGTATATATGAATGATATTCCCGAACTTTCAAAACCGTTATCGATAGTAGAATTGGTGAAATATTCTAAACAAGCCTATTATAATAATAATCCCGAATACTATCAACTACCTAATAGCCAGGAAAGATCCTTTATTCTTTCCTACGCCAAAAGCAGTACACAGAACACAAACTTATTGTCCAGTTATGTCGATAGCACCGGGCAGTACGCAAGGATTACGGTATTCTTTAAGGACACCCCTTCGGATCGTTTTGATCGTATTGAAGAAGATATTCGAGCCAAGATCGATAAACTATTTCCGGCAGATCAATACAATGTATCCTTGACCGGAAAAGCCTTTGTTTTTGAGAAAGGGACCAAATATCTCGTCAACAACCTCTTACTATCCCTTTCTTTTGCGATCCTTTTAATTGCTCTTTTTATGGCTTGGATGTTCCGAAGTTTGCGAATGATCTTGGTTTCCTTAATTCCAAACCTGCTACCGCTTTTAATTACTGGAGGAATTATGGGCTTCATAGGTGTACCCATAAAACCTTCCACTATTTTGGTGTTCAGTATTGCGTTTGGTATTTCGGTAGATGACACCATCCACTTTTTAGCAAAATATAGACAGGAATTGATCACACACAACTGGAAAATCAAGAAATCGGTTTATGCGGCACTTCGTGAAACCGGAGTTAGTATGTTCTATACCTCTATTGTGTTGTTCTTTGGGTTTTCAGTATTTACGATTTCAAATTTTGGAGGAACTGTGGCATTAGGCGCCTTAGTCTCTATTACTTTGTTGTTTGCCATGTTGTCTAATTTGCTCTTATTACCTTCACTATTGCTTTCACTGGAACGCAATATTGCAAACAAACAAACATTTAAAAAACCGGCTATTCAGATTCTTTCCGGTGGTGAAGAGGAATTGGAAGAAGATGAAGAAAGCGAGCTTTCGTGATTCAAAAAAATAGAAAAAAATTATCTTTAAACCTTCAAACTAAGGGAGCATGCAAAAAAAAGTAATTTCAGAATTAATTCAGAGTGAACCTTCACTTCAAACTATGTCCATTTCAGGGTGGGTGCGTTCTTTTAGAAGCAATCGTTTTATTGCGTTGAATGATGGCTCTACTATTAAGAATTTACAATGTGTGGTCGATTTTGAAAAATTTGATGAGGAACTTCTGAAAAAGATCACTGTTGGCGCAGCTATATTGGTAGAGGGACATCTGGTAGAAAGTCAAGGACAAGGTCAATCGGTAGAAGTTCAAGTTTCAAAGGTCGAAATTTTAGGCGAGGCCAATCCGGAAGAAGTAAAACTAACCATATTAAGTCCGAAACGACATTCTATGGAAACCCTCAGAGAGCAAGCTCATTTGCGAGTCCGAACCAATACTTTTGGTGCCGTGATGCGATTGAGGTCCAAATTAGCATTTGCAGTCCATGAGTATTTTCAAAAGAACGGATTTTATTATATGCATACCCCAATCATCACCGGAAGTGATGCAGAAGGAGCCGGAGAAATGTTTCGGGTAAGTGCTTTGGATCCAAAGAATCCACCCCTTAATGAAGATGGAAGTATAAATTATACTGAAGATTTTTTTGAAAAAGAAACCAATCTTACGGTAAGCGGACAGCTCGAAGCTGAAACGTATGCTATGGGATTAGGAAAGGTGTATACCTTTGGTCCTACTTTCCGTGCAGAAAACTCGAATACGTCACGTCACTTAGCAGAGTTTTGGATGATCGAACCTGAAGTCGCATTCAACGACTTGCACGATAATATGGATTTGGCGGAAGATTTCATTAAATATGTGATTCGTTATGCCCTTGATCATTGCCCGGACGATCTTGAATTTTTGGAGGGCAGACTGTTGGAGGAAGAAAAGAACAAACCACAGCAGGATCGAAGTGAAATGACCCTGAGGGAAAAATTGAGTTTTGTGTTGGATAATAACTTCATACGAGTGAGTTATACGGAAGCGATTGAAATTTTAAAGAACAGTACCCCCAATAAAAAGAAGAAATTCAAATACCTCATTGAAGAATGGGGGGCCGATCTGCAAAGCGAACATGAACGATTCTTGGTCGAAAAGCATTTCAAGTGTCCCGTAATATTATTTGATTATCCAGCAAAAATAAAGGCATTTTATATGCGTTTAAATGAAGACGAAAAGACCGTTCGCGCCATGGACGTACTTTTCCCGGGAATTGGTGAAATTGTGGGTGGATCCCAACGGGAAGAACGATATGAGGTTTTGAAAAACAAGATGAAAGTGATGGATATTTCGGAAGAAGAGTTATACTGGTATCTGGATCTACGCAAATTTGGAACCTGTGTTCATAGCGGATTTGGACTCGGGTTTGAAAGATTGGTTCAGTTTGTATCCGGAATGGGAAATATTAGAGATGTAATCCCTTATCCAAGGACGCCGGGTAACGCCGAATTTTAATATTGAGACGGCTCTCACTTTAATCCGGCAACGAGACTTTTCCTTGCTGGATTTTTTTTACTTTTATGTAAACCAAAGAACATGCTTAAACAGCAGCTCAATTTCAAGTTATCGCAAAAACTATCACCTCAGCAGATACAATTGATGAAGTTGATACAATTGCCTACGCAGGCATTTGAACAACGCATAGCTCAAGAATTGGAAGAAAACCCTGCTCTGGAAGGCGGAAAGGAATTAGAAGAAGCGGCAGACGATGATTATGGCAGCAATGAAGGTGATTCCTACGATGAAGGCAACGAAGTAATAGAGACTGACATTAATGTAGATGACTATTTGAGCGATGACGAAATCCCTAACTATAAATTAGCTTCCAATAATTACAGCTCCGATGACGAGGAGAGAGAAACTCCTTTTGCTTCCGGTGTGTCTTTTAATCAGTACTTACTTCAACAACTCAATACGTATCGCCTGGACGAAGAGGCATTTGAAATTGCTTTGTTCTTAGTGGGTAGCGTAGATGAAAGTGGTTATATCAGAAGAGATATTGAAGATATCGTAGACGACTTGGCTTTCACGCAAAATATATATACCGATAAGAACCGAGTCGAGAAAGTACTGCATTTGGTACAGGAACTGGATCCTGCGGGAGTGGGTGCAAGAGACTTGCAAGAATGTCTTATAATTCAGTTGAAGAGAAAAGAGGAAACTCCGTCAATCATCATTGCCAAAAAGATGATGGAAGAATCGTTTGATGCATTTTCAAAAAAGCACTACCAAAAGTTAATGGCTAAATACGATATTTCAGAAGAAGAATTAAAAGACGCTATTCACGAAATTGAAATTCTCAATCCAAAACCGGGAGGCTCTTACTCCGGAAATACCCGAATTATAGAGCATATTGTTCCCGATTTTGCCATTAAAATCACAGATGGGGAACTAGAACTTACCTTAAATGGTAGAAATGCCCCTGAATTACACATATCCAGAGATTATAGCGACATGCTGAAAGGTTATAAGGAGGCTAAAGAAAAATCGAAATCTCAGAAAGATGCCGTCATGTTTATCAAGCAAAAATTAGATGCGGCTAAATGGTTCATTGACGCGATCAAGCAACGGCAGCAAACATTATTTGTTACAATGAATGCAATAATGCATTATCAGGAGGAATATTTTCTTACCGGAGATGAGCGAAATTTAAAACCGATGATTCTAAAAGATATCGCAGATAAAATTGGTATGGACGTATCAACCGTTTCTCGAGTGGCCAATAGCAAATATGTGGATACCCCTTACGGAACTAAATTAATCAAGGATTTCTTTAGTGAATCCATGAAAAATGATCAGGGAGAAGATGTCTCTACCAAAGAAATTAAAAAGATATTAGAAATTACTATCGGCGAAGAAGACAAAAGACGACCCCTTACAGACGATAAGTTAGCCATGATTTTAAAGGAGAAAGGGTATCCCATTGCGAGAAGAACTGTTGCAAAATATAGAGAACAACTAGATCTGCCCGTTGCCAGATTGCGAAAGGAAATTTAAATGAACTACTTCTTGCGTTTTGGAGCATACCTTTGGCACCCTCTCCTTATGCCTATCTTCGGCGCTATTGCTTATTTCCTTATTACTCCACGTTATTTGGACCCCGCTGTTTTACAATCCAAATTGATCGCAATTATTATTCTTAGTTTATTCATACCGATTGTCACCTATTTTCTACTGCGGAATTTAGGGCTGGTGAAATCGATCAAATTAGAAGAGGTTTGGGAGCGAAAAGTTCCCTTGATGTTGCAATCCTTGTTAATTCTGGCAATTATCCGATGGGTCTTCGACCCTTATGTCAGTCCCGAGCTGTATTACTTTTTCGTAGCGATTTTATTTTCAACATTAACGGCATTACTGATGGTAATGGTGGGTATTAAGGTTAGTTTGCACCAAATGGGTATTGCCGGATTAACATTCTTTGTTATTGCGCTTAGTATTCATTTCAAAGTGAATATGCTATTTTGGATCGGGTTGTTCCTATTCGCCAACGGATGGGTTGCTTCCTCTCGCCTACTTACAAAATCGCACAGCCCCATCGAATTAATTTTAGGGTTATTCATTGGGATATTGCCCCAGCTAATTATGCTCAATTATTGGTTATAGGATGTAGAAAATGATTCCTAATTTCAGCGGAATAAACCCTATTTCTTCCATGGTATCTTGCGTATAGGCCTCTTTGAAGAAAGGTGTAAGGGTATAATTTGCGTAGAAGTTAAATGTTGCATAGCCGAAAGCAAACGTAACAGCAAAATTCAAAGGTTGCAATTCTGGGATTTTTGTTTGTGATACTATATTGCCCGGTTGTTTAAAATAAGCTCTGTACCAATATATATAACTCATTCGTACACCGGTGTAAATTCTCCAGAACTTGTATTCCGTAGCCGTGGATGTTCTCCATCTGAATTCAACCGGTAATTCCATGGCTGCCGTGCTAAATCGGTTGGTAGAATAATCTACATCGTTCAAGAGAGCTCGAAATATAGTTTGCTCATTAGCATCCTCCCCAACAAATAAGTTCTGTCCGTATTGATCAAAGGAAATGCCTGCACCTGCGGCAATCGATATGTTTCGTTGTGGATTGATAGGCATATCTCTAAGAAAACCAAACTGTATTCCCCCTGAAACACCTTTATAATCGACATTACTTGGAACCTTGGTAATTAAATTATAGGTTATCCCAATATAGAATTGATCCTCACGGTATTTATTATCCACCTCTTTTACACTTAAGGAATCTTGTCCATTCATGATAAATACGGTCAAGATCAAAAAGAGTAATAGAATGTGTTTTGGGAGCTTTTGCATAAGAATAACACTAATTACATATTGAAGGTACAAAAAAAGCCTCATGTATGAGGCTTTTGATTATGTGTTCTTAAGATTACTCTTATTCATCCAATTGGTTTCCGGGAGTTGTAATATAGATAAGTTTCAAGAGGTTTTGTTCTCTCAACTCTTGTTTTATATCTGTCACTAATCCTGTATTGGTCTCTTCGTCTACTTTTAATGCAATCATAATCTTATCTTGCAACTCCGGACGCAATTTTCGTCTTAGTTCTTCCAGGGCAAAACGAATATTAGTTACATCCGTATATTTATCCCCAATTTGAATTTTCGCTTCCTTTCCATATTTCTCATAACCCGGACCTGGTTTTCCGGCATAGATAAATACAGAACGGTCTTTTTGAAGTTTCTCTACTTGATCTCCTTTTGGGAGTCGTTGCATTACCAAAAGATTACTGTCCCTTAAAACGGTTACCACCATAAAGAAGAACAGCAACATGAATACAATATCAGGAAGCGAAGCCGTTGAAATAGCCGGTAAATCTCCACTCTTTTTCTTATTAAACTTTGACATTTGCTAGATTTTTAAGATCCGGATTTTTTGGGTTCTGCTTCAGATAATTTTAACGGAATCAATTCTTGAACGACCTCCATTTTACGTTGAATGTCATCAGCCCTTGATCCGGTGATATCACCTTCATCAATTCCCTTTTTCATTTCAGTATATTTCCAACCATATAATCGCTGTGCTTCTCTATCTCTTAAAAAGTTATAGGCAGCTACCAACTCGTTCTGAACGGCGATATACATCTTATAGGACGTTAATCGATCATTCTGCATAGAGACAACAGCTTTCTGCGGATTATCGGAAGACTCTGGAGATCTTTTCCCTTTACAGTAATTACAGTAATCAGGTGTTCCTGATGGAGCCCCGCCATTGTCAAGAAAATCGATAGCTAATTGACGTAAATCTTTCAGGTCTGCAAGTTCTTCCTCTACTAATAATTGATCATTTTTGTTCACATTCACAATGAAGAGGTTCTTCTGCTTAATGATCACATCTTGATCCTGTTCTATCGGGGGAGGCAACTGCCTTGCAATACCCTTATCTTTCTCAATGGTTGTTGTTACCAAGAAAAATATGAGCAAAAGGAAGGCTATGTCTGCCATAGACCCTGCATTAACTTCGGGTGTTGCTCTTCGTGCCATATTATCTGGAAGTTACTTTTTTGAATCCACTAAATACCATTGAACCTATCGCTAATACCGCTAGTATATAAAATGCATTTAGACCGGTTCCCACCCATTTAGAGGTGCTCTCGGTTACTGGAATATCATCTACAGGAGGCAAACCTACTGTGCTGCTGGAAGACATTGCATAGGAAATGATCAATATGACCAAAAATGCTCCAACCGACATAAGGGTTTTTTTCAAGTTCCCTGCAAAAATTCCTTGAAGAACAAACACGACAACAAATAGAAGAACGATAACCATTGTAATATATGCAATAACCAACATAGGAGATACGCCTTCGCCTGTAGCCTTCACCGCTTCATCACCCTTAGAGATCAACATGAACCAAAAAGCGATTCCCGCCACACTAAGGAGTAAAGCTACAATTTTTAAAATTTTATATAAACCCATTTTAAATGATGTGTTTTAAATTACTTTTTGTTTTTATAGTCTACCAACATATCGATCAAAGTGATGGAAGCATCTTCCATGTTGTTCACAATACTATCAATTTTAGCCACGATATAGTTATAGAATATTTGAAGGATAATAGCTACGATCAAACCAAATACAGTTGTCAAAAGTGCTACTTTAATACCTCCCGCTACCAAGGATGGGTTCATATCACCGGCCGCTTGAATTTTATCAAAAGCCTGGATCATACCAATTACCGTACCCATGAACCCTAACATAGGAGCCAGAGCGATAAATAATGATATCCAAGAAACGTTTTTCTCCAATTGACCCATTTGAACACCACCATAGGATACTACTGCTTTTTCTGCTGCATCGATACTCTCATCGGCACGGTCTAGACCCTGATAGTAGATGGAGGCAACCGGACCCTTTGTATTTCTACAAACTTCCTTAGCTGCTTCGATCCCACCACTCTTAAGAGCGTCTTCAACGCTGCTCGCTAGTTTTGAAGTGTTGGTAGTTGAAAGGTTTAAATAGATAATTCTTTCGATAGCAATGGCTAGACCAAGAATTAAACAAAGAAGTACAATCCCCATAAACCCGGGACCCCCTTCAATAAAACGCTGCTTTAACTCTTGATGGAATCCCTTGGAATCACCTTCTGGGGCAGCTTCTTCATCTTGTACCATGTTTACTGATGTCAGTGCAGACAAAGTGGGCAAACTTGTTGATAAAGTGGTTGCATTAGTTGCTTGAATGTTACTTGCGCCAGCAAAGACCATGGCGGTAATTGCGAGAATAGAAAATAGTTTTTTCATTGCTATCGACTTAAAAGATTTGTTTTAGTTATTAGTTTAAGGTTTTAAAGATATAAAATTATTTGGTTAATCTGCAACAAATAATTTGTGTTATACATGCCTCTCTCTTATATTATAAACGGCTCCCAAAATGTTATTGAGAGGTAATCTACTTACAAGATTTTAGCTTACTGACTGATTAGCAGAGAGGAAGGGATTCGAACCCTCGATACGCTTGTGGCGTATACACACTTTCCAGGCGTGCGCCTTCGACCACTCGGCCACCTCTCTTTTTACCGTTTTTACAACGGGAGGGCAAATAACAAAAAAAAAATTATCTGGTGAAATATTTTCTACCTTAAATTTAGGTTATTTCTCCACGTAAAGAAGTCTCAAATTCGCTTTTAAAATTTTCCGGACTCAATCCCCTGCCTAACAGGTACATCATCTTGGTCAAAGCCGCTTCAGTAGTCATATCTCTCCCGGTAATGACCCCTATTCTCTTTAAGTCTACACTAGTCTCATAGAGACCCATGGTGACACTTCCTCCCGAACATTGTGTCACATTCACTACCGGTATGTCTTTAGAAATAATCCCTTCCAAGGTTTCAACTAACCAAGATTCGTTCGTGACATTACCACTTCCGAAAGTTTCTAAAATAACGCCCTTGAGATCCTGTAGTGAAACTAAATGTTCCAGCAATTCCTTATGCAGCCCTGGAAACATTTTAATAAGTAAGATCTGAGTTTCCATCTTTGTATGCACCGATAATTTTTCGACCTTGTCCGGTCGTAGTAATGCAGCTTCATTAAAGATAAGATGTACTCCACTTTCTACGAGTGCAGGATAATTGAGAGAAGCGAATGCCTCAAAGTGCTCTGCATTTATCTTGGTAGTTCGATTGGCACGGTATAATTTGTATTCAAAATAAAGACCTACTTCCTGAATCATGGGTCCTTCAGCAGAGTGTGTGGCCGCTATTTGAATCGAGGTGATCAAATTCTCCTTTGCATCGGTACGAAGATCTCCAATGGGTAACTGAGATCCTGTAAAAATAACTGGTTTAGCGAGGTGCTCCAGCATAAAACTTAGGGCAGAGGCCGTATAAGACATGGTATCACTTCCGTGTAACACCACAAATCCATCAAACCGATCGTAATTCGTCTCTATAATTAAGGCTAAGTCCGCCCAATACTCGGGCTTCATATTTGAACTGTCGATGGGCTTCACAAAACTTTGCGTTTCGATGGTACAATCTAACAATTGCAACTCGGGGATATGCTTCAGTAATTCATCGAAATTAAAATTTTTAAGTGCTCCTGTCTTAAAGTCCTTGATCATTCCAATGGTTCCACCTGTATAGATAAGTAGTATTTTAGGCTGGGTCATATCTTAAATATCGCTTTTGAGTTCTCTGTGGTAATTTTGGCTACCTCTTTTTCGGAAATAGTATAAATTTCGGCTATTTTTTGACAAACCAATGCAAGATAACTGCTTTCATTTCTTTTCCCTCGAAAAGGCGCCGGAGACAAATAAGGTGCGTCTGTTTCCAAAACAATATGTTCCAATGGAATTTGACGCAGGAATTGATCGATCATTCCATTCTTAAAAGTAACAACGCCTCCTATTCCCAATTTCATTTGAAACCCTATCGCTCTTTGCGCTTGCTCATAGGTCCCGGTAAAACAATGAAAAATTCCGAATAGCTTTTCATCTCGTTCCGTTTCCAGGACCTCGAATATTTCGTCAAAAGCGTCACGGCAATGTATCACAATAGGCAGGTTGTACTTTTTTGCTAATTGAATCTGTCTTTTAAATGCTATCCGCTGAATTTCTAAGGTTGAAACATCCCAATACAGATCAATGCCTATTTCACCTACTGCAAAAAATTTTCGCTTTTCAAATTGCCTTTCAACATGGGCTAATTCGTCTAAATAATTTTCCTTCACAGAGGTAGGATGAAGCCCCATCATTAAAAACACCTGATCGGGGTATTCCCTTTCCAATTCATACATGGCTTTTGTATATCCTGAATCGATTGCCGGTATAAAAAAACGTCCTACCCCTGCGTTAAAGGCTCGCTGCATCATACTGTCACGATCCTCGGAAAAGGCTTCACTATATAAATGCGTGTGGGTATCGGTTAACATATTCACAAAACTACCATTTTGTTGGCTATATTTACCTAAAAAAGTATTGACTACACTTAGAAAATTATTGGAAAATAAAGGATTTGTACGCATCCCCATCCAAAAATTGAATACTGGACATTATCAATTCGAAGCGATCATTAATAAAGAAGCCGGTCTTTTCATTTTGGATACCGGAGCTTCCTCCAGCTGTATTTGTTTAGATTATGCGTCACAATTTCATCTTACCATGGAGGACACCGAAATTAAGGCGGCCGGTGCCGGGGCTACCCATATGGAAACGAAAGTGGCGAAGAACAATATGATTCATCTGGCATCAATTACCCTGAGAAATGTAGATTTTGTTTTGTTCAGTATGATCCATGTTAATAATGCACTAGTGCAGGCCGGAGAAAATCGGGTTCACGGTATACTGGGAGCGGATATTCTGAAAAAACTTCATGCCGTAATTGATTACGGACGAAATTGTGTTTACTTTAAAAAATAACTGTTTTAAAAAAATTAGTGATTTTTCCTAACTAACCAAAAAACCCGACCAAATTGGTCGGGTTTTTTGGTTAAATATCTATTGATTTAAAGCTCCAAGGCTTTTTTAACATCATTGTTCATGAGTATCTCTGTTGGATTTTCAAGGGCTTCTTTTATGGCGACCAAGAATCCAACCGACTCCCTTCCGTCAATAATTCGATGGTCGTAACTTAGTGCTAAATACATGACCGGAGCAATGACAATTGCTCCATTTTTTACTATCGGGCGTTCCACGATATTGTGCATTCCTAAAATTCCCGATTGTGGCGGATTAATAATGGGAGTGGACAACATGCTTCCAAAGACCCCTCCATTGGAAATTGTAAAGGTTCCTCCGGTCATTTCGTCTACGGTGATTTGTCCGTCACGGGCTCTTAGAGCCAATCGCTTTACTTCAGCCTCAACCCCACGGAAAGTTAAGTTTTCAGCATTACGGATCACAGGAACCATTAATCCTTTAGGTCCTGAAACCGCTATGGAAATATCCTTATAATCGTAAGTTATTTTGTAATCTCCGTCGATCATGGAATTTACGTCCGGATATAAATCTAGTGCACGTACTACCGCAAGTGTAAAGAACGACATAAAGCCAAGGCCTACTCCATGCTTCTCTTTGAAGGCATCCTTATACTCATTTCTAAGTTCAAAAATTGGACCCATATCCACCTCATTAAAAGTAGTGAGCATGGCCGTTTCATTTTTCGCGGCAACTAATCGTTCCGCAACCTTTCTACGTAACATAGAAAGTTTTTGTTTTTCCGAACCTCGGCCACCTTGCCCGGGCGTTCCCATCGATGGTGTTGCTTTTACCGCGTCTTCTTTGGTGATTCGTCCATCCCGTCCTGTGCCTTGGACCGCATTCGAAGAAATTCCCTTTTCTTCCAATATTTTTTTGGCGGCAGGAGAAGGCGCTCCGGTGGCATACGAATCCTTGGCGGGAGCTTCTACTTTCTCCTTTTTAGGTGCATCCTGCTTTTTTTCTTCTTTGATCTGTGAAACGCCCCCATTAGGTTTAGGCGCATCCGTATCGATCAAACAAACTACCTGTCCAACGGCAACAGCATCACCTTCCTCAGCCATTAAAGTGATTATACCACTTGCCTCAGCAGGAAGTTCTAAAGTAGCTTTATCACTATCCACCTCGGCAATTGCCTGATCCTTTTCCACATAATCACCATCGGCAACCAGCCATTGTGCTATTTCTACTTCTGTAATAGATTCTCCCGGGGAGGGAACTTTCATTTCTAACGCCATAGCATTCTTGTTTTCCTTAAAAGGGATTAATTTTTATTTTTCTGTTCCGTCAAAAACACTTTCAATAACGCGTTTATGACGCAAAAAGCTTCGTGTTGAACTACCCGAAGCAGGGGCGGCATACATCCTTCTGCTACAAACCCGCCAATTTCTGGACGGTTCATAATGCATTATCATATGCGAGTATGCTCCCATATTCTTAGGTTCCTCTTGTGCCCAAACAATATCATGAGCATTTTTGTATTTAACAAGAACCTCTTGTATTTCTTTTTTTGGTAGCGGAAACAATTGTTCGATGCGAACCAACGCTACATCGTTTCGCCCTCGCTCTTCCCTGGCATCCAAAAGATCATAATAGAATTTTCCGCTGACGAAAACCAGCGTTCTCACTTCATCGATCTTCGCCTCATTATCGTCTATAAGCATCTGAAAACTTCCGTTTGCCAGCTCTTCTTTGGTCGAAACGACTTTCGGATGACGCAGGAGACTTTTAGGGGTAAAGACGATCAATGGCTTTCTGAAATCTACCGTCATTTGCCGTCTAAGTAAGTGATAGAAATTCGCCGGTGTGGTACAGTCGGCAATAAACATATTGTCTTCGGCACATAACTGCAGGTATCGCTCCATCCGTCCGGAAGAATGTTCCGCCCCTTGTCCTTCATAGCCATGAGGTAATAGCATGACCAGCCCATTCTGTAATTTCCATTTATCTTCGGAAGCAGAAATATATTGATCTATCATGATCTGCGCTCCATTACTGAAATCTCCAAACTGAGCTTCCCAAATGGTCAATGTATTCGGGCTCGCCATCGCGTAACCATAATCGAATCCAACCACACCGTATTCAGAAAGTAAGGAGTTATAGATGTAAAAATCTCCTTGATCACCTTTTAGATTATTCAGTAATATAATTTCTTCTTCACTATCTTCTACCTTAACAACCGCATGACGATGAGAAAAGGTGCCCCGTTCCACATCCTGACCTGAAATTCGCACGTCGTAGCCATCTTTTAACAAAGTGCCATACGCCAATAATTCCCCCATAGCCCAGTCTAACTTATTGTCCTTAAAATACATGGTATTTCGGGCCTCAATAAGCCTGGATATCTTATTCAAAAACTTTTTATCTTCGGGTAATTTAGTAATTACCTCAGCTACTTCATTAAGGTTGTCAAGTTTGACCGTCGTATCATAGGTAGCGACCATCCTATCCTCTTCGGCATAACCAAAACCAACCCATTCATCCTTCATCACAGCGGTAATTTCAGTCTTCTCTTCCTTTCGGGAATCTTCCAGCTTTTCTTCCAGTTTATCTTTGTATTCCTGTTCAAGGACCGCCGTATAACCTTCTTCAATGACACCTTCTTTCAAAAGTTTCTCTGTATAAATATCGCGTGGGTTCTTATGCTTAGCTATTGCTTTATATAGCTTGGGTTGTGTAAATCTTGGCTCATCCCCTTCATTGTGACCATATTTTCTATAGCCAAGCAAGTCTATGAATACATCTCGCCCAAATTCCATACGGAAATCAAGGGCAAATAAGGTAGCATGAACGACTGCTTCCACATCGTCTGCATTCACATGCAAGACTGGTGATAAGGTAACTTTACCTACATCGGTACAATAGGTTGAAGAGCGTGCATCTAAATAATTCGTTGTAAATCCAACCTGATTATTGACAACTATATGTATCGTACCCCCTGTTCTATATCCATCCAGTTGGGCCATTTGTACCATTTCATAAACGAGCCCTTGTCCTGCGATGGCTGCATCGCCATGCACTACTATCGGAAGTACTTTGCCGATATCGTCCTTGTGATGACGGTCTTGTTTTGCTCTTGCAATCCCCTGAACTACCGCCCCAACTGTTTCCAGGTGGGAAGGATTGGGCGCTATATTGAGGTTTATTTTCTTTCCATTATCGGTGGTACGATGCGAAGTCCACCCCAAATGATATTTTACGTCTCCGTCAAAAATATCCTGTTCGTAATCCTTTCCATCAAATTCACTAAAGATATCTTTCGCACTTTTGCCAAAAATATTGGTCAGTGTACTCAATCTACCTCTGTGAGCCATTCCCATCACAAAATCTTCAACGCCTTTTCCGGCAGCATATTCAATAAGCGAATCCAGCGCGGGAATTAAACTCTCCCCTCCTTCCAATGAAAAACGCTTCTGACCCACATATTTTGTATGTAGAAAATTTTCGAAGGAAACGGCTTCATTCAGCTTATTTAAAATGTGTTTTTTTTGACTTACGGAAAACTTGGGTTGATTATCATTTATATTCAGCTTCTGTTGAATCCATTCAATCTCTTCCGGTTTTCTGATATACATGTATTCTACTCCAATACTTTGACAGTAGATCAAATTAAGATGCCCAATAATGTTTTCCAATGTAGTTTCTCCCAGACCTAATACTTTCCCTGCAAAGAATTTAGTATGCAGATCATTCTGAGTCAATCCAAAATTTTCAATATCGAGCGTAGGAAGGTATTTTCTTCGTTCGCGTACAGGATTTGTGCTAGTGAATAAATGACCTCGGCTTCTATAGCCATCTATGAGTCGAATTACCTGAAATTCCTTTTGCACATTTTCAGGAACTGCCTTCTCAGATTCAATCCCGAGTGCTTCTAAGGAACCGTTTTCAACCCCAAAATCAAAACCTTGGAAAAAGGCTCTCCAGCTGGGTTCAACGGCGTCAGGAAATTGAAGGTATTTATCGTAAAGCTCTGCGATGTAAGAGGGATGCACCGCGTTGAGAAATGAATATCGATCCATAATAGGAATTCAGGCTTCTTTTTGGGTTTGAGTAAAACACTGCAAAAATACAATAAATACAATAACTTGAGCTTTTTAACATATATTTATAGCGTTAAAAAATTAAAGTTTTATTCATGAGAAACACCAATGTTCCCCTTTATTTAATCATTTTTTGTTCGGTCCTTTTGACCTCCCTGTTTTCGGAAATACGTGCTCAAAAAGCACCTTCGGAATTTTGGAACCATGTACATTTTGGAGGAGGAATTGGGTTAAGTTTTGGCGACGGCTTCTTTAGTGGAACCTTGGCCCCTAGTGCTATTTACCAGTTCGATGAGCGACTGGCCGTCGGAGTTGGACTGAACGGGACCTACAACAGTCTAAAGAACGAATATACCTCCACTATTTTTGGAGGAAGTATTTTAACGTTATTCAACGTCATTCCTGAAATACAACTTTCCGCTGAATTCGAAGAGCTTAATGTAAATAGAAAGTTTGACTCCCGTTTTGGCGTTGACAATGATAATTATTGGTATCCGGCACTTTTTGTTGGAGCGGGATTCCGTTCGAGGAATGTAACGGTAGGTATTCGGTATGATGTGCTTTACGATGAAAGGGATAGTATCTATGCGGATGCCTGGATGCCTTTCGTTCGTATCTATTTCTAAACGGTTCGTCCCATAAGCCAGTGACCGAATTCCCTTAATTTTTCTTTTCGATCCTCTGAGATCTGTACTTGTTCTAAAATCGAATTTGCCGTTAAAGTATACGCGGCTATTTTTTCCTCTGTGGCAGCGACAGCCCCTGATCGTTCAAATATGGATTTCACCCTATGTATTTTTTCTGAAGGATCCTTCGGACTAGTGCTGAACAATTTAATTAGTTCCTCAACTTCAGAAGGACCAGCCGTTTCCAGAGCAGTTAGATACAGGAAGGTCTTCTTGTTGGCGATGATATCGCCTCCCACTTGCTTTCCGAAAGTATCAGGATTTCCAAAGGCATCCAGGTAATCGTCCTGCAATTGAAAAGCGATCCCAAGATTTCTGCCAAAGTCATAAATTCCTTCTTTGCTCTCATTCGATGCCCCTGCGACGATGGCTCCCATTTTCATGGCTGCTCCCACCAAAACTGCCGTTTTGTATTCGATCATTTTTAAATATTCTGATAGGGTCACATCGTTTCGGGTTTCAAAGTCGACATCATACTGTTGTCCCTCACATACTTCCAAAGCCGTCTTGCTGAAAAGTTTGGCAAGCTCGCTAAACAATTTTGGTTCATAATTTTCAAAATACTGATATGCCAAAATAAGCATTGCATCCCCGGATAAGATCCCGGTATTTATATCCCATTTGGTATGAACGGTTTCCTCACCCCTTCGCAACGGTGCTTCATCCATGATATCATCATGGATCAGTGAGAAATTGTGAAAAAGTTCCACGGCAAGCGCCGCATCAATAGCTTTTTTGTAATCGCCCGAAAAAAACTCACAAGTCAGCAAGGTTAAAACCGGACGCAAACGCTTACCTCCCAAAGAGAGTATATATTGAATCGGTTCATATAGCCGTTTTGGATCCTGCGGCATTTTGCGCTGACTCATCGTTTGCTCCAACACCTCCTTAAAAAAAACCAATTCTTGCATAAACAATTTTGACGCTAAAATAAGATTTAGGATGTAATAAGCTGATACATAACATAGGATTTCTTTCAATGTTAAATAATTGTAAAACTTTGGAAACTTTTTTTGTTTTAAAAGTTTCCCGACTTACATTTGCGCCCTCATGAAAGATAAAATAGTACTTAAAGCTGCAGAAATGTTTATCAACCTTGGTTTCAAAAGTGTGACCATGGATGATATCGCACATGAAATGGGTATTTCAAAAAAGACCATTTATACTCATTTCAACAATAAGACAGCCTTGGTTCGGGAGGTAGTGATTAATGTTTTTGATTCGATCAGCGCAGGAATAGATTGCATTTGCTCCTTGAATCAGAATCCCATTGAAGAACTCTATGAGATCAAAAAGTTGGTTTCTTTTCAATTAAAAAATGAGAAATCCTCTCCACAATATCAGCTTCAAAAGTACTACCCGGAAATCCATGAGGAATTTCGATTAAAACATTTTGAAAAAATGAGCGATTGTACCGTGAACAATCTAAAAAGAGGAGTCGCATTAGGGTTATATCGCAAAAACTTGAACATTGATTTTGTTTCTCGCATCTATTTTATAGGCGTCTTTGGGATCAAGGATGACTCTGTCTTTCCTGTGGATCAATATCCAAAGGACCTTCTTATTGAAGAATATCTGGAATATCACCTTCGAGGAATCGTAACCAAAGAAGGTTTACAAATACTCAATCAATTCATCAACACAAAAACAAATGACTAATAAACTGATCTTAATTTGTTTTCTTTGGATTACTTCCAACGCACTGGCCCAGGAAAAAAGCTATGCATTTTCAATGGAAGAAGCTATTTCTTTTGCCCTCGACAGTAATTATACGGCACTTAATTCGCGAAGAGATGTCGCCATTGCCATAAAAAAGAAATGGGAAACTACTGCCACAGGGTTACCACAATTGAATGGAAAAGTCTCGTATAACAACAATCTAAAACAACCGGTCACCTTAATCCCCGGTGAATTTTTCGGAGGCGATCCGGGAACTTTTTCCCCTGTGGTTTTTGGCACAAAGCAAAATGCAAATGCCTTTGCAACTTTAGAGCAACTCATCTTCGATGGGAGTTACCTCGTTGGTTTGCAAGCGGCGAAAGTATTTTTGGACTATACTGAAAATGCTAACGAAAAAACCCTGCTGGAGGTGCGAAAAGGAGTTATTAATGCTTATGGCAGTGTTTTGATCGCCAATGAATTGATCGAAATTGATCAAAAGAACAAGGAAACCCTCGAAAAGAATTTGTTCGAAACCCGCAAAATATACGAAAACGGGCTTACGGAAGAAGAAAATGTGGAACAATTAGAAATAACCCTTCTGGAGGTTGAAACCAATTTAAAGAATACCCTAAGAACTCGCTCCATTGCCGAGCAAATGTTCAACGCGGCTTTGGGAATTGACATTAATGCCAAAGTCATACTCACTCAAAAACTCGATGATCTGGCCAAACAGAACATTCAATTGGACTTCCTAGATCGCGACCTTAACCTGGAAGAAAATATTGATTATAAAATTGCCTACAACCTTACCGAACAACGAAATCTTGAATTGAAACTGGAAAAGAGCAAGGCCTTACCCAATCTTTCTGCCTTTGTTAATTACGGCACGCAGGCCAATAGCAATAGTTTTACCTTCTTGGACGGAGATCAAATTTGGTTTCAGTCTTCCGTTTTAGGTGTCAGCATGAATATTCCTGTCTTCAGCAGTGGGATGAGAGGTGCAAGAACACAGCAGGCAAAAATCGCTTACGAGCAGTCAGAAACTTTATTCACCGAAACGATTCAGAATTTAAAGCTAGAATTCGACGCTGCGCAAAATAGATATCAATTTAGTATTGAGGTCTATGAAAATGCTAAGAAAAATTTATCCTTAGCGGAACGGATTGAATCTAAAAATCAGATCAAATTTAGCGAAGGTCTGGTTTCCAGTTTTGATCTGCGACAAGCTCAGACCCAACTCTATTTAGCCCAACAGAGATACTTTCAATCGCTGTTAAATGTAATTAACAGCAAGGCTGAATTGGAAACAATTTTAAATACTCCTCAACTAAAAAACTAATATCAACACCCAGAAGAACCACCTATGAGAACGTCATTTTATACCTTAATCCTGTTATTTGTATTAGCCGCCTGTGGCGGTGATAAAAAATCGACAGAATCTATTATTGCTTCCGGAGATCTGGAAGCTATACGAGCGAAAAGAACCGAAATCGTGAACCAGCAAAGTTTAATAAACGCAGAACTCGAATCTATTGATGAGGCGATTGGCAAACTAGACACCCTTAAAAAACTTCCCTTGGTTACCGCTTTTAAAGCTAAGGTGGAGGAATTTCATCATTACCTGGAAATTCAAGGCGATGTTGCGACCAAACAAAATGTTGTGTTATATCCGGAATATGCCGGAATGCTTACACAGGTATATGTAAAAGAAGGTCAGAAAGTCTCAAAAGGACAATTGTTGGGTCGTATAGACGACGGCGGACTTTCACAGCAATTGGCTCAAATGGAAGTGCAAGTGGCATTGGCCAAAACGACTTTTGAACGACAAGAAAGTCTGTGGAAGCAAAAAATTGGAAGTGAAATTCAGTACCTACAAGCAAAAGCCGGTTATGAAAGTCAACAAAATGCGGTGAACCAGATGAAAGCCCAGCTCGCAAAAACAAATATTACTGCACCATTTTCGGGTGTTATCGATGATGTTATGACAGAACAAGGAACGGTCGTAAGTCCTGGAGTAACTTCTTTATTTCGTTTGGTGAACCTGTCCGATATGTATATTCAAGCCGAGATCCCGGAAGGCTATGTAAGTGATGTTACGGAAGGAAAAACCGTTCAGGTATATTTCCCGGTGCTGGGCGATAGCATTACTTCCAGTATTAGGCAAGTGGGGAGCTATATCAATCCGGCGAACAGGACTTTTAAAATTGAAGTGAAAGTACCCAATAACAATAATCAAATAAAACCCAACCTTACCGCCCAATTGAAAATTAACGACTACAGTAATCCTGACGCTATTTTAATTCCACAAAGTGTATTGTCTGAGAATGCGGAAGGAGAACAATATATTTTTGTCACCCATCAATCGAAAGAGTCGGCAGAGTACATTGCCGAACGTGTTATTGTAACCACCGGGAAAACGGAAGGCGACCTTGTTGAGATATTAAAGGGTATTAAGGACGGGGACACCATTATCTATGAAGGCGCACGAAGTGTAAAAGATGGGCAATCGGTTGATATCCTAAAGCTAGAGAACCATGAGTAAGAAAAAGAAGAGTATTAATAAAGAGTTTAAACTCTCCTCATGGGCCATTGACAACAAGACGATTATTTATGTGTTGATCGGTGTGATCCTATTATTAGGAGGAAAAGCCTATTATGATATGCCTCGGGAGACTTTTCCCGAGATCAAAGAAACCAAAATATACATTAGTACGCCTTACCCCGGGAATACTGCAGAAGATATTGAAAGACTGATTGTAGATCCGTTGGAGGATCGAATGAAGAACCTATCCAATGTGGTGGAAATCATCTCCACTTCCCAAGAGGACTACGGTATTATCACCGTTGAATTCGATGAGAATATTTCGGTTGAAGATGCCAAACAAAAGGTGAAAGACGAAGTGGACGTTGAAAAATCTGGAGAAGACTGGCCTACTTTCAATGGTGCGAAAGTAGAACCCAATGTGTTTGACCTGAACTTTTCAGAAGAAACACCCATCAGTAATATCAATATCAAAGGAAATTATCCCACTGAAAAGCTAAAAGAATTTGGGGAATACTTAGAAGATGAAATCGAGGATCTTCCGGAAATAAAGCAAGTTGATATTCGGGGCGCTCAGAAACTGGAGGTACAAGTAGCAGTTGACATTTATAAAATGATGGCTGCGAAAGTAAGCTTCGATGACGTGATCAATACTATCCGAAACGGAAATATGACCATCTCTGCAGGAAATATGATCTCCAGTGGGCAAAGAAGAACCATTCGTGTATTAGGAGAAATTGAAAACCCTGAAGAACTGGATAATTTTGTGGTAAAAACACAAGGAGGCCCCGTATATCTCAGGGATATTGCAAAGGTAAGTTTCCAGGAGGAAGAAAAAACCACTTATGCCAGAGAATTTGGCGAAGGTGTCGTGATGTTGGACGTGAAAAAACGAGCCGGTAAAAACATGGTGGAAGCCGCACTAAAAGTGGAGCAGATCGTAGAAAATGCAAAAGCCAATGTTTTCCCTCAAGATGTTGAGGTTACCATTGCGAACGATCAGTCGGCTAAAACTATTAATCAGGTGGATGACTTGGTAAACAATATCATATTTGGGATCATACTCGTGGTCACAGTATTAATGTTCTTCTTGGGTTTCCGCAATGCTCTTTTTGTTGGTTTTGCCATTCCCATGTCCATGTTCATGAGCTTTATGATCTTGTCTGCCCTTGGGTATACGATGAATACCATGATCCTCTTCGGGTTAATTATGGGATTGGGGATGCTGGTAGATAATGGAATTGTAGTGGTTGAGAACGTGTACCGTCTCATGGAAGAAGAAGGTATGTCCCGGATTAGAGCTGCCAAGGAAGGGATTGGTGAGATCGCCTTTCCTATTATTATTTCTACGCTTACAACGGTGGCAGCATTTATCCCTCTGGGAATGTGGCCGGGCGTTATGGGTGAATTTATGATCTATTTTCCGATCACTCTTTCAGTGGTATTGGGATCTTCTTTATTTGTGGCCATCTTTATGAATTCCATGTTGGTGTCTCAATATATGGAAACAGAAGAACGGGTGCTTTCATTGAAGAGTCTTATAAGATTATCTGTAATATTAGGGGGTATTGGCCTTTTGATATTAATTTTTGGAGGAACCATGCGCGGATTAGGTAGTCTAATGATCTTCACTGCATTGCTTTTCTGGATGTATAAATATTTTATGAAGAAATGGGCCAATGCTTTTCAAAGAACTACTTTGCCTTGGCTGGAAGAAAGTTATAAACGGTTTCTTAACTATGCTCTAACGGGCTGGAAGCCCTTTGCTTTTTTTGGCGGTACCTTTTTGTTGTTATTTATTGTGTTTGGCCTATTCGGTGTATCTGTTGTTAAACAAAGAACCAGTGTGGAATTTTTCCCGGACAACAAACCCAACCAAATTGTGGTCTATATCGAATATCCCCAAGGAACCGATATCGAAAAGACCAATGCCGTGACTAGAGATATTGAGAAACGAGTATATGCGGTCTTGAATGACAAGCAATATTTCGAAGGCGACCATTATAATTTTATGGTGGAATCGGCCGTCTCTCAGGTGGGCGAAGGTGCCGGTAATCCCCAGACAGATGGGGGTAGTGCTGCCGAAATGCCGCATCGGGGAAAAATTACAGCGACGTTGCGAGAGTTCAAATTCAGAAAAGGAAAAGACTCTGAAGTGTTACGGAAAAGAGTCCAGGAAACCTTGAAAGGAATCTATCCTGGGGTTGCCATTTCTGTAGAAAAGGATCCTGTTGGACCTCCTGTGGGATATCCTATCAATATTGAAATTGAGGGAGATGACTACGATGAATTGATTCAGACGGCCGAATTAATGCGAAACTTTATTAATTCACGCAATATTTCCGGGATCGATGAACTTAAAATAGATGTAAACAAAGGAAAACCGGCCATGCAAGTGTATGTAGATCGCAAAAAAGCAGGGGAATTAGGGGTTGCAGCCGGCCAAGTGGGAAATCAGCTGCGACGTTCCATTTTTGGAGAAAAAGCCGGAGTATATAAAAAAGAGGGAGATGACTACGATATTTATGTTCGATTTAAAGAAGAACTTAAAGATGATAAAAGTGCTCTTTTCAATCAAAATATTACCTTCAGAGATCAGGCTACCGGGCAATTAAAAGAAGTTCCATTGTCTGCGGTAACAACAAGGAAAAATACTTCTTCTTTCAGTGCGATTAAACACCGAGACGGCAAACGAGTGGTAACCGTATATTCCGCACTGGAAGCGGGCTATACAGATGCCGGAGCCATTGTAAGTCAGATCCAAACAGAAATGTCCAACTTTACATCGCTGTCAAAGGATATAAAGATTGATTATACGGGACAAATCGAGGAGCAAAACAAACAAATGCAATTCTTAATGGGTGCATTTTTCTCAGGTTTGGGTTTGATCATGTTCATACTGATCTTCCAGTTCAGTTCTATTTCCAAACCTACCATCATTATGCTGGCCATCTTTCTAAGTTTTATTGGAGTGTTTGGAGGAATTCTTGTGACCGGAGCGTCCTTTGTGATCATGATGACCATGATGGGGATTATTTCCTTAGCCGGAATTGTGGTAAACAACGGGGTGGTTTTGCTTGATTACACGCAACTGTTAATTGACCGGCGAATGGTCGAGCTGGGAATGGAAGACGATGAATTGTTATCCAAACCTGAAGTGAAACAAATTATTATAAAGGCAGGGAAAGCGCGTTTAAGACCTGTATTGTTAACCGCGATCACGACCGTTCTGGGTCTGATCCCACTGGCAATAGGATTCAATATGGATTTCTTTGCACTCTTCAACAATTTCGATCCGAACATCTATTTTGGAGGTGATAATGTAATTTTCTGGGGTCCCTTGGCGTGGGCTGTTATCTACGGATTAGTAGTGGCAACTTTCTTAACCCTTATCATCGTTCCTGTACTTTTTTATATTGTACACCGCATTAAATTGCGCATGCGCAACTGGTTTAGCAAAAAAAAGGTAGCACCAAATGCGTAGAGCAAACTTCATAATAAAAAAGCCCTTCGATTGAAGGGCTTTTTTTTATTCTGAGCGTATTACTTTATTGGTTCTCTGTTAGTGGAATCGGAAATTGAGTCCAAACATCATCACCATCGCGATCGAGCGGTAATTCATCCAATCTACCAAAGCGACGCATATCGATCCAACGATGTCCTTCTGCAAACAGTGAATATCTTCTCTGGTTGAGTAATTCATCTTCCAAAGATGCACTGTCCGTCGGTCCGGAATAATCACCTAATCCGGCAGCTGCACGAATTACATTCAGAGCAGAAACTGTTGTGCCAGGATTGGTCGATATATTCGCTTCAGCATAAAGCAATATTAATTCTTCATTGCGAATCATTGGAATGGAAGCATTTGTTCCTGTGTATCGATTTAACACATAGTTACCTGTCAATCCATCTAAAGTAAGGTCATCTCCTAGATCAAACACTTTCCCCAATCTTAAATCATCCGTATCTGCATCGGCCACAAAGTCCGGTTGCACGACTCTCGCTTGCCCAGCACTTGATCCTTCAGGAGCCAAAAATAATGGATTAACAATATCGGTTTGATCTTCACTGAAGTTATAATAAACTCCTTCATTTAAATTTCCAAGTGAGAAAAATGAATTGTTTAGATGCGACAAGACCGCTGAATAATCTCCCAAATAAGCAGAAACTCTGGCAGCAATTGCATGATTCACCTGTAAGAACGAGCCCGGCGTGTTAAATCCGCTAAATCCATTGGATAAAACAAAAGGAAACTGGCTGCCTCCAGAAGCTAAATTACTGGCTCCTGAATCTAAGAACGCTAAGATTCCATTGAGTGCTTGATCACGAGACACAAAAGGACCTAAGTCATTCTCGTCGGCGACATCAATTCGGATGCCATTATCGTAGGTCATATTCAAATTAAGCAATAATTCATAGCCAATAAAGGTTTGTAAAAACCCGCGTGTGGCATTTATTTCTTGGTTCGTGAATTGCCCTGACAAATCTTGATTGTCCAAGAAGCCAAGAATAAGATTTGCATTCTTCACAGTTCGATACCTTGCTTCCCAAGGACGTGTAGTATAGAATGTGTTATTGTCCAAGGTTGAATTTTCCTTCCCTAGCAAATCGGCAGTATATCGCGGATCCGAAGAAGTAAATCGATAATATTCTCTACCAATCACTCCGCAATCGTCGTAATAGATCCCAAGATCAACACGAGAGCTATATAAAATTCCACCGATCAGGTCTTGAAGATCCCCCCGATTTAAATCGTTTTCAAAGGCACTTACCTCAGCATTATTGAGGTCTGAATACTCTTCCACTTCGCAAGAAACAAGTCCGACGAAAAATGGAATACAGTATAAAATTCTAATTAGTATATTTTTCATAATCATTATTTTTTAGAAGTTTACAGAAAAGTTAAATAAGTATCTCTTGGAAGATGGGAAGGGGGTTACCTCAACTCCGGTGAAAATACCATTGGCACCGAAATTTGAAACCTCAGGATCATAACTGTTGTAATCAAAAATATTAATTAGGTTCGTTCCCGAAAACCCTATTCGAATAGCATCGATGGTTCCTCCTAAGATTCCACCCAACATTTTGCTGTCAAAAGTATAATAAAGTCCCATCTCTCTCATACGCAAGTAAGATGCATCTTCCACAAATACTTCGGCTGAAGAACCTAATTGACTCACGCGATAGGCACCATTTCCTAATTGACCCGAAGGATCTAGATCGATGGTGTCATAATCGTGGCTGGTACCATTTAAGTCGGTAAGCAGTGCAGACAAATTAACATTATCTCCTCCTTTTTTCCATTGCCATAGCATGGTAAATTGAAGTTGCTTATAACGAATACTGTTATTAAAGCCCATTTGAAAATCGGGTTCCGCATCCCCCCAGACTTGGAATCCATTGGGTCCGGGATTTGGTCCAATTCCAACAATCTGAGTGGCGCTAGATCCTTCTTCAATTCTGAAGGTTCCTAAGGTTGCACCAAAAGCACCAATATTAAAGGGTTCAACATTTAGCTCTGTGATTTCTGAAGTGTTTTTAAAATAGTTCACTCCAAAATCCCATTGGAAATCTTCGCTCATAAATGGAGTAGTATTTAGTCCAATCTCAATCCCTTTATTTTCAAGACTACCAGCGTTAACAAACTGATCTCTATATCCGGTTGATGGTTCCAAGGCTGCTCGTAAGATTAGATCGTCTACGGTCTTTTTATAATACGTTCCTGAAAGACTTAATCTGTTATTAAAGAAACTAAGATCTGTACCAAATTCCAATTCTTTCTGGCGTTCCGACTTCAAATTTTGATCGCCGCGAATATTAATAAGGCTAATTCCTAAAATACCGTCGGTGGAATAAGCATCATACGATGTAAACAAAGCTCCGAAGGGAGGGAAGTTTCCGGCCTCCCCATAGGCGGCTCTTAATTTAAATTGATCCCATTTCGAATTTTCATTCCAAAATCCAAATTCATGCAGGTTTACCGCCAAGGAGGCCTTAGGATAATAATACAGTTCGTTAGCGTCTCCATTATTTGACGACTTGTCTCCTCGAACCCCCACCGTGGCAATTAACATATCGTTAAAATTGACCTCTTCCTGTACAAAGAATCCTGAATCCTGTTGTTTTTGTCTAGTTTGATCAACTCCTGTATTAGCGGCTTGATCGGTATTTGATTCGGAGGCCACGAGCCCGGAAGCGGTGATTAATATGGTATTTCGATCAAAGTATTCACGGGTAAGACCCGCCTGGGTTCTGAAATTAGTTCCTCCATCTAATGAATAATTATGAACTAAAAATGCAGAGAGGTTATAGTTCTTGTTCTGGGTATCCCCTTGAACAGCAACTCCATTTAATCCACCATTTGAAAGTTTTTGAAATTGCAACTCTTTTGGAAATAAAGCTCGTGTTTGTAAGCCATAAAAATCCAGACCGCCTCGTAAGATTAACTCAAGGTTGGAGTTATCACTTTTATAAATATCCAGGTTTCCGGTTCCTCCTACAATAAAGCGATTCACCTTTTCATTATTGGTTACTAAATCCCTTGTTTGCAATGGATTTGAGGAATTATTCGGGTGATCAGGATAAATTCCGTCGGAATTGGGATACAAATTGTCCCAAGGTCTGGTAGCTGTTAAGGCAATACCAATAGTTGTCCCGGAATTATCGTTGTTGAAAAAGCCTCGATCGGCCGATGAGTAAATGTAATTTGAACTTAAGGACACTTTAAAGAAATCGGTTGCCCGATGGTCTACATTGAGTCTTAATGACGTTTTTTCATAACCGGTACCTTTCACAATTCCATTTTCATTATTATGAGTTGCTCCAGAATAAAATCGAGTTTTATCATTTCCCCCACTCATGCTGAAATTTGTAATGCTAATAAAACCCTTTTCTCCATATACCTCTTTCTCATAATCAACGAGACGACCTGAATCACGCGCAGAAATGAAATCCAAAACAGCATCTTCACCAAAGGTGTCAAGTACCCGTTGCTCGGTATAATCTCTTACTCCTAAAAGGTTGATTGCTTCCGTCCAACCGGTTGATTGAGAAAAATTAAATTTAGTTTCACCCGCTTTCCCTTTTTTGGTGGTGATGATAATTACCCCTGCAGCAGCTCGAGATCCATAAATTGCAGCAGCCGAAGCTCCTTTTAATACTTCAAGACTCTCGATGTCTTGCGGGTTAATATCGGCGATCCTATTTGACGGGTTGTCTTGATTTGAAGCACTTCCGCCTGCAGCCGCCGCCGAAACGACATTCAACCCTGCAGCTATCGATGAATTGTCTACATAAACTCCATCGATGATATACAGCGGTTGTGTATTACCGAAAATTGACGTTGCTCCTCTAAGTTTTACGGAGAGTCCTCCTCCGGGAGCCCCGGAATTTGCACTAACAATTGCACCCGGGAATTTTCCGTACAACGCACCATCCAATGTAGGCGGCGGGGTAGTTCCTGTAATTTCTTCCGCAGAAATAGAGGCAACGGCATTTGCCGAATTACTTCTCTTAACAGAAGTTGCTAATCCCGTAATCACAATTTCCTCCAATGCTTCAACCGATTCTTTAAGACTTGCGGTAATTGGATTAGCGTTGGTTACGAGCTGCTCTGAATCGGAATAACCAATTGAGCTGAATGTCAAGGTAGCCGGTAGTGACGACACTTCAATCTTAAATTGACCATTAACATCACTGGTTGTACCATTGCTGGTTCCTTTTTCAATAACATTGGCAAAAGGAACTGTTTCTCCCTTATCGTTCATAATTTTTCCCGACAGCATCACTTGAGCTGAAACGATAAGCGGGAAAAATATAAAAAACAGAAGAAAATTAAATTTCAAGTTGTTGTTTTTCATAATCCTTTAGTTTATTATGTTAATTTCTTAAAATTACTATAGAATTATTATTAAAATACATTTTTGAAAAGATACTGTTAACAAATCGTTAACAATTCAATGAGCGATTATATTTCAAAAGCGAGCATGAAATTTTAACTTCTTCTTACCTTTACACCTTATTTAATTGACCATGTACAGAACGCATAACAACGGAGCCCTCCGACTTCAAAATATAGGTGAAACAGTTACCCTATCAGGATGGGTGCAAAAAACTAGAAATAAAGGATTTATGGTCTGGGTAGATCTGCGCGATCGCTACGGAATTACCCAACTAATTTTTGATGAAGAACGAAGCTCGAAAGAGGCAATGACCATGGCTTCCGAATTAGGTCGCGAATATGTAATTCAAGTGACTGGGACGGTTATCGAACGGGAATCGAAAAACCCAAACATAGCAACGGGAGATATTGAACTTCTTGTTTCTGAACTTCAAGTTTTAAATTCGTCATTAACGCCACCTTTCACCATCGAAGATGATACAGATGGTGGAGAAGATCTTCGAATGAAATACCGCTATTTAGATATCCGCAGAAAGCCTGTTCGACAAAATCTTATTTTTAGACATAAAGTCGCTATGGCCGTTCGAAATTACCTTTCGGCAAAAAACTTCGTGGAAATAGAAACCCCCTATCTTATAAAATCTACACCGGAAGGGGCTCGAGATTTTGTGGTTCCCAGCCGAATGAATGCCGGACAGTTCTATGCCCTTCCGCAATCGCCGCAAACATTCAAGCAATTATTAATGGTAGGCGGAATGGATAAGTACTTTCAGATCGTAAAGTGCTTCAGAGATGAGGACCTACGCGCCGATCGCCAACCGGAATTCACACAAATCGACTGTGAAATGGCTTTTGTGGAACAGGAAGACATCCTTCAAGCTTTTGAAGGATTGACACGTCATCTGCTGAAAGAGATCAACGGAGTTGAAATAGGTGCATTTCCCAGAATGACTTACGACGAGGCGATGAAAAAATATGGAAATGATAAACCGGATATCCGATTCGGAATGGAGTTTGGAGAATTAAATGAAGTGGCTCAGCACAAAGATTTCAATGTGTTCAACCAGGCGGAACTGGTAGTGGGAATTGCTGTTCCCGGAGGAAATCAGTTTACTCGTAAAGAAATTGATGAACTTACTGAATGGGTGAAACGTCCGCAAGTGGGAGCTCTTGGAATGGTTTATTGTCGATATAATGACGATGGTTCCCTGAAATCATCCGTTGATAAATTTTACGATCAAAACGATCTGATCCAATGGGCTAAACAGACCGGGGCTGTTCCGGGGGATTTAATTTGCGTCCTTTCGGGGGATACGGCTAAAGTGAGATCTCAACTTAGTGCTTTACGCATGGAATTAGCCCAGCGTATGGGGCTGCGTAAACCAACTGTTTTTGCGCCTTTATGGGTGGTGGATTTCCCCTTGTTGGAATGGGATGAGGACACAAAGCGTTATCATGCCATGCACCATCCTTTCACCTCTCCGAAACCCGGACAGATGGAATTACTTAAAACACATCCCGGGGAGGTAAAGGCGAATGCCTACGACCTTGTTTTGAACGGAAATGAGATCGGAGGAGGCTCCATTCGAATCCATGACAAGGAAATACAATCGAAGATGTTCGACTATTTAGGCTTCACTCCACAAGAAGCTAAAGCACAGTTCGGCTTTTTAATGGATGCTTTCCAATACGGCGCCCCTCCGCATGGTGGAATCGCTTTTGGATTGGATCGATTGGTAGCTATTCTGGGCGGTCAGGAGACGATCCGGGATTTCATTGCGTTCCCAAAGAACAATGCAGGAAGGGATGTAATGATTGATGCTCCGGCCACAATTCATCAAGAACAACTTAATGAATTGCATTTGAAACTTAATCTTAGTGAAAACTAATATTCGCAAAAAACTGAATGAACTTGAATCCACTGCGATATGTGGTAATGACATAAGTTCGTCTGTTTTGTATGTTTCTGCTCTGTCGATTGCTTTTGCGGGGCAATACGCTTGGATTACATTGCTGATCGTTTCAGCGGTCCTATTTTTATTTCGTAAGATATATGGTGAAGTGGTAGGTGCTCTCCCTCTCAATGGTGGAGCCTATAATGCCCTGCTCAATACGACCAGTAAATTTATGGCGTCGTTCGCCGCTACCTTGACCATCCTGTCTTATATGGCAACCGCGGTGATCTCTGCCAATGAGGGCATTCATTATTTGCATTATGTCATTCCTTCCATGCCTATAATTTTAGCCACGATTGGGCTATTAAGCGTTTTCGCTTTGTTGACCATCGGCGGAATAACTGAATCGGCTAAAGTGGCGATCGGAATCTTTTTGTTTCACCTCAGCTCATTGTTCATCCTCACAGGATTTATCCTCTATTTCCTTTTCCAAAATGGTTTTGCTACTTTTTTTGAGAACTGGAATTTCCCCAATCAGGAGGGTGGAATCCTAACGGCCATATTTTTGGGGTTCTCGGCTTCTATGCTCGGGGTGTCGGGATTTGAAAGTTCGGCCAATTTTGTAGAAGAACAAAAATCCGGGGTATTCCCAAAAACCCTTCGAAATATGTGGGTGATTGTAAGTGTCATAAACCCTCTGATGGCCGTATTTGCCTTAGCATTGTTTGCCTTACCTGTATTGCACAGCGATTCTTATCAAAATACACTTTTGGTAGAAATGGCATCGCATGTGGGAGGTGATTGGGTAGCAACCCTTATTTCAATCGATGCTTTTTTGGTATTGAGCGGAGCGGTCTTAACAAGTTTTGTCGGAGTGAGCGGCCTTTTGGAACGGATGACCCTGGATCGCGTTATGCCGCAATTCTTTCTGAAAAAAAACAAACGGGGAAGTTCCTATCGAATAATTATCACCTTTTTCATTTTGGCAGTTTCTGTCTTAATGATCACAAAAGGCGAGGTTACTTTATTGGCAGGGGTCTATACCATTTCATTTTTATCGGTGATGATATTGTTTGGGATCGGAAATATTTTGTTAAAGGTTCGACGGGCAGCTTTACCTAGACCCGAAAGGGCCCGGTGGCTTGCTGTATTTTTAGCCATTACTGCGGTGATCATCGCATTGTTGGGAAACATCATGATGGAACCGACAGAAGGAAATCCCAGTAATCTAACTGTTTTTCTCGATTACTTTATTCCTTTTATCATTTTCATCACTTTTATGCTGAATAGAACTGTATTACTTCGATTCTTTCTGAAATTCATCCATTATATATTTGACCCCATTCGAAGATTGGTGTATTATATTGATAAAAAAACACTTACTTTCATTAATGAAATCAACGAGCAAGAGTTCGTTTTTTTTACCAAAGGAGATAATATTGCTGCCTTAAATAAGGTGATGCTTTATATTCAAAAGAATGAACATACCCGAAAACTGAAAATTGTCCATGTTTTGAAAAAAGGAGACGATGTTCCGAAGAACCTCCCCTTGGAAGTGAATTTTTTAGGTCAGGAATACCCCGAAATCAAGATAGAATTTGTGATCGAAGAAGGTCTTTTTAGTCCTGAATTAATTCAGAAACTGTCACAAAAATGGAGTATTCCCGTGAACTTCATGTTCATTGGTTCTCCAAGTGATAAATTTCAATTCAGTGTGGAAGAGTTGGGTGGAGTTAGGCTTGTTATATAAGTTATATGGACTACAAAAAAACCTTGACAAAGTTTCTGATCTGGCGTGCTAAACATATTTCACATCGCCAGTTTCTTTATCTATTAAGCATTTTGGCGGGCATTTTATCCGGTGTCGGGGCAGTGATCCTTAAAAATTTAACCCATTTCTTTCAACATCTATTGGAAGGAAACCTTGTTCGCTACTATCACCATGCCTTTTATTTTGTATTTCCGATTATAGGTTTGTCCCTGGTCTATTTGATCATCAAATATGTATTGCGGAACAAAGTGAGTCATGGAATTCCTTCCACCCTCTATGCCATTTCCAAAAGGAAAGGGTTAATGAGGCAATACCAAATGTTCGGTTCTGTGCTTACGGCTCCCATTACGGTAGGATTTGGCGGATCGGTTGGATTGGAAGGTCCCACAGTTGCCACAGGGGCAGCCATAAGTTCCAATATGGCAAGATTGTTTCACCTCAATCAAACGTCAAGGACCCTGCTAATTAGCTGTGCCGCTGCGGGTGCCATGTCGGCCATTTTCAAGGCTCCTATTGCCGCCATCGTATTTGCGATCGAGGTCTTTAGTTTAGATTTAACCATGGCTTCCCTTATTCCTTTATTGTTAGCTTCGGTATCAGCTATTATAACATCGTACTTTTTCTTTGGGGATGATATTTTGCTCCCCTTTACCATTGAAGACAAATTTGTGATCAAAGATGTCCCTTTTTACATTTTACTGGGGGTCGTAGCTAGTTTTGTTTCGATCTATTTCACGGAAATGTACGATCGAATACAGAAGTTATTTGATAAAATAGGATCCCCTGTTAGAAGACTTATCATCGGTGGTCTTGGGATCGGCCTGCTTATTTATTTTATTCCGCCGCTATATGGGGAAGGTTTTGATGTGATCAATAGTCTGGTTCAAGGAAATTCAGGAAAAGCCTTAGAAAATAATTATTTGCATTTAGATGTCGCCAACGCCTGGGTCACCATTGCACTATTAATTGGGTTGGTGCTATTCAAGGTGATTGCGAGCTCCATTACATTTGGCGCAGGAGGTGTCGGAGGTATTTTTGCGCCAACTCTTTTTATGGGAAGTATCATGGGGTTTACCGTGGCTAAAATTATCAATCAGCTTGGTTTCACCTCCTATTCTGTTTCTGAAAGTAACTTCACCTTAGTTGGGATGACCGGTCTAATGGCAGGTGTACTACACGCGCCACTGACCGCCATATTTTTAATTGCGGAAGTGACCGGTGGGTATGAACTTTTTATTCCCTTGATGATCACCGCGACCATCTCATACAGTATAACGAAATACTTTCATCCCCACTCTGTGTATACCATGGAATTGGGCAGACGTGGTGAACTTATTACGCACAATAAGGATCATGCGGTACTTACGTTGATGGATATTCAATCTGTTGTGGAACAAAATTTCACTTCGGTTCATCCTGAAATGACATTAGGGGAAATAGTGCGGGAAGCTGTAGTGAAATCGAATCGAAATATTTTTCCGGTAGTAAACTCGAAAACGCAAATCCTGGAAGGAATTATCCTCCTTGACGATCTGCGACCTGTAATGTTTGAACAAAGTCTATATGAAGAAATGACGGCCAGTGATTTAATGATAAATCCGCCTGCTATTATCTATATGGATCAAGACCGAATGACAGATGTGATGAAAAAATTTCAAGATACAAGCGCTTGGAATCTTCCGGTAATATCAAATAATGTGTATTTTGGCTTTGTTTCCAAATCTAAGTTATTAACCGCCTACAGACGTAAATTAATTGACTTTTCCGGAAAATAAATGAAGTATTTCTTACTCTTATTATTTGTTAGTATTATTTCCGGTTTGGGGATAGGATATTATATTAAACCCAATGATCCGGAGACAGGAAATCTTATCATAGGTTTATCCATTTCGGCACTTTTCTTTGTACTCATGCCTGTATTTATCTATCATCGATGGAAAAATAAGGATGTAAAAGATTATATGCTTACCAAAGAAAACATCGAAAAAATGCAGGATTATAGTAAAGATAAGAAGTTATAATTATCAAACGCTTAGAAAAAAAATTCCCCTTCCTTATCATTCAACTCCATAAATAGATTACCTTTGACGCATTATTAATTTATTTTTTTATTTACAATGGAAGGAACAGTAAAGTTTTTTAACGAATCAAAAGGTTACGGTTTTATCACCAACGATGATACCGGAAAAGACATTTTTGTACATGTAACCGGTCTTAACGGGGAAGCCCTTAATGAAGGTGACAAAGTAGAATATGTTGAAGAAGAAGGAAGAAAAGGACTGGTTGCCGCTAAGGTGCGAGTTATCCACGACTAAGATATACGTAATTAACCGAATTGTAACCCTCCCAAGCAAAGCTTCGGAGGGTTTTTTAATTTAAATTTCTTTTTTCAATAAAGAATTTCTTCAATAATTGGGAAGCTTCTTCCGCTAAAATACCCCCTGTTATCTCTGTTTTTGGATGTAGCTTTGTCCCCAAGGCAATACAGCCTCGTTGCTCGTCCCTCGCGCCATATACTATTCTGGAAATCTGACTCCAATAAAGGGCTCCGGCGCACATCTGACAAGGTTCAACGGAAACATATAAGGTACAATCGATTAGATATTTGCCCCCTAAGAAATTTGCGGCGGCTGTGATCGCTTGCATTTCGGCGTGAGCTGTTACATCGTTTAAAGTTTCTGTAAGATTATGGGCTCTGGCTATTACTCTTTGATTGACCACAATTACAGCACCAATAGGAACCTCGCCTTTTTCATAGCCGGCTTCTGCTTCAAGCAGCGCTTTCTTCATAAAATAAGTATCGTCGAAGGGTTCTATTTTCATGATTAATCCAAATGTACAAATTCATTCCCATAGGATCTAAAAAGTGTGAATAACTGTATCTTTGTTTTAATGAACGCACCTTCTCTTTTAAAAATTAATTCTCCGTTTGACCTCAGGAAAATTTCTGAAAGCCAACTTCCATTGGTCGCCGCAGAACTTCGCGAATTTATCATCAATATTGTCGCTACTAAAGAAGGACACCTGGGGGCCAGTTTGGGGGTTATTGAACTTACCATTGCCCTGCATTATGTTTTTAATACTCCGGATGATCTATTGGTGTGGGATGTAGGTCATCAGGCTTATGGTCATAAGATCTTAACGGGACGAAGGGATGCTTTTCATACGAATCGACGTTTGGGAGGCATCAGTGGTTTTCCCAAACGCAGCGAAAGTAACTACGATACTTTCGGGGTAGGACATAGCAGCACTGCTATTTCTGCGGCATTAGGAATGGCTTTAGCGGCACAATTGGACGGTAATTTTCAGAGACAGCACATCGCGGTAGTAGGCGATGCGTCCATTGCCAGTGGAATGGCCTTTGAAGCCCTAAATCATGCAGGAGTTACAGACACGAATCTAATAGTGATCTTAAATGATAATACCATTGGCATTGATCCTAGTGTGGGGGCGCTCAAAGAATATTTGATCAAGGCATCCTTAGAACATGTCCCGAATTCAGGTAATATTTTTGAAGCTTTGAATTTTCATTATTCCGGACCCATTGATGGTCACGATATTGAGGTACTTATAAAAGCGTTAGAACGATTGAAGTCGATCAAAGGCCCAAAATTATTGCATGTAATTACCACCAAAGGCAAAGGATTACGACAAGCGGAAGAAGATCAGGTAAAGTATCATGCTCCCGGCAAATTTGATGCTTCCACAGGGGAATTACTTCCAAAATCATTGGTCGTACTTCCTCCCAAATTTCAAGATGTATTTGGAAAAACGTTAGTGGAATTGGCAGATCAAAATTTAACTATTATAGGGATCACACCTGCCATGCCTACCGGAAGTTCTTTGAAGTTGATGATGGACAAATATCCAACCCGTGCCTTTGACGTTGGCATTGCTGAACAACATGCCGTGACGTTAGCCGCCGGGATGGTAACCCAAGGAAAAATAGTTTTTTGTAATATTTACTCCACTTTCTTACAAAGAGCCTATGATCAAGTGATTCATGATGTTTGTTTGCAAGATCTGCCTGTTATTTTTTGTTTGGATCGCGCAGGACTTGTGGGCGAAGATGGCGCCACTCACCATGGAATATTTGACCTGGCTTATTTACGATGTATCCCAAATATTATCCTCTTCTCCCCCAGGAACGAAATTGAATTAAGAAATATCTTATATACAGCCCAATTGGGGTTGGAACATCCTATAGCTATTCGGTATCCACGTGGGCGAGGAAGACTCATTGAGTGGGAACAAGAATTTTCGGTCATTGAGATCGGGAAAGGACAACCTTTAAAAGAAGGATCTAAAATTGCCGTTTTGAGTCTGGGAACCATGGCGGATAATGTGACTGATGCGATAAATTTATCGGATTCAGCTATTTCCATTGCTCATTATGATATGCGATTTTTAAAACCGTTGGACACAGCTTTACTTCATACGATCTTCAAAAAATATGCTGTAATTATCACGGTGGAAGATGGCGTAATCGCAGGTGGCTTCGGAAGTGCCATTGCTGAATTTGCGGTTCGACACAACTACACCAATCGTCTTCATATTTTAGGTATTTCAGACGCATTCTCTGAGCAAGGCAGTATTCCGCAATTGCAAGAATTAGCAGGAATAGCTCCTGCCAATATTCTAGAAGTAATTACCTCTTATCTATAAAAAAACCCTCCACGATGGGAGGGTTTTTCAATTTTATTTTATGAAATATTATCGGATGATAAGTTTAGACGTGTGGGTATAATTTCCACCGTCAACTTTGATCAAATAAATCCCTGCGCTAAGGTTAGAAGCATCAAGGCTTACATGATTTCCAATTTCCATATTTTGCGTAAATACCTGGCGACCATTCATATCGTAAATAGCTACATTGGTCACACCCAAGCTCACTTTAGAATCTATATTGATAGTTCCTTCCGTTGGGTTTGGATAGATGCTGAAGTTATTATCGAAATTAAAGTCATTTGTGGCAAGATTACAATCAGCCGGAATGTCAAAAGCTTCCACCTGATCTGTACGAGAGCCGGAGCTTCCTTGATCTGCACTAAAGCCCAATCCTCTTCGGGCGAAAGCATTCCAGATCAAACAACGGTTTGCTCCACCATTGGCCAATTCATCTGCCTCAAGGATAGCATCACGACCATCCACAAATCCAGGGCTACAGGCCTGAAGTTTCATTCCATCCATGACCAATTGAAGCGCCATATTATTTCCTCCGGTACCATTGTAAATATCAGGATCAAATCCATTCTCAGCAATTAGATCCCACGTCATTTCCCACAACATGGTGGCCCAAACAAAGCCAATTCCATGGGGTTGTGTAGTATTGAAGTTTGTATCAAAGTAGGTGTAATCATTGATGGCAAAATCAGTGCTGTAAGGAGCTTCACGAATACCATTTGGATTCCCGGAGGCATAAGCTGCTAATCCGCGAACATCTTCCGGAAGATCACCGGACTGCATGGTCATCATAAGCGCTAAATAATCGCTCCAGCCTTCTCCCATTTGTTCTGCATTCTGCAGACATCCGGAATTTGCCGGACCACCTGTAAGTCGGTTAGAAACTCCATGTCCATATTCATGCACCACAATTTCATTATCCAGATCTCCATCAATGCTCGGCGAAACATTCTCCCCTGTGATGGTTCCATTTACAGTGTTAGCGCCTAGTAATTCAGCAATAATGGCCTCACCATCGGTATTGGATACCATAAACATAGGAATCGTTACTTGAGCTCCCACGGCACCTGCTCCCATAACAATAGGATCTCCGGCTACGTTATTTACCATTATTACAGCAAGTGCTCCTTCGTTTTCAGCAGCAAGTCCTTTAAATCCGAACTCACATTCTCCCCGTCTGATCACTACTATTTTACCGTTTAGGTCCGGACCATTGGTAATATTATCACAACCATCGTTCGGATCTGTGGATGCTCCGGCATCATCATCTTCTACCACTACTAAATCTTCCGTAAGTGGTGGAACAGGAAGTGACCCTCCGAAACCGGCAGGAACTCCCTGGTAAACACCGGCCAACGGGCCATTGTTTATGGTTAAAATATCGATCAAACCGGCAGAGCCCGTCCAAATATACATTTGCATTCTTGGGTTTTGACCATCGGGAGGAGTTGCAAAGTTAGCATTGTTGGTTCCTCCGCCATCTTGCGCATCCGCATTCACAGAATCACTACCATTTCCCGGGTTACCGTAATTGTTTTCTTGAAAGTTTCCACTTTCTTCGTCAAAGCCATAAGCATAGGTTACATCGTGAATGATGTTATTCCAATAAAACAAGTTTACGGTTGCGGCTTCAGTGAAGTTTTCAGGTGGTTGAGGAAGATCGTAAGGAAAGTCAAAATTTAAACTTGCTCCTCCATCGGGAGAGGCGCCGTTAGTACCATTATTTCCATCAAGATCTTCTTTAGCCCACACATTGTTCCCTTGTGTAGTGGTAAATTCAGCTCCTCCGGCTCCGTCCGTATCATGCCATCCAAATGGGGAAGCAGTAAGGTCCTCAGGACTGGTGACGATCACATCATCTCCATCGATCGGGCTGCTGAAAGGAATTGGAAAAACCCTGTATTGAGCTCCTCCCATATTCACAGCACTCGCTTCTTTAAATAGAATGCTATTGGTTTCAGCCACTTTGTGTCCATGATTTCCGGCACCAAATTCGCAATTTAGTACCCAATCATTGGTCTCTAAAAGTTGACCGCTAGTGGCGTCAATTCGAACACTGTAATAATGACTTGAATCAGTCAAGTAAATACTTAGGTCCCAAGCCAATTTGTAAGCTCCATTTTCTGTTTGCTGATACACCAATTTTACAGGAATATCATTTAAGGAAATCCCTCCATTGGAGTAAACATATAGATTGCCGTTTTCTTCTAACAATTGTAGTTGGCCGGGTGCGTTTATTCCTAATGATTGTGCAGCACTTGATACAGCAGCCGTAGCCGTAACTGAAGGCGCACTAGCATTTACTTTCGAGGCTAAATCTGAAACAAACAAAACATTTGCAGTAATTACCTGTCCATTTCTTATGGCAAAACTAGAAGTAGAGTTAAATACTTCTATTCCATTAAAAGTTTGATTTACATAAACATTCTGAACGTTCATGCTCTTTGAGAAACTTTGAGCGCTAAACGCTACATTTTCAATGTCCCCGGTGGTCAATCCCCACTGGGCGCGATTATTTCCCAGGTAATCGCGTACGATACCGGAAAAATCTTGTGCACCTACTAGGCCTACCGTGAGGAAAGCTAATAGGAAAAGTAATTTTTTCATAAAAATAAATAGTTTAAGGTTTAGTAATTTTTTTGTGAAGGTCCTAATATACTAGATTTTTGTGGATTCCTAGTAATTTTTAACTCTTTCAGAACTAATCGATCTCACCCTTTATTTTTTTAAAAAGACTCAAAGCATTTCCATCGGTAAGGCGAGAAATATAATTACATATTTCGATGAGAAAATCGTAATAATTATGGGAGTCAGGTAATTGTATGGACGTTTCTCTTAAAACAAGATGATCATAATGTCCTTGAGTCCCAAGGAGTTTTCTTTCGAAGGTAGCCGTAATGACTTCCAGCAGGGTGGTCAGAATTTTGTATCCCGCAATTTCTTTATCTGTTACTTCCCGGCTCTGGTACACCTTTTCGATGCTAATCTTAATGATATCATCAATTTGTGCTTTATAGACACTTTTATTCAATAAAGGCTCCTCAAATTCCCCTTTTAATATGTCCTCTTCATATTTCAGAAAAATAGAAACTGCTTCGTCTATTAATGTCCCTATAGCCAGGGAGCGCAAATAAGCCAATCGATCCGATGCCTTGATGAGCAGCCTATACTTTTCCGTTTGAAGGGAATTCTTTACCAAATTCACTAGATATTCCAAAGCGACCTCTTCCTCGATCAGTCCGAGATTGATCCCGTCTTCAAAATCAATGATCGTATAACAAATATCATCCGCCGCCTCCACTAAATAGGTAAGTGGATGTCGGCAAAATCCTGCTTCGCCTCTGGAAAATAATCCTAGTTCGAGCGCCACTTCCGAAAAGATGGCGACATCGGATTGAAAAACACCGTATTTTTTATCGGCCACATGGGAGGTCGGTCTTTTGGGTAAAGAGTGCTTTGGATATTTCATAAATGCTCCCAATGTCGCATACGACAAACGAAGGCCGCCTTCTACTCCGTGTTTCGTTTCGGTTAAGATCTTTAACCCGTTTGCATTGCCCTCAAAATCGCATAGATCTTGATATTCCTTCGGTGTGAGATAAGCTTGAAATCTTTTCCCCGGGCCATTTAAAAAGAAGTCTCCAATTGCCTTTTCGCCACTATGCCCGAAAGGAGGGTTTCCAATATCATGTGCCAGTGCTGCAGCAGCCACGATCGCTCCAAAATCGTTGAATTGATACCCATGGGTCTTTTGTAAATGAGGGTATTTTTCCAGGACCGACTTACCCACAGCCCTCCCCAAAGAACGGCCTACCACCGAAACTTCCAAACTGTGTGTTAAGCGAGTATGAACAAAAGAGGTTTTCGACAGGGGAATTACCTGTGTTTTATCCTGTAAACTGCGGAAAGCCGACGAAAAAATGACCCGATCGTAATCCACTTCAAATCCAAGTCTGGTTTCATCTTGTTCACTGCGAATTCTTTTGTTCGTGTCGCCCTGCCTTTTCAGGGAAAGAAGCTGCTCCCATTGCATCATAGCCTTTCAAATTATTGATACTGCAAGATAACATTTTCAGCGACTTTTGAATTCCAAAAAATGGGTTTTACAATTAACATTGAGGTAACCTTACTATGACTTAATCATAATTTGCAGTTAACCTCCTCTTTACATAGGCATCGCATCTTTGCCCCGAGAAATAAATCAAACAATGAACAAATTTTCAACCCTTATATTTTTATTCTTTTCTGCTTTCACTTTTGCTCAAGGAACGGGTTCCATTGTAGGGACCTTAACTGATAAGGACTTTAATAATGAACCATTAGCCTTTGCAAATGTCGTGATAAAGGGGACTTCAACGGGAACCACTTCTGATTTTGACGGACTTTACGAACTAGAAAATGTTGAGGCTGGCACATATACCCTTACCTTTAGTTTTGTTGGATATGAAACGGTGGAAATTTCAAATATCATCGTTGAAGCTAATAAGGTGACCACCATTAATGTTCCCTTAGGAGCCAGTGCGGCCACATTGGATGAGGTGGTTATTAAAACTACCACCAAAAGAGAAAGTGAAGTGGCGCTTCTATTGGAACAGAAAAAAGCAAATACCATAAAGCAAAGTATCGGCGCTGAAGAATTATCTCGCAAAGGGGTGAGTGATGCTGCAGGTGCTGTATCTAAAATTTCAGGAGTTTCACGTCAAGAAGGAGGAAGTAATGTGTATGTGCGAGGGTTGGGTGACCGGTATTTAAATACCACTTACAACGGTTTGTCCCTGCCTGCCAATGACATCGAAAAGAAGAACATGGATCTTAATTTGTTTTCATCGGATGTGATCCAGAATGTTTCCGTAAGTAAGGCATATGCGACCAATTTCTATGGTGATTTTGCGGCAGGAAATGTAAATATCCTTGCCAAAGATTATACCGGTAATTTCTTCTTGGACGCTGAAATAGGCGGAAATATAAACAGTCGCGCTTACGGACAGGATTTTGTTCGCAATGAAGGAATCGGTTATTTCGGTTTTTACAACCGTTACGATAACAATCCATTTGCCGTTATTTTATCCCATGGTGTTGATCCGGTCAGTGCCGGAGAGGCCATTGCTATAAACGGGACGCTTTCCGGAGGAACTTCCATAAGATTCAAGGACAACTCTAAACTAAGTGTTTTTTACACGGCTTCCTTTAGCAATGATTTCGAATACAGAGAAGGAACTCGGGTAGATTTCACAACCGTGGAAAAGAAAAGATTTCCCAATGTTGAGGAGTATGAATACAATACCAATACGACGGCGATGGCTAATATCGTCTACAATAATGACGGGCATAAATTAAGCTACAATTCATTGTTTATCAATGACGCGACCGATCAAGTAGGGTATTATGGAATTAAAGGTCAAGGGACAAACCGAGATGCGATCTTAGATACCGATCGAGGATTTTACCAAATGAATGCGCAGTTCGATCAAGATATGATTTTTGTAAATCAGTTATTAGGAGAACACACCATCGACGAAAAATTCAAAGTAGAATGGGGTGTAGGTTACAACAAAGTATATGCACGTCAACCCGATCGTCGTAGAATTAGTGTTGAAAGATATGATCTGGCTTTCGATAATGATCCTACTACTAATCCATCTTTTTTCAACAACATTCCGTTTGATAACCAGCGTTATTTTCAAAACATTGAAGATGAAGAGCTCAACAGCAGACTGAATTTGGAATATACCGCCTCCAAAAATTTTAAATTCAATTTTGGGTATAACGGAAGAACCAAAGAGCGTTATTTCGAAAATATCCGCTACGGTTACGACTTTATAGAGCCTAATACTCCGGTCACAGATGTTAACAATCTTGATGCTGTCTTTGATGTGGACAATTTGGGTGTAGTTTGGGATACCTTCGTGTTTAACCCTATCTATCCTCAAGGAGGAATTGACAACACCAATTATCCCGGCTTGAATGAAAATACCTATACCGGCAACTTAAATATTCATGCGGGCTATATAAATGCCGAGATCAATGCGGGTGACAAATGGACCTTTGTACCTGGGTTTCGGGCAGAATCCTTTGAACAACGCATCAAATACGACGTGATCAATTTACCTTCCAGTGAACCGGGATTCCGAAGTACGTACCAGAACTTTTACTTGCCTAGTTTAAATATTAAATACGCCTTGACCGAGGATCAAAACCTTCGATTTGCCGTAAGTAAAACGGTGTCTTTTCCGGAATTTAAAGAGGTAGCCCCTTTTGTGTACGAAGATGTAACGCAACGGGTGGGTGGAAATCCTGATCTCTTGGAAGATCCTTCTTTTTCAGATATTTATAATCTTGATCTTAAATACGAATGGTTCTTCGGAAAAAGTGAAGTAATCTCCATTGCCGCATTCGGTAAAAGAATTGACAATCCGGTAAATAAGGTCATTGCAAACGATGCAACGGGAACACAGCGTTATTTCAGAACGGGTGAAAAAGCGGAAGTGGTTGGTGCTGAATTAGAAGTGCGTAAAAACATCATTGCAGGAGATGCAAATGATGCGCTGCTATCCGCCGGATTGAATATCACCTATATGGAAACCACTCAGGATCTAAGAGATTCCAACGGTCTATTCTCTACTACTTTCAATAGGAATTCAGACGAATTACAAGGAGCTTCCCCATTGTTGATCAATGCAGATCTAAACTTAAGTCCTGTGTTTGGGAATTACAAGCCGGTAATGAATGCTGTTTTTTCCTATTTCAGTGACCGAATAGACGCCTTAGGTTCCGGACAGTTAGGAAATATTATAGAAAAATCCGTCCCCACGTTGGATCTTGTTTGGAAAAATAGTATTGGAGAACATTTCGAAGTGAACGCCAGTGCTAAGAACCTTCTCGACCCCAGTATTGAACGCATTCGTGAAAATACGGCCCAAGGAGACGTCATCATATCGCAATATAAAAGAGGTATCCGCCTCGGATTACAACTCAAATACAAATTTTAATAATCGAAACACAAATTAAATTAATACGTAAACAGATGAAAACTAATTATTTACTTACAAGCCTAGCCACGATAGCCTTGCTTTTCGCTTCCTGTGAAGCAGATGATACAGCTGATATTGTAATCAACGACAACAGTCAGGATAACAGTACCGTAATCAATAACAATGGAGGCGGGACCACTCCGGACGGCGCTATTGAAATTGGAGGAACAAAGACTGCCGATTTCACTTTGGAGATCGGAAAAGAATATATTCTTACCGAGGCATTGATCATGACTGAAGGAACCACGCTAACCATTCCTGCCGGAGTAATTATTAAAGCCAATACCGGAGCCGGAAATTATATCGCCATCGCACAAGGTGCAAAAATTATGGCAGAGGGAACTTCTTCCCAACCCATCGTGCTAACTTCCAATGTTTCAACTCCCTCTTCAGGTGACTGGGGAGGATTGATAATCCTTGGGAAAGCACCTATCAACTCTGTAGTAGGCGGTGATGCTACCTCCTCTTCGGAAATTGGAGGCCTTCCCTACGGAGGTAGTGATGCTGCTGACAATTCGGGAACGCTTCGTTATGTGCGCGTTGAGTATTCAGGAGGAGCAGCTGATGCTTCTTCAGAAAACAATGGTTTCTCTTTCTATGGAGTAGGAAATGGAACAAATATCGCTTACATTCAGGCCTATAAAGGAAAAGACGACGGAATCGAATTCTTTGGCGGTACTGTAAATGCAAGTTTTATTTCTGTAATTGGGTGTGAAGACGACTCTGTAGACTGGACGGAAGGATTTTCAGGCACCTTGACCAATGTATATATCGAACATGGGTTATCTCATGATAAAGGATTCGAATGTGATGGTTTCAATACGGATATTGGAAACAATTCTAATCCTATCTTTTGGGCAAAGCCAACTGTAAATAATGTAACTATTCTTGGGAACGGATCTGCTACCGGAAACGAAGCTGTGCGATTACGCGCCGGTACCCAAGGAATCTTTACCAATATGGTCATCCAAGGGTTCGAAGAAGGATTTGATCTTGATGGTGATATGGGCGACAGTCCTACCGGTCAAGGTGTATTGGATGGTGATCTTACTGTGACCGATGTAACTTTCATCGATGTCATTCTAAAGATGAAGAATGATACTGAATTTACTTTTGATGAAAGTCAGTTTATCTTTGGTGACGGCAACGGAACCGGGGCAGATTACGATGCCTGGAAAACAGGTTGGACTCGTAACTAAAAAGAAAGATTTAGCCTAAATAAAAAAGAGCGCTCCTTATGAAGGAGCGCTCTTTTTTTGTTTTGTAAGTTTTTGTCTTAGTAGGTTACTACACGGGTATCGCTTTTTGTAAACGATGTTACCTTGGCAATTCTAGAGTTGGAGTAATCAACTTCCTTCATTTCATTGCCTTGATAAAAATACCAAGTACCCACTTTGTTTCCATTGTTGTAGTGAGCCACGGCAGTCTTGTTACCCAATGCATCATAACTGATCCATTCACCCTGTAGTTTATTATCCAATGTGTAAAAACCAGTTTGAGCTACTATTCCATTTTCGTGAAACATTGTAGCCTTAATTAGTTTACCTTCCTGCACGAACTCATTTTGTTTATTCTCTTGTGCTATAGCAAAACCCACAGAGAATAAAACAGCGCACAAAACAATTAGGTTTTTCATGACAATACTATTTTAAGGGTTGAACAAATCAAAAGTAATGAATTAGTAACAATTATGAAAGGTTTTCGTAACGTTTAATTAACATTAAGATTATATCTTGTTGTTTATTAGTATTTTACGATTATTTTTTGTGAAAAAATAGACCAAATTCTTAATGTTTATTTAATATTTAGATGACGATTAAGCCATACTGTTACGCTTTATTTGCTATGTGTTTAATTACACACACATGTAAATCGTTAAGTTTTTGTCGACTAGATTTTACCAATGTGTGGGCTGCCTTTATCGGCAGCCCTTTTTTATTTTATACCCATTTAGTCTAAAAATAACTTTTAAGAAACATTCAGGTAACATTAGAATCGGTCATTTGCAATGACAAAAACTAAAAACGATTTTAATGAGACTTTCTACATTTGCCTTTTTAGGCTTGATCCTTTGTTTTTCAAATGCATTTTCCCAAGAAATCAGTGACACTTCTTTTGGGAAGGGAATGTTCAACTTTACGGCAAAGGACAGTACCTTCAGTGTTAAGTTTGCTCCAAGAATTCAATTTAGAGCCAATACCCTTTGGATCAACGATGGCGAACAATATGGAGAACCTAAGCAGGATTTCCGTATCCGACGAGCCAGATTAAAATTTGATGGTTTTGCCGCCACTCCCAAGTTAAAGTATAAAATCGAATTGGGATTGTCCAACTTCGACATTGCAGGAGCCAATGAATTCAATCAGAATACTCCTAGATATATATTGGATGCGGTCATTATGTGGAATTTCTATGAAAAGTTCGAACTATGGGCCGGGCAAACAAAACTACCCGGAAATATAGAACGAGTTATATCTTCAGGTAATTTACAGCTAATTGATCGATCCATCCTAAATAGTCGATTCAATATCGATCGAGATATTGGGTTCCAATTACGACACCAGATTAATTTCACAGACAAATTCCTGATCAAAGAGAAGTTAGCCTATTCGCAGGGAGAAGGACGAAATGTGACCATTGGAAACCTGGGGGGGCATCAGTATACCGGACGATTAGAAGTATTGCCATTTGGTAATTTTCAATCAAAAGGCGATTACTCACAGGGAGATCTAAAGAGAGAGCCTACCCCTAAGTTAATGATGGGATTTACTTATGATCTTAACAACGATGCGGTTCGTGAACGTAGTAACCTAGGGAGTTATATGGTTACAGAAACAGGTTATTACGAAACCGACATTACCACCATTTTTGTGGACGGAATGTTCAAATACAAAGGGTTTGCCTTAATGGCAGAATACGCTAACAGAGAAGCCGCGGCTCCCATAGCTATTGAAGCGGACGGCACTCCCACAGGAGATGTGGTTTTAGAAGGAGACGCATATAACATCCAAGCGAGTTATCTGCTCCCAAGTAATTATGAGTTTACCGGTCGATATACCTCAGCAAACTATTACAAAGTGACCGAAACTGCCGATCAAGATCAATATACCCTTGGAATTTCGAAATATGTGGTAGGTCACAATTTAAAAGTTCAAACTGATATTACCTATGCTGAGAAAGGTGGGGAAAAAGATTTTATCTTCTGGAGATTAGGATTTGACCTACACTTTTAATACTCTTATAGTCATAACAATTTGATAACAAATAAACTTATATTAATTTAGATATTTGCACCACTTTAATTATTGAATTATGGATAATATTTACATCTTGATGCTCGTTGCTTTAGCGGTATTAGCTATTGCCGATTTGGTCGTTGGCGTAAGCAATGATGCCGTTAATTTTCTGAATTCGGCCATTGGTTCAAAAGCCCTGCCCTTTAAAACCATTATGATCGTTGCGAGCTTGGGTATTTTTATAGGTGCCGTTTATTCTAGTGGGATGATGGAAGTGGCTCGAAAAGGGATATTTGTGCCCGGTGAATTCTATTTTGATGAGATCATGATCATTTTTATGGCAGTGATGATCACGGATATTTTGCTGTTGGATTTTTTCAACACGCTAGGAATGCCTACCTCGACAACTGTATCCATTGTTTTTGAATTGTTAGGTGCCGCGGTTGTGATGGCACTCATAAAAATTGGTGCTTCAGATACTGAGACAATCTCAAATTTATTAAAATATATTAATACAGATAAAGCTACAGAGATCATTTCAGGTATTCTCCTCTCTGTAATAATTTCTTTTACAGTCGGGGCTCTAATAATGTGGCTCTCTCGCTTGATATTTACATTTCATTATGAACAAAAGATTAAAAACTTTGGAGCCATATTTGGAGGAATAACCTTGACAGCTATAAGTTATTTTATCTTTTTCAAGGGATTAAAAGGAGCTCCAAGCTATGATAGTTTCAAGAGTCTATTTGAGATGAATATCTTTATCCTTTTAGGTGTTGGATTTGTGATTTGGACTTTATTTTCCTTTCTATTTACCAAAATCTTTAAAAAGAATATCCTTGTTTTTGTAATTGCCGTGGGTACCTTTGGTTTAGCATTAGCGTTTTCAGGCAATGACCTGGTGAACTTTATCGGTGTTCCGATGGCGGCCTATCATTCTTATGAAGCTTGGTCTGCTTCAGGTGAAGCGGCCACTACATTTTCAATGAGTGTGTTAGAAAATAAAGTCCCCGCAGAACCTCTATTACTTTTTATTGCGGGCACGGTTATGGTATTGACCCTTTGGTTCTCCAAGAAGGCGAGAACAGTAACCGAAACCGAAATCGGTCTTTCCAGACAAGGTGATGGTTCCGAAAAGTTTAGACCTAATATGTTGTCACGTGCTGCAGTAAAAGGAAGCACCAAATTGGTTTCATTATTAGGAGCCGTTATCCCAAATTCAACACAAGACAGGATTGCGAGTAGCTTTGAGAAACCTACCGAGAATATTCCCTCCAGTAAGGCACATGAAATACCGGCTTTCGATTTAATACGTGCGGCCATAAACCTTACAGTGGCGGGAATCTTGATAGCGATAGCAACTTCCATGAAATTACCCCTTTCTACCACCTATGTTACCTTTATGGTAGCGATGGGAACGTCATTGGCTGACAGAGCATGGGGAAGAGAAAGTGCTGTTTACAGAGTCGCCGGAGTGTTAAATGTAATTGGCGGCTGGTTCTTTACTGCATTTATAGCATTTATGGCCGCTGGAACCATGACCTATATTATCTTTTTAGGAAGAGGCCCTGCGATTGCCATATTACTTTTACTTGCAATAGGCTTATTAGTTAGAAATTACTTTTCACACAAGAAAAAAGGGATTGCAAAATCTGATAAATCGGGTTTGAAAAAATCGCAAAGTAAAACAGTACAAGGAATCATTTCAGAAAGTGCTCATAACATTTCGAACGTGGTCTCTAGAACGAATAGAATTTATACGGATGTTTTAAAAGGTCTTGCGAAACAGGATGAAGCCCGACTTAAAAAGAGTAAAAAGGGTGTAGAAAAATTGGATGCGGAAATCGAGGATCTGCGGAATAACATTTTCTATTTCATTAAAAATCTCGATGAAACCAGTGTGAGAGGAAGTAACTTCTATATTACGATTCTGGCCTATCTAACAGATATCGCGCAATCACTCGAATATATCTCAAAGAAAAGTCATAAGCATGTTCACAATAATCACAAGGCATTACGATTTAATCAAATAAAGGATCTTCAAGAGATAGATGATTCCTTGGCAGCACTACTCACTGAGATTGAAACAATATTCAATGAGAAGAAATTTGATCGAATCAGCTATGTATTGGAGCGAAAAGAGTCTATTTTGGACGGACTATCTCAGAAAATAGAAAAGCAAATAGCCCGAACACGCACGGAAGAATCAAGTCCAAAAAATACCACTCTTTATTTTAGCTTATTATTGGAAACCAAAGATTTGGTGAATGCCATCATGAATTTGATGGAGGAGTATTATTCAAGCTATAACAAGAATTAAGACACCTTGAAAAATGAATTCCAGAAGCCCTTCATCTTAGCAGATGAAGGGTTTTTTTTATGAATGAACACAAATTAGTCCCTTCAAATTTATCCTATTAACATGGAAGGACTTAACCATTAAACGCTAAAAATGTACAATTGCAGTCGGAGTTGACCTATTGCTTACCCCATTTAAATGAATGTCTCAATAGGCCTGAATTGATAGGATTAACCTGATATTTATATCATTTCTTCACATAAAAAAAGGGAAGCAATTGCTTCCCTTTTTTCAAAATAACACTTAAAAATTAAGATCCGCACATCAAACAATCCTCATCATTATCGGCTGCATTCTTTGATTGTGCCAATAGCTCTCTCAACTCTTGTGCAGTTAACGATTTTTCCGGATTGACCAATACGGCCTCTACCTTATTTTCTACTGCTACCGCAACGGGTTCTTTCTCCGTTTCCTTTTTCAAGGTGAATTTAATGGCATCCACCGCACTTTTCGTTCTCAAATAATACATCCCGGTTTTCAAACCACTCTTCCAGGCATAGAAATGCATGGACGTAAGTTTCGCCATATTGGCATTTTCCATAAACAAATTAAGAGACTGAGACTGATCGATAAAATAGCCTCTGTGACGAGACATATCGATAATATCCTTCATACTCAATTCCCAAACAGTTTTGTACAAATCTTTCAAGTCTTGAGGAATACCCTCTATGTCTTGAATAGATCCATTGGCACGCATGATGGCTTCCTTTAAATCATCATTCCACAAGCCTAGGCCTACCAGATCTTCCAATAGGTGTTTATTCACTACGATGAATTCTCCGGAAAGTACTCTTCGGGTATAGATATTGGAGGTATAAGGTTCAAAGGCTTCGTTGTTCCCTAAAATTTGAGAGGTGGAAGCCGTTGGCATCGGTGCTACCAATAAAGAGTTCCGCACCCCGTGTTTTTTGACATCCTTGCGCAATTTAGCCCAATCCCAACGGCCGCTTAGCTCCTCATCCTGAATATTCCATAGATTGTGCTGAAACAAGCCTTGAGAAATCGGAGAGCCCTTATAACTTTCATAAGCGCCATCTGTTTTTGCCTCTTCCATGGAAGCCGTAACGGCTGCAAAATAGAGCGTTTCGAAAATCTCTTGATTCAATTTTTTGGCTTCGTCGCAGGTAAAAGGCAAACGCATGAGGATAAAGGTATCCGCTAATCCTTGTACCCCCAATCCTACCGGACGATGTCGGAAGTTAGAGTTTTGCGCTTCTATGACCGGATAATAATTACGATCAATGACGCGGTTCAAGTTTTTGGTCACCCGTTTGGTCACACGGAATAATTCTTTGTGATCGAACTCGCCATTTTTCACGAACATCGGTAAGGCGATGGATGCCAAATTACAGACCGCTACCTCATCAGGAGAGGTATATTCCATAATTTCGGTACACAGATTCGAAGAACGGATAGTTCCTAAGTTCTTTTGGTTGCTTTTGCGATTCGCGGCGTCCTTATAAAGCATGTACGGCGTTCCCGTTTCAATTTGAGACTCCAGGATTTTCTCCCAAAGTTCACGTGCTTTAATGGTTTTCCGACCTTTATTTTCAGATTCATACCCTTCATACAGCGCTTCAAATTCTTCCCCGTAGATATCGAATAATCCCGGGCATTCGTTTGGACACATTAAGGTCCAATAGCCATCTTCCTGCACTCTTTTCATAAAAAGATCCGGTATCCACATAGCGTAGAAAAGATCACGTGCACGCATTTCTTCCTTACCGGTGTTCTTTTTCAGATCCAGGAAATCAAAGATGTCGGCATGCCAGGGTTCCACATAGATCGCGAAGCTTCCTTTACGCTTTCCTCCTCCTTGATCCACATAACGTGCGGTATCATTAAATACGCGAAGCATAGGTACGATCCCGTTGGAAGTTCCGTTGGTTCCGGAGATATAAGATCCCGTGGCTCGTACATTATGGATTGACAGCCCAATTCCTCCGGCCGATTGAGAAATTTTAGCCGTTTGCTTTAGGGTATCGTAGATGCCATCGATACTGTCATCCTTCATGGTCAAAAGAAAACATGAGGACATTTGAGGTTTCGGCGTACCACTGTTGAACAAAGTGGGTGTAGCGTGCGTAAAATACTTCTTAGACATCAATTCATAGGTCTCCTTAACGGCGGCAAGGTCGTTTAAATGTATCCCCACTGAAACACGCATGAGCATATGTTGCGGACGCTCCACAATTTGTCCGTTTAACTTTAAAAGGTAGGATCGCTCTAAGGTTTTAAATCCGAAGTAATCGTAATTAAAATCACGGTTATAGATAATGGCAGAGTCTAGCTCATCTGCGTTCTCCTTGATCACTTCAAACACCTCATCACTTAATAATGGGGCCTTTTTTCCTGTTCTTGGGTTTACGTATTCATAGAGATCGGTCATCACCTCAGAAAAGGTCTTTTTGGTGTTCTTGTGAAGATTGGACACCGAAATACGCGCAGCCAATTTCGCATAATCCGGATGCGAAACCGTCATTGTAGCGGCGATCTCTGCTGCCAAATTATCCAATTCACTGGTAGTTACCCCGTCGTACAATCCTTCGATCACACGCATCGCTACCTTGACCGGGTCAACAAGTTCGTTGAGCCCATAACACAATTTACGAATCCTGGCCGTGATCTTGTCGAACATGACCGGTTCTTTGCGTCCGTCTCTTTTAATTACATCCATAATGCTAGAAGTTGTTTAGTTTTTTTGTAAAAAATTCATCTGTGACGACTTTAGGTCGCACATTTTATACTGCTTTAAAAAAATCCGCCCTTTGGGGAGCAAGCGGAAGTATTTTAAAAATCTGCGTCGAAACTAATTTTATTCGACTCTTTGTCTTTGTTGGTGACTCCGGCTTTTTGGTATTCTGACACCCGTTTTTCAAAGAAATTCGTTTTTCCTTGCAACGAGATCATGTCCATAAAGTCAAATGGATTGCTGGAGTTATATTCTTTCTCACAACCTAATTCTACCAACAAGCGGTCGGTAACGAATTCAAGGTATTGGGTCATGAGCTTGGCATTCATCCCTATAAGACTTGCCGGTAGGGATTCTGTGATAAACTCCCTTTCGATGTTTAAGGCGTCTACGATAATTGCACGAATCCTTTCCTTTGGTACTTTATTTACCAAATGGTGATTATGAAGGTGAACGGCAAAATCACAATGAACCCCTTCATCTCTGGAAATCAATTCATTGGAAAAGGTAAGTCCCGGCATGAGCCCTCTTTTCTTTAACCAGAAAATGGAGCAGAAAGCCCCGGAAAAGAAAATTCCTTCTACCGCTGCAAAAGCGATCAATCGCTCCGCAAAACTAGGGCTGTCGATCCACTTTAGCGCCCAGTCGGCCTTTTTCTTGATCGCCGGAAAATTCTCTATCGCGCTAAAGAGCAGATCTTTTTCTTTATCATCCTTTACATAAGTGTCAATCAGTAAGGAGTAGGTTTCACTGTGAATATTTTCCATCATGATCTGGAAACCATAGAAAAATTTAGCCTCACTGTACTGCACTTCATTTACGAAGTTTTCCGCCAAATTTTCGTTCACAATACCATCACTAGCAGCAAAAAAAGCAAGGATATGTTTGATGAAATAGCGTTCATCGTCACTTAACTTACTTGTCCAATCGGTTAGATCTTGATGTAAATCGATTTCTTCAGCGGTCCAGAAACTGGCTTCACTTTTTTTGTACCATTCCCAAATATCATGATGTTGAATGGGAAAAATTACAAATCGATTCTTATTTTCTGCTAAAATGGGTTCTACTGCACTCATGTGTCCTTTTCTTTTAAAATTTAGTGAATTCTACAGGTTACTAGGGACTAACAAATATGAAAAAATTTAGAACCATTTAGATAAAAATCAATGCTGGGTTTTTAACAAAGTTTTCAACACAGCGTTCTGAGGCTTGTTATTATCTTTTTGTTAAAAATTAAACTTATATACCTCATTTACAGATATTTATAAGTTTATTACAAAGGTTGTGAACAAATGCAAAATGTTCCGTTGAAAACCCCTATGGCAGCTTATTTTACGATAGCTAAGAAACAATTTGATAACGTTTTCGTAACCTACTTTTTTAACAAAATGAGGGTATCATTTTTAACAATGAATCTGAAAAAAAAATCGAAATAGGTGAAAATAATCTCAATTATTTCATTTCGGATGCAACTTTTTCCAATTCTCCGTACCAGGCTTCTCCAAATCTTCGAATCAAAGCCTCCTTCACGAATTTATAGACCGGAACTTTAAGTTCTTTACCCAAGGAGCAAGCATCATTACAAATAGGCCATTTGTGGTAATTTACAGCAGAGAACTCACTGTATTCTTGGATGCGAACCGGATATAAATGACAAGAGATCGGTTTTCTAAAATCGATTACGCCCGCCTTATAAGCCACTTCAATACCGCAGCTGGCAATGCCCTTATCGGTAAAGGTCACATACGCACATTCCTTTCCGTCTACCAAAGGAGTTTCAAGTTCGTCCAGGTCACTCAGGATATGAGTGCCCTGCGCTTCAATCGCAGCAATGCCTTCGGGTCGTAAAAAGGTTTTTACTTTTGGATAGATCTCTTTCAAAATAGCTGCCTCCGCTTCGGAAACGGGAGCACCGGCTTCCCCTTCTACACAACAAGCACCTTTACAAGCACTTAAATTGCACACAAACTCCTTTTCTAAAAGTTCTTCGGAAACAATGGATTTACCTAGCTGAAACATAGCGGCAAAGATAAGGGGTATTTCTTTCGAAGAATCACAGGAGTCCTAAATTGTTTGTGTAATTTTGCTCCCGATAAAAACATCCTCATGGATTTCAGTTTTAAAGAAATTGCTACTGCCAGTATGGTGCTCTTTGCCGTAGTCGATATTATCGGTAACGTACCGATCATTATTTCCCTTCGCAAACGCGCCGGACATATTCATAGCGAGAAAGCTTCTGTCATCGCCGCAGTGGTGATGATCCTTTTCCTCTTTTTGGGAGAGCGCATTCTTAGTCTTATCGGTATCAACGTAAATGAATTTGCTGTAGCCGGGGCTTTTATCTTATTCTTTATCGCGTTGGAAATGATCCTGGGGATCACTTTGTTCAAAGATGACGGAGGCACGCCCGATATGGCTTCGATCTTTCCGCTGGCATTTCCAATGTTGGCCGGACCGGGTACTTTGACCACACTTTTGTCTCTTCGAGCGGAATACGCCCTGGAAAATGTGATTGTTGCCGTGATCATCAATGTAATTGTAATTTATGCCGTATTAAAATCCTCTGCCAAAATACAGCAGATATTGGGGAAGAACGGGATTGGTATTATACAAAGGGTATTTGGAGTGATCTTGTTAGCGATCGCTGTAAAACTCTTTACTTCGAATATTCAGGAACTATTCAATTAACGATTTGAAACTATGAAATTATTTCGCTACTTCATCATTGCCATTGGATTGGCCCTTATCGTTTTCAACCTTACGAAACTGGATTTTAACAACCTTCTTCAGGGAGAAAGTCAGGTCGCATTAATAGGCATTGCTGCCGCTGCTTGCGCTATTGTACTTATGCTGATCTTGATCGCTTCACATAAAGTAAAGAACAAGCATAAAAATTTTAAGGATTAGGCTGCTTTGACTCCAATTCGATCACTTTTTTCAGCATAGCATCGTCCGCATTGAGCAGTAATTCGTATTCATTGGGACCAAATAACTGTTGTGCAATATTCGCTTTTAAGACAAGTTTTAACTCGGCTTCATAGTTGCTTAGATCAATTTGCGCTTCTTGCAATCGGGAATACTCGATAAATTCATCGGCTAAAGTATCTGAAACGTGATATTCGGTTCGAAAATCATCAAAGGTTACTCCGTCAAATTGCGCTCTGTTTTTTTCCAGATGTTCGAAGATGAAATAACTCATAAACCCATTGCGGTCCACATAGCGCAACGTTTCATTTTCTATACTGGTATCCTTCGGAATAAATACATCCGGGATGATCCCTCCTCCTCCGTAGACCACCTTTCCCTTTGGGGTGGTATAACGCAAGGAATCCGCAACTTTAATACTATCCGCACTTTTTAATTCTCCATTCTGATAGCGTTTCTCATAGTCGTCGTAGTAATCTTCTTTTCCATCCCCGTACGGGCGCTGTATGGATCTGCCGGTTGGTGTATAATATCTGGCAATAGTGAGGCGTACGGCACTCCCATCCCCTAAGGCCATTTCACGTTGCACCAATCCCTTTCCGAAGGATCTTCTTCCTATAATGGTGCCTTTGTCATTGTCCTGAAGGGCTCCTGCCACAATTTCACTGGCTGAAGCAGAGTTCTCATTGATCAACACATAGAGTTTTCCATCTTCAAATTCGCCCTTACGAGTCGCATAACTTTTTGTTTCTTCCCCGGCTTTATTACGGGTAATCAATACCAGTTTATCGTTTTCTAAAAATTCATCCACGATGCGTTCAGCCGTCGAAATATAGCCGCCGGGATTATCTCTCAGATCCAGCACCAAGCTCTTTATACCTTGGTCCATCAATTTATCCAGGGCACTTTTGAATTCGGTGTAGGTACTTTCCGAAAACCGGTTGATCTTTATATAACCCAATCCATCCTTGATCATGTATGAAGCATCCACACTAATGATCGGGATTCGTTTCCGCTTGATGGTCACATTCAACTCTTTGCCTTCCACTTTTCGGTAGATCTTTAAATCCACTTTTGAATTGATCTCTCCCTTTAAGAATTTAGAGATACTGTCTCTATGTAGATTTTCACCGAACAGTTTTTTTCCATCGGCAAATAGAATACGGTCTCCTCCTTTTATACCGGCTTTTTCGGCACTGCCGCCGGCGATGGCTCGGATTACGGCAATAGAATCTTTATAAACGTAAAAGCTAACTCCAATGCCCACAAAGTTGCCGCGCATGTCATCGGCATTATCCTCATATTCAGAAACAGGGATATAAACGGAATGCGGATCGAGGTTCTTTAGGATGCCATTGACGGTTACATCAACGATACTATCTGTATTTACCTCATCTACGTATTCGTAGTCGATATAATCGATCAGACGGTTGAGCTTATCCTTTTTGGAATTGGTGGCGAATATCTTTTTATTGGTGTCCTGAAAATTCAGTTTGGATCCCACAAAAACACCTGCGGCCAACGCTACTCCTATCCATAAAGGCAAGTGTATTTTTGAATTTCCCATTTTCTATTCTAAACTTTCGACGTGTGTGATCTCCACACCTGCTTTTTGTAAAAATTTTACACCCGAATCATCTTTGTAGGATTCGTGATATACTAACCGGGAGATCCCTGCTTGATGGATCAATTTGCTACACTGCTGACAGGGAGACATGGTAATGTATAAGGTGCCCCCTTTACAGGATTGTGTGGAAGAAGCCACTTTACTGATCGCATTGGCTTCCGCATGTAAAACGTACCATTTGGTATAGCCTTCCTCATCCTCACAAAAGTTTTCAAAACCCGTAGGTGTGCCGTTATAGCCGTCACTGATGATCATTTTATCCTTCACGATCAATGCCCCTACTTGTCGGCGCTTGCAGTAAGAGAGTTTACTCCATTCTAGTGCCATTTTAAGGTAAGCCTTGTCGTATTGTAGTTGTTTTTCTTTTTTCATAAGGTATTGGTAGCGAATTTAAAAGGAAGTTACGCTCCCACAAAAGAATGGGGTGTTAAATGTTTCCGAAAAAACCAAAGTACATCATTATAACCATTATTATAGAAGTAAAGATAGCGCTTACAAAAAAGAAAATCACCGTCCTATACCGACTAATTGATTCCAATTCCATAAGGACAAATAAGGCCGATCGATCACTTTTATGGTAGACAATGTTAATAGTAAAAATTTGATTTAAATTTTTATCTTGTATCCTCAAATCGTTACCCTGAAAACTATGTTGAAATCAAGTTATTTATTACTATTCCTTTTGTTTGCTACTCCCACCGTTTTATTTGGTCAGAATGAATCATTCTCCTACGACATCAACGGTATCCATCCCAACTATGTAGTCGTTGAATTAGACAGCTTAGATCAGGAAGCTTTATATAAAAAAGCCGTACAATGGGTGAAAGCAACCCAACGAACGATAAAGTCGACTGTGGTCAATGATCAACTACATTTTGAAGGGGCAAAGGAAAATGCCGTATGTACCACCGTTATGGGAAAGACTTCGTGTAACAATGTGCGCTATGAAGTTCAACTTGCCTTTAAAGACAAAAAATACCGGTTCGATGTAGTGCGTTTGGAACAATTCGGACCGGTGAATCAAACCGGATTGAAAGATTGGTTTGATACCCCTCTAGATAAAGCTCCTGATCATTATTACACCCGAGGCGGGGAATTAAAGAAGGAGTGTGTATCCATTCCCGGGGATATTGCGGGATTGTTCAATGACCTGAATATCTCCTTAAAAGCTTACCTTTTAAAAGAACACGTAGCAGAGAAAGAGGAAGGTTGGTAGAAATATCTTCTTATCGATCCTTTAGCTTCCTTCACAGCATCACTTGAAAACCACAAAAAATAATTCCTGCGCTCACCCAAAAAAATAAGCGAGCTTCTTCAAGGTGGGATTCATTTGCCCTATGGCAAATGTTCCCTTCAAGCTGCGCTTGAAAACCACAAAAAATAATTCCTGCGCTCACCCAAAAAAATAAGCGAGCTTCTTTTTTTGAAGCTCGCTTGTAATTCCACATTTTTTGTGGTTTGTTGTACCTTGGGTGGGAATCGAACCCACACTCCTAGGAACACGAGTTTGAGTCGTGCGCGTCTACCAATTCCGCCACCAAGGCCTAAACGGATGGCAAAAATAAATAAATTATTACAAATTGTTAGTAATTCTTTTCCTCATTTTTGCAAAAAAGTATTGCTTCGCTTTACTTTTGTATCAAACTAAACATCACAACCATGTCATCATTCATTCCCGAACCCAAAATTTTTGCATGTAAACAAAGCCATGCCTTGGCGCAAGATATCGCTGATGCCTTTGGAATTAAAATGGGGAACGTGATCACTTCTACCTATAGTGACGGAGAGTTCCAGCCATCTTTTGAAGAATCGGTACGTGGGAGTCGGGTGTTTATAATAGGTTCCACTTTTCCGAACAGCGACCATTTGATGGAAATGTTATTGATGTTGGATGCCGCCAAGCGTGCTTCCGCCCGTCATATCACCGCAGTGCTGCCCTATTTCGGTTGGGCAAGACAAGATCGAAAAGACAAGCCACGTGTTCCCATCGCGGCTAAGTTGGTCGCTAAAATGTTGGAAACCGCAGGAGCAACGAGAATCATTACCATGGATCTGCATGCCGATCAAATTCAGGGTTTTTTCGAAAAACCCGTGGATCACCTTTTCGCCTCTACCGTCTTTTTGCCTTATTTAAAAAAATTAAACCTGGATAACTTGACCATCGCATCCCCGGATATGGGAGGTTCGAAAAGGGCTTATGCCTATTCGAAGGCGCTGGAATGTGATGTGGTAATTTGTTATAAACAACGCGCCAAAGCCAATGAGATATCTCATATGGAGCTGATCGGTGATGTACAAGGAAAAAATGTGGTCCTGGTAGACGATATGGTCGATACCGCAGGCACCTTGACCAAGGCAGCCGATTTGATGATGGAACGAGGGGCACTAAGTGTTCGCGCCATTTGTACACACCCTATTCTTTCTGGAAGTGCTTATGAACGATTGGAAAAATCGAAACTGGAAGAGTTGATCGTTACCGACTCCATCCCTTTACGTCAAGAGAGCAAAAAGATCCATGTAATTACCTGTGCCAACCTATTTGCCGACGTGATGCTACGTGTGAATGAGAACAAGTCGATCAGTTCCAAGTTCTTGATGTAGTTTCAAGCTGTAAAAAAGCAGAAATTCCCTTAGTATTTATCAGAATAAAAATTTACCTTTGCACCCGCTTTGCCAGAAGGCCAGGCTATATCATTTAAAATTTATAAAACAAAAATGAGATCAATTACAATTAACGGACTTAAAAGAGAAAGCGTGGGCAAGGTAGCTACCAAAGCCTTACGTAATGCTGGAAAGGTTCCTTGCGTTGTTTACGGAGGAGATGCACCTATTCACTTTTCAGCAGATGACATTGCATTCAAACACTTAGTGTATACTCCGGACGTACACACAGTTGTAGTTGCATTGGAAGACGGAACCAAAGTGGAATGTATCCTTCAGGACATTCAATTTCACCCGGTAAACGACAGAATACTTCACATCGACTTCTATCAGATCTTTCCTGACAAAGAAGTAATGATGGAAATCCCGGTACGTATCACAGGAAACTCTCGCGGAGTTAGAAATGGTGGTGTATTGAGAATAGTGAACAGAAAACTTCGTGTGAAAGCACTTCCTAAAGATCTTCCCGATTTTATCGAAGCGGACATTACTGAAATGCGAATTGGTACCAAGATGTACATCGGTGCGATCGCACAAGAGAAATTCAAAATCATGCATGGTGAAAATACCGTGATCTGTCAGGTGAGAACTTCTCGTACTGCCATTGCAGATGTTGAAGCAGAAGAAGAAACAGAAGAAGGAACAGAAACTCCGGCGGAAGCAACCGCTGAAGAAGCTCCGGCAGAAGAATAAACTCTTCTTAACAGATAAACGAAAAAGCATCCTCGAAATAGGATGCTTTTTTTATTTTTACCTAAATTTAAAATGAATGTTCCCTTTTTTCAGAAAACTTTTTACTTCCGAAAAAGAAGTCCCATTTACCGAAGGTGACCCTATGAAAAAATTTTTGATCGCAGGACTGGGTAATATTGGTCCGAAATATGAACACACAAGACATAACGTCGGATTTAAAATAGTAGATTTTATTGCTTCTCAGAACGACCTTACCTGGGAGACGGCCAAGTTGGGAGACATTACAGTTCATAAGAAAAAAGGACGATCCTTTCTGTTGCTGAAACCCAGTACTTTTATGAACTTAAGTGGCAAATCGGTAAAATACTGGTTAGATAAAGAAAATATCCCTCTCGAAAATCTATTGGTCATTACCGACGATCTGAATCTTTCTTTTGGAAGCATTCGGGTAAAGACGAAGGGCAGTGATGGGGGGCATAACGGACTTAAGGACATTCAGGATGTATTGCAGACAATACACTACAACCGATTTCGTTTTGGCATTAGTGACGACTTCTCCAAAGGAAGACAAGTAGATTATGTGCTTGGCGAATGGAACGAAGAAGAATTGAAGAAACTTCCTGAACGTCTTGAATTGGCGGCTCAAGTGGTAGAATCGTTCGGCTTGGCAGGCGTCACCCATACCATGAATTTATTTAACGGCAGATAATTTGAAGGAATACCTTTCCACCTCCGCATTTCACAACAGCAAAGGAACGGTTGTAACGATCGGCACCTTTGATGGAGTACATTTGGGTCATAAAGCTATTTTGAAGCGCTTAGTTGAAAGTGCACTTAGTGAAGGCCTCGAATCTGTTTTACTTACCTTTTTCCCTCATCCGCGCATGGTCTTACAAAAAGAAACGGACCTAAAGTTGTTGAATACCCTTTCTGAAAAAAAGGCTCGCATCGCTTCGCTGGGAGTAGATCATTTGATTATTCATCCCTTTACCGTAGAGTTTTCGAGATTAACTGCGGTAGAATATGTACGTGATATTCTGGTCAACCAACTACATATTAAAAAAATAATCATAGGGTATGATCATCGATTCGGGAGAAATAGAACAGCCAACATTCAAGATCTCAGAGAATATGGAAGAACTTATGGTTTTGAAGTAGAAGAAATTTCAGCAAAGGAACTAGACGATGTTGCCGTAAGCTCTACTAAAATAAGGAATGCTTTGTTAGACGGTGATATCGCCACCGCGAACAGTTTTTTAGGATATCCCTACACTTTACATGGAACTATTGTAAAAGGAAAAGGCATTGGTAAAACCTTGGGGTTTCCCACGGCAAATTTAAAAATCGATGAATCCTATAAATTAGTCCCCATGAATGGAGTCTATTTAACACAAGCTACCGTTCATACCCGAAAGTATTATGGGGTCACGAGCATAGGAACAAACCCTACCGTAGGAGGGAAAGAGAAAACCATAGAAACCTATTTGATGGATGTCTCGGAAGATCTTTACGATCAACCCTTCGCATTGGAATTTATTTCTTGGATCCGGGAGGAACATATTTTTGAATCAATAGCAAAACTAAAGGAAGCTATTGCTCAAGATGAACAATTTGCAAGGAGTTTTCTGGAACAATATGGATAAGTTTCTTTTTCAACGTGTTGATAATACCGGGCTTTCGCTTTGGCGAATTGCCTTTGGATTGCTTATCACCATTCAAGCTTTCGGTGAAATTGTCCTGGGAACGGTAAAATCAGTTTTTATTGATCCGGAATTTACGTTCAATTTTATAGGTTTCGATTTTCTGCAACCCCTGCCCGGTAATGGCATGTATTATTACTTTCTGTTAATGGGAGTTTTTGGACTATTGGTCATGTTGGGCTATAAATATCGTTGGAGCATGGCAGCTTATGCCTTGATGTGGACCTGCGTATATCTCATGCAAAAAACCGCTTATAATAATCACTATTATTTGATGATGTTGTTGTGTTGGATGATGGTGTTTTTCCCGGCCTCGAGGTATCTTTCATTGGATTCCTTGCGTTCCGGATTTAAGAAATACCATATGCCCAGATGGGTTTCGGTCGTTTTTATTTTACAGATCTGGATCGTTTTTACTTACGGGGCAATTGCTAAAATATACCCGCATTGGCTGGATGGATCGGTTCCGGCACTTTTTATGAAAAGCAAAAGCAACTATGCGATTATAGGAGGCTTATTACAGCAATCGTGGACACACTATACCATTGCCTATTTTGGGATCTTCTTTGATCTATTGATCATTCCCATGCTACTTTGGAAGCGGACCCGTGTGCTCGGATTTTGTTTATCCCTTTTCTTTCATCTCTTCAATTCTGTCGTTTTTCAAGTTGGGATATTTCCCTATATGAGCATTGCCTTCGCCTTTTTCTTTTTTAGTCCGAAAACACTCATCCAGCGTTTTCGTTTGAAAAGGGAGGAATATAACAAAACGGTCGTACAGGTCCCTACGTTTAAGAAAATTGGTGTATTCGTTTTTACAATTTACTTTATTTTCCAACTTGGATTACCCTTACGCCATTGGTTCATCAAAGACGATGTGCTTTGGACGGAAGAAGGGCATCGCCTCAGTTGGCGGATGATGCTGCGATCCCGATCGGGCATGCTCATGTATTGGGTGGAGGATAAAGCTACCGGTGAACGAAATAATTATCCTTACAGATCCCTGGTTTCAAGCAAACAATTAAAAAGTTTGAAATCTCGTCCCGATTTTATTTGGCAGATGGCACAACGCATAAAGAAAATAGAGGCTGAAAAAGGACATGACGTCGCCATTTATGTGACTTGCAAGGTAAAAATCAACGATGGTAAATACCATAGTTTTATTGACCCGGAAGTGGATTTAACACAAGTGAAATGGGATCCGTTCCGCCATCATGAATGGATTTTGCCCTCTCCGGAATCCTATTAAGAAAAATAATAGGTAAATGCACTTACAGCATTAGAGAAAGCATTCTATTTTCCCTAACTTTGCCCCTTCAAAATTAGAAGGAAGATGTTACAGGTAAACAACATTCGCGATCACAAAGAAGCTTATAGTAAGGCGCTTGCCAAAAGAGGCCTAAACGCACAACCTATTTTAGAGGAAGTGATACAGATCGACGAGCTTCGTCGCTCTACACAGGCTCAACTGGATGATACCTTATCTCAGTCGAATATCTTTTCCAAAGAGATTGGATTGCTTTTCAAAAATGGAGAGACTCAAAAAGCTGATCTGTTGAAAGAAAAGACAAGTGAGTTGAAAGATCGATCCAAACTATTGCAGGAACAGTTGAATGATACGGTGGAAAAATTGCAACAACTGTTGTATACCCTTCCCAATATTCCCAATGAATTGGTCCCGGCCGGTACGGATGAGAACGACAATGAGGTGGTGTTTGCGGAAGGAACTGTTCCAACCCTGGAAAAGGATGCCCTTCCCCACTGGGAGTTGGCTAAAAAATACGATCTGATCGACTTTGAATTGGGAGTAAAGATCACCGGTGCAGGATTTCCGGTTTACAAAGGAAAAGGGGCTAAGTTACAGCGTGCCTTAATCACCTATTTCCTGGACAAGAACACCGCTGCTGGATATACAGAATATCAAGTTCCCCATGTGGTGAATGAAGCCTCCGGTTACGGCACAGGACAATTGCCGGATAAGGAAGGGCAAATGTATTACATCGGAGAAGACAATCTCTACCTGATCCCAACTGCAGAAGTCCCGGTGACAAATCTTTTTAGAGATGATTTATTGGCTCACACTCAACTGCCTGTTACGTGTACCGCCTATACCCCTTGTTTTAGGCGTGAAGCCGGAAGCTATGGGGCTCATGTTCGGGGATTGAATCGATTACATCAATTTGACAAGGTAGAGATAGTTAGGATTGAACATCCCGACAAGAGTTATGAAGCCCTGAACGGTATGGTTGAGCATGTAAAAGGAATTTTACGTGAATTAAAATTACCCTATCGTATTCTTCGTCTATGTGGTGGGGATCTGGGGTTTACCTCTGCACTGACCTATGATTTCGAAGTTTTCTCAACGGCTCAGGATCGTTGGTTGGAGATCTCTTCGGTCTCTAATTTCGAAACCTTTCAGGCCAACCGATTGAAATTGCGATTTAAAGATGTGGATGGTAAGAACAAGTTGGTCCATACTCTTAATGGAAGCTCCTTAGCCTTGCCAAGAGTCTTGGCAGGCATTCTGGAAAATTATCAAACTCCGGAAGACATTAAAGTTCCTGAGGTGCTTATTCCTTATTGTGGGTTTGACATCATCAACTAAAGGAACCAATTAGGTGTAAGATTGGGTATAAACTTTGTTATTTATTTAAGATAACATATACTATCTTTAACGCATGCGCAGTTTATTTGTCTTATTTCTACTCCTTTTTGGTTTTTCAACCTATGCCCAGAGTGATCTTTTGGCCAAAAATTATTTTGATCAAGGAGAATATCAAAAGGCGTTGGTCATTTATGAAAAATTGGTGGCCCAAAATCCCAATGATACCCGTCATACCATTAATTTAATTAAGACCCAGCAGCAACTGGAGCAATTTGACGCCGCCGAAACTATTATCAAGGATCGGTTGCAAAACAGATCAGTCTTTCCGCAGTTTTATATTGAATTAGGGTACAACTTTGCCCTTCAGCAAAAAGATAGCCTGGCTAAAATAGCCTACCGAAAAGCCCTCGATTATATAAAAATAAAGCCACAATACGCCTTCAGTTTGGGTCAGGTTTTTTCAGAATATTCACTTTTGGAAGAAGCCGTTGAAGTCTATGAAACAGCGATGGAACTGGATGGCAGCCGAGATTATTCCCCTCAATTAGCACGGATATACGGCGAGCAAGGGAAACTCGAAAAGATGTTTGAAACTTATTTAAATCTGCTTAAAATTAATCCTACCTATACCTTCACTATTAAGCGAAATTTCAATGATTACGTTACGGAAGATCCGAATAATGAAGGAAACCAATTGCTGAGAAAAGCACTACTAAAGAAACTTCAGCAAGATCCTGATGTGCTGTACAACGAATTATTAAGTTGGTTATTTATTCAGCAAAAAGAGTACAAAAAAGCTTTTATTCAGGAAAAAGCGATTTTCACGAGAAGAGAAGAAAGTCTGAATGGCTTAATAGATCTAGCCCATATCGCTACCAATGAAAAGAGCTATCAAGACGCAAAGGAAATTGTCCTCTTCATAATTGATCATGCCAACAGCCCCTTAACACAATTGGAAGGCTATCAGCAACTCTTGTTTATCGAACTCCAATTGTCAGCACCTTCCGCTTATTCAAAAATAGATCAGCAATTTCAAGACCTAATTGAAGAATTTGGAACCGGCGCCGACACCTATTTACTTCAGATCGACTACAATGATTTCCTGGCATTTAAGTATAACCAAAAAGAAAAGGCCGTCGAGCAGCTAAAAGACCTCTCAAAGAAAGATTTGAACCAGTACCAAGAGGCCCGGGTTAAAATGAAATTGGCCGATATTTTAGTGTCGGATGAAAAATTCAATGAAGCACTTATCTATTATTCACAAATTCAAAACAAGGTAAAAAGCGATGTGCTTGCGCAGGAAGCCCGTTTCAAAGTTGCCCAAACCAGCTATTTCAAAGGAGATTTTGAATGGGCTCAGACCCAATTGGATGTGTTAAAGAAGTCCTCTTCACAACTCATTTCCAACGATGCCATGCAGCTTAGCCTGATGATTAGTGATAATACCCTGGAGGATTCGACCCAAACTGCATTGAAAAAATTTGCCCATGCCGATCTAAAAGCCCTTCAGCAAAAAAATGAGGAAGCCATTGTTATATTGAAAGACATCTTGACGAACCATAAAGGTGAAAAAATAGAAGATGAAGCGCTATTGAAAATGGGGCAACTTTGCGAGCGTTCACAGCAATACGAGCAAGCTGAGTCCTATTATTTAAAACTGATCGAATTTTACAACGAGGATATTCTGGCAGATGATGCCCATTACCGATTGGCGCTTTTGTATGAAAATCAACTTAATTTACCCCTGAAGGCGAAATACGAGTATGAGCAAATCCTCTTTAATTTTGAGGATAGCATCTATTTTGTTGAAGCCCGTAAGCGTTTTCGTATGCTACGAGGGGATGAAATCAATTAAAGTATGTATATCTACAATGTAACGATCAATATAGAGGAAGACGTTCATGATCAATGGTTAGCATGGATGAATCAAGAACATATCCCTGCTATGTTAGGTACCGGTAAATTTCACAAAGCTTTAATGACACGGGTACACGTACAAGAAGAAATGGGAGGTATCACTTACTCTGTTCAATACAGAACGGACAGTAAAGAAACACTTCAGAAATATTACGAAGAAGATGCAGATCGTTTGCGTGCACAAAGCAATCGATTTGCCGGAAAATTTATTGCCTTCCGAACCGAATTGGAAGTAATAAAAGAATTCTAATGGGATCGGTCAGAGCTAAAAAACACCTTGGTCAACATTTCCTCCACGATGAACATATTGCCGAAAAAATTGGCGATACACTTACACTGCGGGGATATAAGAAGGTCTTGGAAATTGGTCCGGGCATGGGTGTCTTGACTAAATACCTCGTCAAAAAACCACTGGAAGTGACGGCGATGGAATTGGATTATGATTCGGTGGCATACCTGAAAGAAAATTATGCACTTACCAACTTGCATATTGTCGAAGCCGATTTTTTGAAATATGATCTATCTCAATTATTTGGAGATAGCCCTTTTGCGATCATAGGAAATTTTCCCTACAATATTTCTACTCAAATTGTATTTAAAATGTTGGAGTGGAGAAATCAAGTGCCCGAATTTTCCGGTATGTTCCAAAAAGAAGTGGCCCAACGAATTTGTGAACAGAAAGGAAGCAAGGTCTATGGCATACTCTCTGTTCTAGTGCAGGCCTTTTATGATGCAGAATATTTGTTTACGGTGAAGCCGGGTGTTTTCAATCCCCCGCCGAAAGTTGAAAGCGGCGTGCTTCGATTGATCCGAAAAGAGGATTACAGTCTGCCTTGTGATGAAGGATTATTTTATAAAACGGTTAAGACAGCCTTTCAACAACGGCGAAAAACCCTGCGCAACAGTTTAAAAACCTTTAACTTATCTGAAAAACTCAAAGAAGATGCTATCTTTGCCCTACGTCCGGAACAACTTTCTGTTTCAGATTTCATAACGCTCACCCAAAAACTGGAAAGCGATGGCATTTCAACTCACATCTGAATTTCTTGAACAAATTGAGCAACTCATTGCTCGAAAAGATAGAAGTGCCATAAGGGAGATTTTTGAAGACTTCCACTTTGCCGATGTAGCCGAAATTCTAGAGGAACTCGATTCCGAGGATGCTACTTACCTCATTAAATCACTTGAAAGTGTGATCACTTCCGAAGCATTGATGGAAGTGGACGAAGATGTGCGTGAAAAGATCTTGGAACGCCTTTCTCCAAAGGAGATCGCACGTGAGTTAGCGGAGATGGACACCGATGATGCCGCGGATGTGGTCGCCGAATTACATGCCGACATACAGAAAAAGGTAATCGATAAGATCGAGGATAGTGAACATGCTGCCGATATCATCGAACTTTTAAAATATGATGAGGACACGGCAGGGGGATTAATGGCAAAGGAATTGGTGCGGGTAAAAGAAACCTGGACCACGGCGGGTTGTGTGCGTGAAATGCGTAGACAGGCCAAAAATGTAACTCGTGTACATTCCATTTATGTGGTAGACAAAGCGGGAAAACTGAAAGGCAGACTTTCTTTAAAAGACTTGCTTACCGCTCCTGAAAAAGCGCATATCAGCGATATTTATATCCCCAAAGTAGATTATGTGACCATTCACACCGAAGGCGAAGAAGTTGCCCGAATCATGCAGAAATACGATTTAGAAGCAATTCCCGTGGTGGATGAAGATGGAATTTTGGTAGGACGCGTGACGATCGATGACATCATGGACTTTATTCGGGATGAAGCCGAAAAGGATTACCAGATGGCTGCCGGGATCTCGGGTGATGTGGAAGCCGATGACGGTATTCTTAAACTCACAAAAGCACGACTCCCCTGGTTGCTTATTGGAATGTTAGGGGGAATTGGTGCCGCCAGTATTATCTCGGGATTCAGTACAATTTTTACCAAATTTCCCAATCTGTTCTTATTTGTCCCTCTTATTCAGGCTACTGCCGGAAATGTGGGCGTACAATCGAGTGCCATTGTCGTACAAGGATTAGC